>NZ_JAIUGQ010000080.1:0-10083 GCF_020164715.1 Mesorhizobium sp. ESP7-2
CTGTGGTGCCGTGAGAGCATTAAGAGTTCGGTGCCGAGCGCACGCTCGACACTGAAGGCCGGAACTTGCAAGCAGAGAAGAAGATGGTGTGACCGGTCGAACCGGGACGAGCGAGACACTCCGAGGTGCTCACTGGCAGTCAATGTCGTGTACGTGTTTGGAACTCGCTATCCGTGAAGCCCATCTAGGCCAGCGACGGCGGAATGCAGGGCACTTGGACGACAAGAAAAGAACCGACCCTTCGTCTTTCGTCTCTTTTGCGCTGCTTAAGAATTTCCACCAGTCCGGCAAGGCGGCGACCTGGGAGCTACGGTTTGGCCGCGCGCAGATCGCACCTCGGCGGTTCGAGCCCCGGATCTTGACAGAAGTGCTGGTGCCTTCAATCCGTTTGCGTAGCTGACCAGTCCCTACTTGCCACTATCTGGGGTCAGAACAAGAGCAGTGCGAAATCGTACGCTAAGGGCGAACGGAACATGAACTGTGCCGGAGCTTGGATGTGCAACCTCCGATCTCTGTGGATTGGCACCGCCAGGCACCAGTTTTGGTTTCTTCGTCCGTCCGACTCGACAACGCTCCCGGCAGATTGGTCCTGGGGAGTCGGACGATGGCAAAACGGAAGCTTCTCAAAGTTCATGATCGACAGAAGGTTTTCGATATACCAGCCGACGAGGATAGCCTGATCCGGCACTATTCGTTGTCACCCGCAGATCGACTGGAGATTGAGCTGCGGAGGCGTGAGCATAATCGGCTGGGTTTTGCCGTTCAGCTATGTCTGATGCGATACCCTGGCCGAGTGTTGGGAGCAGAAGAGAGCCCGCCGCGCGCCATGCTCAGATATGTTGCTGACCAAATCGGCGCCGATCCAGAAGCATTCGCGCTCTATGCACGCCGTGAAGAAACCCGTCGCGATCACACGGCGCGCCTAATGGTGTATCTGGATACGAGAAGCGCGACGGCGCAAGATCGTCGAGCCGCGCTATTGGCCGGAATTCAGACGGCGGCGATGTCCGACGACGGCGCTGCGATAGCCAGTTCCATTGTCGCCACATTTCGTGAACGCGGCTCTCTTCTGCCGGCAATCGACACGATCGAACGGATCGGCCTTGGTGGCCGTGCGATAGCGCGCCGGCGGGCAGAGAGAACTCTGATTGAAGACATCTCGCTCGATACGCTTCAATCATTGGATAGGCTCTTAGAGGTTGACCCATCGATCGGCCAGACACGCTTTCATTGGCTGCGCTCGGCGCCAGAAGCGCCGGGTGCGTCGAACCTGGTCGGGCTGACAGAAAGAGTTGCCTTCCTGCGCGCTCTCGAAATCGATCCGACGTTGCAGGCGCGCATATCGTCGGAACGGTGGGACCAGATGATCCGGGAGGGCAATGCTACGCCGGCATGGCTGGCCAATGACTTCAATGCCAGTCGTCGGCACGCTCTGATCGTAGCCCAAGTTATCAAGCTCGGCCAGAAGCTCACCGACGATGCGGTGACGATGTTCATCAAGCTGATGGGTCGGCTGTTTTCGCAAGCCAATAACCGAAAGAAGCAGCGACACATGGACTGCAGACGGGATACCGCCAAGGCACTGCGCATGTTCCTCGATACGATCACCGCCCTGCAGTCTGCCAATGACTATGGCCAGAACGCATTGGAGGTACTCGATCAGGAAGTCGGATGGCACCGGTTGCTGCGGATGAAGCCTGAGCTTGAGTCGATGGTCGAGGACAACGAGGCGGCACCTTTGGCCCTGGCGGCCGAACAGTATGCAACCGTGCACAAGTATGCCGGTGCTTTTCTGCGGACGCTCACATTCCAATCGGCGCGGCGACACGATCCGCTTCTTGCGGCAATTTCGCTGCTGAAACGCCTGTATGCCGAGAGGCGTCGGACGCTCCCGGATCGCGTCCCAGTCACCCACCTCAGCCAAGCCGATCGACGGCTCATCTTCGAACAGGGAAAGCCTGATCGCCGTGTCTACGAGATTGCAACGCTCGCGGCTTTGCGAGACAGGCTTAGATCTGCAGACATTTGGGTCGACGGCAGCCGATCCTTCCGGCCGATCGATGAGCACCTGATGCCGCGGTCGGCATTCACCACAATGAAGGAAGAGGATCGGCTCGGATTGGGCGTCCAGCGTGATGGCGCGGCTTGGCTCGCCGAAGCGCGGCAGATGCTCGACTTCAATCTGAAGCGCCTGGCGCACAGAGCACGGTCAGGGAAGCTCGAAGGTGTTCGCCTTGAAGCCGGGATGTTGATCGTCACACCGACCGCTGGCGAAGTTCCTGCCGCCGCCGAGGAACTGAATGCCGAGATCAGCGATATGTATCCAATGGTTGAGGTGCCGGATCTCTTGAGGGAAGTGCACGATTGGACTGGTTTTGCCGACCAATTCACGCATGTCCGCACCGGCGACGTCCCAAGAAATGTCTCGGCCATGCTGGCCGGAGTGCTGGCCGATGCGACCAATCTCGGTCCGAAGCGAATGGCCAGTGCATCCAAAGGAATCAGCGCGCATCAGATCGGCTGGATGCGTACATTCCACGCTCGACCTGAGACCTATCGTGCCGCGCAGGCATGCGTTACCGATGCGCACACTCGTCACTCTCATTCTCGACTTTGGGGCAATGGGACGACGTCATCTTCTGACGGCCAATTCTTCCGCGCGAGCGACCGAGCCGCAAAGCGCGGCGACGTCAATCTGCACTACGGCAGCGAGCCTGGATCGAAGTTCTATAGCCATCTGTCAGATCAGTACGGCTACTTCAGCATCCTGCCCATCAGCCCGACCGAAAGCGAGGCGGCCTATGTGCTCGATGGGCTATTCGATCAGGACACGATCCTCGACATCCAGGAACACTTTACCGATACCGGCGGTGCGAGCGATCATGTCTTCGGACTGTTCGCCCTGATCGGCAAGCGTTTCGCGCCACGGCTGCGCAACCTCAAGGACCGGAAGTTCCACACCCTCGAGAAGGGCGATGCATATCCGGCACTGTCGAAGCACATCGGGGCGCCGATTAACAGCACTCTGATTATCGACCATTGGGACGATTTGCTTCATCTGGCGGCGTCGATCACGACGCGGTCCGTGGTGCCGTCCACGATCTTGAAAAAGCTGTCAGCATCAGCGAAGGAAAGCCAGCTTGCCAGGGCTCTACGAGAACTCGGTCGGATCGAGCGGTCCCTTTTCATGATCGAATGGTACTCCAGCCCTGCATTACGCCGGCGATGTCAGGCTGGTCTTAACAAGGGCGAGGCCGCACACAAGCTGAAGCGGGCTGTCTTCTTCCACGAGCGCGGCGAGATCCGTGACCGATCGTTCGAAAGCCAAGCCTTCCGCGCCTCCGGCCTCAACCTCGTCGTCAGCGCGATCGTGCACTGGAACACGGTCTATATCGAACGGGCAGTCACGCATTTACGCAACATCCGCCGTGAGATTCCGGATCATCTCCTCAAGCACATCTCGCCGCTGAGCTGGGAGCACATCAATCTGACCGGCATCTACACCTGGGATAGCGAGCAGCACCTGCCGGAAGGCTTCCGGTCGCTGAGACTCCCGGCTGGGCTACGGCGAGCCGCATAGGTTCTCACTCTGTTCGACCTTAGCGTACGATTTCGCACTGCTCTTGTTCTGACCCCGTCTTGGCGTCAGTTACCTCGGTGCGTACCACAGGTGCGCCGCGATCACTGCGTCCAGAAGTTGGGTGTGACCTGCACCCGGTTACCGGATCGCCGTGTGCTGCCTTCGAGGCGTAGCGGATGCCGAGCTCGCCACCAGTTCTCAAACGCCCACCGCCCACTGGACTGGGACAGCCACCCATCGCCAAGTTGAACAAGGAAGCGCTACAGATCTGTCTTTGCTCGTAGGGCGACCGCCGAAGTGAGATCGCTACAGCGGAAGCCGCTTCATCAATCCTAAGCAGTGGCGGTCATGCCGGGCCGGAAGCTGAAAGTCGGCTTTCAGAACGACGCGCGTTGTCTTGTCTATTTCTGCCGAAACGCCCCATGCAGCGACGTCGCCAGGGGTCCCAGAATGTAATCCAGCGCGGTGCGTTGCTCGGTCACGATCATCACGGACGCCGGCATGCCTGGATAGAGCTGGATCTGTGGCGCTGCAGCAAGTTCCTGCTGGTCCACCGCTATGTCGGCGACATAATAAGGGAAGCCGGTTTTGGGATCGGTCACACGGTCTGCAGAGATGCGGGTGACACAGCCGTGGATGACCGGCGTCGTGCGCTGCTTATAGGAGGTGAAGCGCACTTCGGCCGTCATGTCGGCGCGCAGGCTGGATATGTCCTCGACGCGAACCTGCGCCTGGACGATCAGCGAATTCTTTGTCGGTACGATATCGAGGATCGTCTGGCCGGGAGAGACAACCGCACCGGTGGAAAAAACAGTAAGGTCCATCACTTGCCCGTCGTAGGGCGCGCGCACTTCGGCGCGGTCCACGGTGGCCTGTGCGGCAAACATCTTCGGCACCAAGTCGGCGAGATTCGATTGCGTATCGATCAGCATGGCTGAGAGTTTTGCACGCCGTTCGTTGGTGAGCTGCGCGATCTGGCTTTCGAGCTCGGCCTTGCTCTGGCGGTCGCCGGCAATTTCGCCGAGCGCCTGATCGATGAGGCCCTGCAGATCGGCGGCCGAGCGATCGAGTTCCAGAATGCGCGTGCGCGTCGTCAGTCCTGCTTTCAGCAGTTTGTTGAGCCCCACCTTCTCGTCCACAGTCGACTGAAGCTGCGCGCGAAAAGACTCGACGCGCGCCTTTTTGCCGTCGATCTGCTCATCAAGCTCGGCTATCCGCTTTTGCAGAATCTGCCTGGCGCCAGACATCGAGGCACGCTGGGTCTCTAGGTCGGCAATCTGATTTGCCATCGCGTCCCGCAGATAGCTCTGGTGCTCGGCGGATATGTCCTTGGGGAAGGTGACCGCCTGGCTACCGTCCAGTTCGGCGCGGATGCGAGCATCCGTTGCGCGCAGCAGCGCATATTGCTGGGAGTAGAGATTGAACTCCGAACGAGCCCGCGTGTCGTCGAGCGCGACCAGTACATCGCCGGCTTTGACGACATCGCCTTCCTTCACGCGAATTTCCTTCACCGTGCCGCCGTCGAAATGCTGAACGCTCTTGCGGTTGCCCTCGACCTTCACCACCGCGTCGGCAAGCACCGCACCATTGAGCGGCGCTATCGCCGCCCAGCCGCCGAACACACCGAAGAAGCCAAGAATGATAAGCAACCCGACGAAGACCGGACCCCGGATCGAGTCCGAGTTGGCGCCCGCGTTTTCGGCGCCGGACAGGCTGTGATGGGTAGCCGCGATGTCGGTCATTGGGTTGCCACCGCAATCGGCGCGGCGCGCTGGTTGAGCAGCGCCACGATCTCGTTCCTCATGCCGAAGGCCTCGACCCCGCCGTCTCTGAGCAGCAGGATCTTGTCGACATTGGCCAGAGTCGAAGGCCTGTGCGACACGATGATCACCGTGCTGCCGCGCCGCTTGAGTTCCAGCGCGCATTCAGCGAGCGCACGATCACCGTCGGCGTCAAGATTGGAACTCGGCTCGTCGAGAACGATGAGGTTTGGCGTTCCGAAGACGGCTCGGGCAAGCGCGATGCGCTGCCGGTAACCGCCCGACAGCACCGCGCCGCCTATGCCAATCTGCGTCTCATATCCTTGGGCCAAGCGGATGATCATCTCATGCACGCCGGCAAGCCGGGCGGCCTCGATCACCTCGCGGTCGACATCGGTTTTGAAGCGCCCGATATTGGCAGCCACGCTTTCGGAAAACAGCTCGATGTCTTGTGGGAGGTAGCCGATATGGTCGCCGAGCGCCTCCCTTCCCCACTGCGTCATGTCGGCGCCGTCCAGCCTTACCGTGCCACGACTCGGCTGCATGATACCTGCGAGGTGACGGGCGAGCGTCGACTTGCCGGCACCGGAAGGGCCAACAATGCCCAGGGCCTCGCCTGCCTCGAGCTTGAACGAGACATCGCGCAACAGCACCTTCTGCAGGCTTGGAATGGCGAAACTGACCTGTTCGACGGAGATCTTGCCGGTTGGCTTGGGAAGGTTGAACGAGCGTTCCCCTTGCGCGCCGCCGTCAAGCAGCCTCTCGACCCTGCCGAGGGCGGCCCGCGCCAGGATCAGGCTGCGCCAGAGTCCGACGACCTGTTCGACCGGCTGCAGCCCCCTGCCCAGAAGAAGGCTCGCCGCAAACATCGAACCGCCCGTGATCTGGCGCTCGACGACCAGATAGGCACCGAGGCCGAGAATCAGCGACTGCATGGTGAGGCGCAGGAAGCGGATAACCCCGGACATGAGTGCGGCCCGGTCGCTGGCTTGCCCCTGCTGCCGCAGCGCAAGGTCGCGGTCGCGCCCCCAGCGGCGGACGAGACCGTCGATCATGCCCATGGCGCGAACGACTTCCGCGTTCCTCAGGCTCATCTCGGTGAAATTGTAGTTGGCCGTCGCGAGATCGTTGGCCTGCTTCAGCGGCACCCGCACGATGTATTCGTTGAGCACCGCCATGGCAATCAAGAGCAGCGAGGAACCGAGCGCGAAAAAGCCGAGCCATGGATGAAGAAGGAAGATGATGCCGATATAGATCGGCGACCACGGGAGGTCGAACAGCGCGTGGACGCCGCTGCCGGTGATAACCTGCCGGAACGTGTCGAAATCCCGGATCGGCTGGCTTTGCGATGCGCCCAGCGACGGCGTCTCGACGGAGGCCGCTAGGATCTTGGCCGAAAGCAGCCGGTCGAGCCGAGCGCTGGCGCGTGTCAGGATCGCGGCGCGCACAAGGTCGAGGCCGGCAAGAGCCAGGAAAGCGGCGAGCAACACCAGGGTGAGCATCACCAGCGTGGTCTCGCTGCCGCTGGTGACCACCCGGTCGTAGACCTGCAGCATGTAGAGCGGGGATGCGAGATAAAGCAGATTGATCGCCAGGCTGAACACCGCCGCGAACAGGAAATAGCGGCGACAGGCGCGAAGCGCTTCCCTCACCATCTTGGATTTGCTGTCGAGACTCAAAATACCTAGCGGAGAACCGCCCCCTGTCCAAAATGCATGCCCGGACCCAATACTACTCCGGATCCTTCAACGGACCACCCGATCTGCACGTAAACCTTCCATAAACCTTAATTCGTAAGCTAAACACTCCGCCGGCGCAGAAACCGGGCGAGCCGCGCGTGATTGCGGGCTCGCTCTCTTTGCGTCACACGAACTCGCTCGTCCCGCCCGCCACGCCCGTCAGCGTGAACTCCGGATTGTAGGTGACGACGGTATGGCCTTCGCCATCGTCGGCAAGCTTGAAGCCGTTCGCATCATAGGTGCCGAGCAGATGCAGCGTGGCATTGTGCGCGCCATCCGAGACAATCAACGTGCCGCCGCTACCATCCTGGCTCGCCTGATAGGCGACCGTCGTGCCGGTACCGAACAGGATATCGTTGAGGTCCAGCTTGTCGTCATTGGTGATGCCGCCGATCCGCCCGCTGAAATCGAAGGAATCGTCGAGTTCCAGCGTGCCGGCCGCATTCTGCGCGAAGGTGACACCCGCCGACGATGCAGTGCCGAACTCCAGCTTCGAAAGATTGCCGACGATGGCGTCGCCCTCGCCGGTGACCTGGCCGTTGATTGTGATGTTGCCGCCATTGGCCCAGATCAGCCCGGAATTGGCGAGTGTGCCGGTGATCGTCAGGCCGCCGGAACCCGTCGCTTCCAGCGTTCCCGAGTTGACGGTGGTGTTGGCCCCCGTGTCGATGACCAGCGCGTGGGTGCCGGTGGCGATGATCGTCCCCTGGTTGTTCAGGGACAACAAGCCATCGCCCAGTTGGCCGGCGCCGGAAATGGTGTTGTCGACATTGGTCAGGGTGACGTCGGTACTGGTGCCGGAGATCACGTTCCAATCGCTGTCGGACAGCACGATCTGCCCGCCGCCTTGCAAGGTGATCCCGTGTTGGATGAGTTGCAGCAGCGTCTCGTTGCTCGCGGCGTCGAGAGAGATTAGGCCGGTGTTGTTGATTGTGCCGCTCAGCGGCAGCAGCGCGCCGTCACTGAGCGTCATGGTGCCGGCGTTGTTGACCACCGGCGTCTGGTCGAAGACGAAGTTGCCGGTGCCGAGACCCGAGGAATGCACCCCCTCCAGCGTGATCGACTGCCCGTCGCCGAGCGTGATCACCGCGTTTCCGTTGGCGTCGTCGGCGGTATGGGCCTGGACGTCGGCAAAGCTCTGGAAGCCCGAATAGCCGATAAGATCGACCTGGTCGGCGGCAGCATCGAAGCTGTGCACGGTATCGTTGCCGATCGGCTGCGAGAACACGAACAGATCGTTGCCGCTGGAGCCGGTGAGCACGTCGTCGCCAGACCAGGCGAAGATCGGCGACCCCGGCGCATAGGCCTCGACATTGTCGGCGATCGAAACGCTGCCCGTCGTGCCGTCGGCATTGGTCCAGATCATCGAGACATCGAGCACCGCCGCGCCCACGAAATCGGCCGGCGTGGTGACCGTCAGTTCCTGGACGGCGTTTGACTGCACCGTCCAGGACCCGTCGGCGTTCTGCGTCGCGCCGTCGATGGTCAAGCCGGAAGGCAGATCCTTCACCGTGACGGTGACGAGCGCCGTGCCGTCGCCCGGATCGGCGAGACCGAGATGGATCGGCTCGCCGGAGACGCCGGCTGGAAACGTATTCGAAGTACTGAATTGGGCGTTCTGCTGGTTGCCGGCCAAATCCTGGAAGCCAGGTGCGACGGTCAGAGTTAGACTTGAGTTGTTACCTGGTCCTTTGGTGTAGGTGATATTGTAGAACTGGCTATCACCAGAGCCGTCCCCGATTATATTTCCACCCGAATCTACTGCAATGAGATTTGACAGAGTTCCCTTGGAGATTGTTATGTAGCCTGCGCCACTATCGAGGCTAAGGGTGCTATGCTTTACGACCTCAGAGAATTGTATTGTGATGACACCACTGTTCGTAGTGTTAGACAAATGTGGATTCGCGGTGACATTGGATACCGTCGGCGGCGTCGTGTCGGCCGGCGGGCTAACGGTGATCGTGACCGTGTCGGTGTCGGTGAGAGCGCCCCCTCCGGTATTGCCGTTGTCGTTCGTGACCATCGTCAGCGTGTCGCCGCCGCTGTAGCCGGTCGCCGGGGTGTATGTTACGGTCGCCCCGAGCGTCGAGTTGATGGCCGCCACCGTTCCCGTCAGGGTCACGCTGACGGTTCCGCTGCCGCTGATCGCGGCGGTCCCGCCCGATACCGCCAGGGCGCCGTGGGCGACCGAGAGCGTGACCGTCTCGCTGCCCGTCCGCGCGTCGACATCCGAGATGCTCAGCCCGGTGATCGCCTTGCTCGTATTGGCCCCTGTCGTCTGCGCGCCTGGTACCGTATTCACCGGCGCGTCGTTGACCGGGGTGACCGACACAGTCGCCGTTGCGACGTTGCTGGCGTGGTTCGACGCCGAGCCGTCGTCGACTTGGTAGCTGATGGTGCGCGCCGCGCCGGACAGATCGTCGCTCGTGTTGAAGTAGGTCACGGAGCGCAGGGCGGCCTGGTAGTTGGCGACGCTGGAAGTCCCGCTCAGGGTCAGCACGCCGGTGGAGGCATTGTAGCTGCCGGTGATGCCGTTCTGGCTCGTAAAGCCGAGCACGTCCTGGCCGGCCGCGAAGTTGCCGGAGATCGACACCGTCGCGCCGGTCAGATTCGCGCTGTCCACGTCCGAAACCGCAATGGCGGTGCCGATCGCCGTCGGCGCCTGGTTCTCGGTGTAGGAGAGCGAACCGCCATTCGCGTTGACGACCGGCGCGTCGTTGACCGGGGTGACCGACACCGTCGCCGTTGCGACGTTGCTGGCGTGGTTCGACGCCGAGCCGTCGTCGACTTGGTAGCTGACGGTGCGCGCCGCGCCGGAGGGAGCGTCGCTCGTGTTGAAGTAGGTCACGGAGCGCAGGGCGGCCTGGTAGTTGGCGACGCTGGAAGTCCCGCTCAGGGTCAGCACGCCGGTGGAGGCATTGTAGCTGCCGGTGATGCCGTTCTGGCTCGTAAAGCCGAGCACGTCCTGGCCGGCCGCGAAGTTGCCGGAGATCGACACCGTCGC
>NZ_JAIUGQ010000081.1:0-10062 GCF_020164715.1 Mesorhizobium sp. ESP7-2
AGATCGGGCAGTTCGAGACGCAAACGGCGACAACTGACGTCAGCCTCTCGCGCTTCACCAGCGCAGGTCTTTCGTAGGTCTTTTTCATAGGTATTCCCCCGGTTGATTTCTCAAGGCGCGAAATTGCCTCACGCTGCCGAAGTCTGTCAAGAAGCCCCCAAGAGGATAATCCGCACCCCAGGGGAGGCGCGGGCCGACCAGAGATTGGATCTGTGGTCAGTGACAGGACCTGCTGCTCGCTGTCGCCGAATGGGTCAATCTGCTGCGATCGACATACGAAAAAATGCCCGCCACCGGAGACGTCATGGCAGCGGGCCAGTCGACAGTCGTGGGAACAAGCACCGTAAAAAAGGGAGAACAGTTTAATCGCCGAAGTTTTCGACGCCCAATGTTCCAGAGAGGGATCAGATTCGCCGTTCCGGGAGGCGTGATGCCGAGCGAGCCAGCGGGCCAAGCGTTCGGATTGTGCGCCTTGGAGAATGGGCGGAAATTCAGATCTATGAAACGCCACTTGGGCCTGCTGTGTATGACGCCAGATTAATATAGAGCAAAATGGGGTCTGGCAAAGGATTACCGTATGGTGGCCCCTAGCTGTGCGGCTCAGCGATCAGCCCTCGCGAAGTCTATGGGCCTCGGCCGCAAGGCAGGCGCTAAGACACCTGCCAAAAGAGCCGCCGCGAAAAAATCCGGCGATCGGCAACCAAAGCCGTAAGATGTTGATGATCGCACCACAGCCTGCGTCGAGACGGTCGTCTCGTTTGAGGGTGTTCTGCGCGCGAGGCAATCATCTAGCGCGTTGCGGGAGCGCGTCGGACATTGTTTGACGCAATTCCCATCCGTCGATGGACTTCTGCAGGTCGGTGGATATGGCTTCCGCGCCGATCGGCGCGGCCCATGAAACGAGGGCAACGCTGACCGAGAATGAGATCAGCAAAGCGAAAGCGGTCGCGAGCAAAACGTGGTCCTCTCTGGAAGCGCGAGCTTAACCGCCGCCACCCCAGTTCGTTCATTCACGATCCGTGAGGCTGTGTGTCATGGTTACGCCTCGCTTAACGAGCCGGTGGCAATTCGATGCGGCCGTTTGCTAGGCGCGCATATGAAGCTTAAGCTTAATCATTGGCTGCCAGATCCTTCGGATGTAGCCGACAGTGAGAGGTACGCGCTCTTGCCCGTTTAGGGAGAAGAGCCATGCCTCAATCCACCTTTCGCAACCATGTATTGAAAAACCTCACGCCTGAGGATTTCGCGCGTTTACGCCCATCGATGCATCGCGTCGAACTGGCCGTCAAAGCCCGGCTCGAGATCGCATATCAGCCAATCAAGCAGGTATATTTTCCCGAGACGGGAATCGCGTCCGTGGTCGCCGCGGAGGGCGGCAAAGCGAAGTAGGCATCATCGGCCACCATGGCATGACGGGTCTTGCGGTCGTTCTCGGCCAAGACAGGTCTCCTAACGAAACCTGTATCCAACTCGCCAGCAACGGTTGGTGCCTGCCGGTTGAGCCTCTCCGCATTGCGATTGCCGAAAGCCAGAGCCTTTAGCCGTCACTGCTACGGCACGCCCACGCGTCCCTGATCCAGTCCTCCCGCATGGCGCTGGTCAACAGCCAATCGAAAATCGAGGAACGTCTCGCCCGCTGGCTGCTGATGATGAACGACCTCATCGAAGGGGACAAGATCTACCTGACGCATGAATTTCTGGCGACCAAGCTTGGTTCCCAACGTTACTACCGCCCTTCAAATGCTCGAATATCGGGGGCTGGTTCATGCCAAGCGTGGCGAGATCACGATTATTGACCGCGCCGGAATGATCGAAATCACAAATGGTGCGTATGGCGAGGAGGAGCAACATCACTTCGACATAGCCAGTGCCCGACTGTCGGAATCGGACATGCCCTTGAAGGCTGTCAGATCTTGGCGATAAATCATATTGCTCTGGGGCAGGGAGGTATTCTTGATGAGCAACGCTTTTCATTCCATCACGGTTGAAAGAGCTACCGAGGCCTATGTTCTTTCCAGAGGCAAAGCTCGGTTCCTCTCCATCGCAAAGGCAATCCGCGCCATCCGAACACTCATGCCGACCTGTAAGGCCTCTGACCGCCACTTAGAGGAGATGTTGGCGGCGGCATCCATCGTTCACGGTGTGGCTGTGGCTTTCGATAAAACGACGGCCGACAGCGTAGCACCCCAGCTCCATTCCTAGGGCCGGATGCCCACGACCGACCAGAAGCCTGCTTTTTCGGACCTTCGCCAAGCGATCATCTGCCACTTGATCGACAACGTCGGCAGGCCGAGCATCTCGATATCCGAGGTCATTGAGGCAACGCGGCGAGCTTTTCCGCATTCCGAACTGACGGACTGGGAACTCGGCGACTGCGTTGCGCGAAGTGCGATTGAGGCGGGATTTGCAATTGATTTTTGACGCGGGCGTGCCTTGATCGCGAGCTCGGCCGCGCGAGCCCCTGAACGCGTCTGCCAAGAAGCACTCGCAGCACTTTCTCGTCGGCGCTATTTAAGTCGCGGCTGGCCGACGAATCAAGGGCAACACATCAGTTGCGTCACTCCAAGGACGGGCACATCGCCGCCGCCGACGGGCGTGGTGGGCTCTCCGCAGGCGCGACCATCGCGAACAGCTCACCTCTTTGGTTCCGTTCCGAAATCGCTTCTGGGCGGCCCGGCAAAGTCCGCAGGGCGGGCCGTGTACGTCTATCCGGCGTCAAGCCTCTCCTAGGCATCAGACAGGCGGGTGTCGGGCCAACACCGATCCATTTTTGCTTTGCGTCGAATCTTTGAACGAGTTTAGTTTTTCACGCATCCATCGAGGGAGGGCACATGCCAGTTTATCAACGAGCTAAAGAAGCTGGGGTGTTCGATTCCTCCGAAGTCGCTCTGCTGGGCCGCGTTTTTCGTGAAAAGCGAGGGCCAATCGCCCGCGCTCGCATCCCGCGTTATAGCAAACTATCAGGCCGGGATTAGAGACGAGGAAGAACTTGCGGCGGTCTCCAAACTGCCGCTGGGGCGGTGAAGTCCATCCGTATGAATGCAACCCGTCTCAACGTCCGCTCAGCGATCGTCTGCCGAATGGTGGGTATCCGCCGACCTCGCCCCCCCAATAGCGGGCCGTCTGGCTCCGGCCCCAACGCCGTCATCGCGCTTGAGCTCGTGCTGTCGCGGTCGACAGCTGATCAGTCAGTTTGGGTCAAAGGCTATCGACGAGCGATGTTGAGTTTCGACCGGTTGCGGATGCAGTAAGTATCATCGTTCGATACCGATGCAGAATTAGCTGCTTGCCTGGCAATGTTGACACCGTCGCCGACGGCTCGATGCTACCGGCAGACTGGAAAGCCTGCGGGACCGAAATCTCGATATCCTCGGCGGTGAGATTTGTGACCAGGATGCGGGCGCCGTCGCCGGTACGATAGGCAACGGCCGCGATTCCGGAGCGATCGACCGCAATCTCTCGGCGTTCGGCGCCCGAGGCCGCTGCCAGTTCAGCGTGGACTGCCTGGAGCGGCCGGCGCTCCCCGGCGGCGTCAAGCAGGCCGAATCGCCCCGTGGGCGCCGCGAGAATGAGACGATCAACACCGGCGGTGGCAGCTTGAGCCGCCACGCCGACAGCAAAGGCCGCCCCAAACAACGCGCCGTGACGAGGGTCGTCGCCGGCAGCGGGGACACGTGAACGTGCAGGATTGGCCACCAGCGCCTCGCCGTAGGGATTGTGGCGCATGCCGATCGTGCAAGGTCCAAGCCAGATCGGCTTTCCCGGACACAGATGCCGCGCCGTCGCGATAACCGAGGGGTAAACGGTCAATGTCTCCATGACCGAACGATCGTCCGCGGCATGGACGATGGCTGCGTTGCCGAAGAAGACGAAATCGGCGTCGCCGGTCGGTGGATTTCGATTGAATTCGGTAAACAGGGAAGGGGATCCGGCGCCTACCGAAGCGGCGATTCCAGCGGCCTTGAATGCGTTCACCAGATCGCCGACCGGCCGTTCGCCTGTAGGCACCAGGTTCGACGCGCGCGTCTTGAACTCGCGCCTTGGTGAAATCAGGATGGCGCTGGGTTCGACGCCCGATGAACGAAACGCATCGACAATGGTCTTCGCCTCGGCTCTTGGGTCGACGGCATCAAAGATCACCTCGATCGCCAGCCGGGCGCCGATCGAATCGGTAAAGCCGGCCGCTTTGCGCAGCATTCGGTCGTCATGCGCGCGCGCACCATCGAAGCGGACAATGACCTCTTGTGCCGGGCCAAGCAATGAAGCTCCCGCCACTGCCGCGGACAGATCATCAGGGTCGAGGAATAAGGCAATTGACGGCATCCGGCCGACAGGTCCGCCTAGCATCAGGGTTGCCTTGTCAGCGGTTTTGGGTCGGGCTGGCAATGTCTTGGCTTGGATGGAGACCACGATGCGCTGGACGTCCTTCGATCCCTTGGCGATGAGATAGGGCCGCGGCTTCGACAGAGGACGGATGTAGGTTTTGAACGAGGCATCGGTCCAGTTGCGCTGGTCCTCCATCTCGAAGGCATCGCCTTCCACGGCGACGGTGCAGACCATGCCGGGCGTAGGCTCGTGCGTCAGCGTCCTTATGTCGAAAGCCGGCTGGTCGGGGCTGATAGGCTCCGGAAACATTGTCTCCTCGCTGCGGCCGTCGCTGTGGCCGATGGTCAGCCGCCCACCCGCCGCCTCCGAGGGATGGAGCACGACGAAGCCCGTGCGATTGGTTGGGAAGTCGGTAAGGGCGATGCCTTCCGCCTCCATGCACAGCGTGCCCGAGGCCTCGCCTGTAATCTTAATCCGGTAGGAAAAGCTGCCGTGGGGACCGCTGCATAGACCGTCATAGCCGACCTCGAACGCAGCCTCGCCTTGCGAAATCCGCATATTGGAAATCTCGGCCTTGTATGTCCCCCAGGACGCATCCCGCGCCAGATAGTTGATGGCGCGGACCACCTCGATGCCGGCGAAGCGGATCGTGCGAAGATTGCCGTCTTCGAGGATCACGGTCAGTGCTCCGGCCGTGAGAGACCGGCGCTCGGCGACCGGCTCGTTCGTGCCGAACAGTTCAAGGTCGCTGGCACTCATGTCCGTTCCGCGATCTTGGCGTTTTCCCGGACCGTATAGGCAAGGACCGTCTTGCTGATCACCAGCTCACGCGACCGCTGGTCGAATCGACGGAAATGCTCCGAGGCGAGATGCAGGTCGAAGGCGGCGCGGTCCCGGTAAATCTCGTAGAGGAAGACATGCTTGGCCTCGGCCGCGTACTCGGGTGTCAGCACGTCGAAGCGCAGGCAGTCCGGCTCGAGTTCTACGGAAAGCGCTGCATTTTCGCTGACCAGCCGATGGAATTCGGAGAAGACGCCGTCGACGAGCTCGAACGCCACGGTGATCGCAAAGGCTGCGCCAACCTTGACTTTCGCCCGTGCCGGGGCGTTTCCGCGCGCTGCCGTCATTGCGCCCCCCGGGCTTTCGAGCGCGGCGCGCCCGCGCTTTCATTCAACTCTTCCGGAGCGACGGCGCGGTGTTCCACTGCCGCGCGGTATGCCGCATCAACCAGAGCGTAGGTTTTGAGGTTATCCTGCCCCGACGTCTCGGCCTGCACGCCGCGCTGCAAGCAATCGAGAAAATGGCGGCAGGCAAGGAACGCGCCTTCCTGGGCGACATGCCAACGAACGGTGGTCCATGAGCGCAGCGGTGAGCCAATGTCTTCCTCTGTCGTCACTCCGTTGCTGCTAACCCGCAGGCGCGAGCCCGGAAGTACAACAATTGAACCCTTGTCGCCCTCGATCTCCACCAGCGTTTCTGGGAACGGATCGGGGTCGCGCCGCGCCTCATAGGTGCATTCGACGACGCTGACGGAACCGCTGCGATGGCGCAGCAGCATCGTGGCTGTGTCCTCGGCCCGCACCTTGGGATTGCGGCGCTGGGTTTCGCACGAGATGCGCTCGACTTCACCCTGGAAGAAGCGTGCGAGGTCGAGCACGTGGATGCCGACATCGGCGATCGCCAGGCGTTCCTCATCATAGAAGTAGGGCTGCGTGCGATAAACATCGAAGCCGGTGCGAAACATTATGCGGGCCCAGCTCGGCGCGCCGATGGCGCCGCTGTCGATGACGCGGCGAACGTGGCGCATCGGCGTCTGGAAGCGGAAATTCTCGTGAACCGCCAGCCACACCCCGGCCTTTTCGGCGGCTTCGACGATCGCAAGGCAGTCCTCCCAGGTCGGTGCGAACGGCTTCTGCACGATGGTGGCGATGCCGCGCGAAATCGCCAGTTCGCAGAGCGCGCAGTGCGTATTATGGCGGGTGACGATGTCGACGGCATCGAGCCGGTCGCCTGCGAGCATCGTCGCCGCGTCCGTATAAAACGGAACACCGAATGCACGGCCAGCCGCTTCCGCCTTGCCGGTGTCGACATCGCAGACAGCGGCAAGCGCGGCGCCTTCGCCCGCGAGGTCCTGCCACGCATGCAGATGGTTCTGCGCGTAGAAGCCGCAGCCGATCACGCCGATCCGAATCGACCCCCTCGCCATTTCTATCCCGCAACGATCGGAGTTCTGAGAATGCCGATGCCGTCGGCTTCGATCTCGACGATGTCGCCGGCCTTCATGAAGATCGGCGGCTTCTGGAAGATGCCGACGCCGGCCGGCGTTCCCGTCGATACGATGTCGCCGGGTTCGAGCGGGATGTATTGCGAGAGAAAGGAAATCAATAGCGGCAGTGAGAACAGCCAGTCCGAGGTGCTGCCATCCTGTAGGGTCTTGCCGTTCAGCCGCGTCTTCAGCGCCACGTTGTCGGGGTGGGGCATCGCGTCCGACGTTACGATGCACGGACCGATCGGAGAGAAGCCTGCGAAATTCTTGCCGATGGTGATCTGGTTGTCCTTGAACTGCACGTCACGTGCCGAAATGTCGTTGAGCAGCGTGTAGCCGAAGATCGCCGGCATCACGTCGGCTTCCCTAGCCTTGTGCAGCCTCTTGCCGATGACGGCGGAAAACTCCACCTCGTAGTCCATCTGCTCGGTTCTGACAGGCTTTTCGACCGGCACACCCGGCCCAACCACCGAAGTCGGCAGCTTGGTGAAGAAGAACGGCTCGCTCGGCATTTTCGCGTTGGGGTTTTCCTCGGCGTGGCCCTTGTAATTGATGCCGGAGCACAGAACCTTGCCCGGTCGGATCGGCACTTCGAGCGTCACGTCGGCCAGCGCAAAGCGCGGCGCCTTGGCGACGCCGGCGCGGATTTGGTCCAGCATCTTTTTGCCGCCAAGAACGATCTCGATCACGCTGCCGGCAATGCCGGCTTCAGTCAGACATGCGACGTGATCGCCGTCGAGCACGCCGGCGTGATGGGTATGGCCTCCCTTGCTATGGGAGAAAGTAACAAGCTTCATCTAGTCCTCCGAAACGAACACGGCCTTGTGCAAAGCCATTGGATTGTCGGCGAGTTTTTGGAAGACGTCGGGGGCTTCGCCGAGTGCGAAGGAGCTTGCGATCTTCGGATAGTGGATCTTGCCCGAGGCAAGCAGGGCCAGCGCCTCGGGAAAGCAGTCGACCGAAGCGCGCGAGCCGAGGATCGTTACTTCCTTGCGGGTGAAATCGAGGCCAGGATAGGTGATGCCCTGGCCCTTCTTGAGCAAACCGAGAATGACGATGCGCCCGCCGGCTGCGACGAGATCGATCGTCTCTTCCATCATCGTAGCAGCGCCCGTCGCCTCCATGACAACCGGCATGCCTTCGCTGCTGGTGATCTCAAGGACGCGTTCCAGAAGACCGGCACCGCCGGCAATTGGTATGGCGCCGAGGTCGGCTGCCGTGGACAGGCGCTCAGCCGACAGATCTGTCGCGAAGACCTTTGCACCGACAGCGCGGGCGACCTCGACGATCGCCAGGCCGATCGGTCCGGCGCCGAGCACCAGCACGGTATCCTCTGATGTGACCATGCCACGCCGGCAGCCTTGCACGCCGATGGCCACCGGCTCGGCGAATGCCGCCTCGAAGTCGGTGAGCGTCTCTGGCACCAGGTTGAGATTCTGCACCGGCGCCGTGACGAAATCGGCGAAGCCGCCTTCGCGATGCACACCGACAATGGTGAGGTTGGCGCAGCAATTGCGCTTGCCGATCCGGCATGGGTAACAGTGGCCGCAACCGATGAACGGGTCGACCACGACGCGCGTGCCGATAGCTGGACCGGTGGCGTCGGCACCATAGGCTTCGACGACGCCGGCGATCTCGTGGCAGCCGATCCGAGGATAGGTCACATAGGGGTTCTTCCCGGTATAAATGTAGAGGTCGCCGGCGCAAAGGCCGGCAGCTTTCACGCGAACCAACACCTCTCCGGCTCGCGGCTGCGGCTTCGGCGCCTCGGCCATGCGGATTGAAAAAGGTGCGTCGAAGACAGCTGCGCGCATCGCGTCAGGCCGCCTTGGCCGGCCGCAGGACCTTGCCGTCGCGGTCGAATTCGATCCAGTCACCGGCACGCAGCAGATAAGGGTCTGCGATCGCCTCGCCGCGCGCCTTGGCCTCGCGGTGGTGCTTCATATAATCGGCGACGTCCTTGTCGCCATCGAGCTTGATGTAGTGGCACGGCAGCACAGTCTCGAGGCCAAGCCATTGGGTGGCGAGAACGCCCTCATAAGGGCTCATCTCACCGGTCAGCATTTCGCCCGGCATCGGATTCAGATGCAGGATCTCCTGTGGGTTGGCGATACCGATACAGCCGACATTCGGCTTGTAGAGTTCGGCCTGCAGCTTGAGGTCCGAAAAGATGGCGGTATCGCCGTAGTGGTAGAAGCGCAGATTGTCGTCGGCATAGACGATGAAGGCCATTGGCACACCGGAAATGAAGGAATTGTCCTTCAGCCTGATCTGCGACCAGTGATGGCATTCAAGCGGCTGGATCTCGATGCCGGCGACCTTGACGCGAATGCCCCAGGTCGTTGCGCGAATCTGGCTGGCTGGGATGCCGCGGTCCATGAGCCATGCCTTGACCTCGCCGCCGCAGACGACCGGGCAACCATATTTGGCGGCGATCTTGTCGGTATCGCCGAGATGGTCGAAGGCGGCGTGGCTGACGATGATCAGATCGACCTGATCGAACTCGGTCGATTTCGTCGCCGCGCCAGGATTCTGATCCAGGAATGGATCGCACAGGATGCGCAGTCCGTCGCGGGTCAGGATTTCGTAGGCGGCGACGCCGTGAAAGCGCATGCGGGTGGTGGGATGAACCATGGTCAATCCGTCTTCTTTCTTTCGATGAGCAAGGGCAGGCTCGCGAAGCCGCGCCGGTCGCCTCTGGTTTTCCAGCGTGGCGCAACCGCAGGGTCGAGGGCCAGGCCAATTCCGGCCTCGATCAGACCCTCCAGCGTCAATGCGAATTCCATACGGGCGACACCGGCGCCAGCGCAGAGATGCGGCCCTGCGCCAAAGGTGAGATGTCTGTTCGGCTTTCGGTCCAGGCGCAGTTCGTCAGGTGCCTCGAACGCGGCTGGATCGCGGTTGGCGGAGCCGAAACCAAGGGCGACTATGTCGCCAGCCTGGATCCGGCGTTCGTGCACGGTCAGGTCGTGCGCGGCGTTGCGGCCGAAAATCTGGATCGGCGCGGAAAAGCGCAGGAATTCCTCGACCGCCGTCGGGATCAGGCTTGGCTCGGCGGCCAAGCGCGCCAAGCTGCCCGGATTTTCGGCGAGCCAATGCAGCATGACCGAGAGGCCGTCGGCGGTGGTCTCGAAACCGGCGCCGAAAACCACCGTCATGAAGGATCGTATCTGGCCGTCGTCGAGACTTTCGCCATCGATCTCGGCGGCCATCAGCATGCTGATGAAGTCGCCCGTCGGAGCCTCCCGGCGCGCCGCTATCAGCCCGTCGATATAGGCAACGAGATCGCGGCTCGCGGCCGCGCCGGCGACGGGATCGCTGACGTTGAACATTTTGGTGATCCAGCCGAGCCAATTTTTGGAATCAGCCAGCGGCACGTCGGTGAACGCGGCAAGCGAGGCGATCGCGACCGGCACGCAGAATTCGGCCACCGCGTCGGCGCTGCCTTTCTCCGCCATGCGTGCCAGGAT
>NZ_JAIUGQ010000082.1:0-9379 GCF_020164715.1 Mesorhizobium sp. ESP7-2
GCATCGAGTTCGACCACGTCAACCTCGAATTCAGGAAGCTGCTGCAGGACGCCTTCCCCGACGTCGAGATCGTCGACATCGCCCAACCGTCCATATGGATGCGCTCCATCAAGTCGCTGGAAGAGCAAAAGCTGATCCGCGAGGGGGCGCACGTCTGCGATGTCGGCGGTGCCGCTTGCGTGGCTGCCGTGAAGGCCGGCGTGGCTGAGCACGAGGTGGCGATCGCGACGACAAATGCGATGATCCGCGAGATCGCAAAATCGCACCCTTATGTCGAACTGATGGACACCTGGACCTGGTTTCAGTCCGGCATCAACACTGACGGCGCGCACAATCCGGTCACCAACCGCATCGTCCGGTCAGGCGATATCCTGTCGCTCAACGCGTTCCCGATGATCTTCGGCTATTACACCGCGCTCGAACGGACGCTGTTCTGCGACCATGTCGACGACGCCAGCCTCGACATTTGGCAGAAAAATGTCGCGGTTCACCGCCGCGGACTCGAATTGATCAAGCCCGGCGCGCGCTGGGCGCCGACGGATTGTTGCGGCGCCCAACTGGGGCTGGAGGATACAAGCACGGCCATTGTCGCAGTCGGAGGCGCTCGTGCAAATGTGCGTTTGCTTGCTTGCAGCCATCCCTGGACGAGCTTCCACTTTCTTCGGCAAGAAGGTCAGTATCGCGTCCTGATCGGGCGATCGGCCGCAGGATCTGTCGGTTCGGCCCGCACGCCGCCGCCAGGGCGAGATTCGGGTCGCGGTCATGGCGCAAAGGGGACGGTTGCATCCTCTTTCGGATGCGAGGGGGACATCTTCTGGCTCGCCGAGCACCTTGGCGGCAATTTGCTCGACGCAACTTCTCGCGAGCCGTCCTCAAGGTGATAAGGCTGAAGCTTACAAGACTGCGCTTTCATCGCCTTTTGTGCTCCCAAAGTCGCATGATTGGCAGTGTTGAATTTTGAGCCTAGTTACCGAGCGGGCGAGTGCCCGCTGGCCGGACATCTCCCGCTGCCTGGTGACCTGCAGCCAGCAATTGCTCGGCGACACATATGATTTAGCGCAAACTAAGTCAGTTCGCCGGCCTCATATCTGGAAAGCACCTGACGAAGCTTATATTCCACCATAGCGTGCCTTCGAACCTTACAAGCATCTTGAAGAAACCGCTTGTTTTGGCCAGTTCGATCGGCTTTCATGACGACGCTTGCGAGAGTACCAGAATGAATTGGATAGGAAAGATGACCGCCGGCTTTCGAACTAGCCGATGCGACGGCAAAATTGATACGCCCGAATTTGGGCACTTAATGTCGACTGGGGGAATCCCTGGGCTAATACAGAACGTTCAATCACGACGCGAACCTGCGTTCGGGATATCGTGAAGCTTACGCCTGATCAGGATCGCAAGCCGATCATCGTCGCTGAAGACGTCCGCAAGACCTATCAGTCCAATGATGGCCGTTCACACCTTGCGCTTGCCGGGGTCACCACTGCAATCGGGCATGGCGAGGTGCTCGTCATCTTCGGACCTTCCGGCTCCGGCAAGAGCACATTCCTTCGCACGATGAACGCTCTTGAGAGGATTGATTCCGGGCGGATCGTCATTGATGGCGTTTCGCTTTCTGAACCCGGGGCCGACCTCAACAGGCTACGCGCCGAGGTGGGTATGGTCTTCCAATCATTCAATCTGTTCCAGCATCGAACGGCGCTCGACAATGTCGTGTTGCCGCAAACTGTGGTGCGTCGCCGTTCCCGGACGGAAGCCTTGCGTCGGGCACATGAGCTGCTCGACAAAGTGGGCATAGATGATCGCGCGGGGCACTACCCCAGCCAACTGTCCGGTGGACAGCAGCAGCGCGTGGCCATCGCCCGCGCTCTGGCCATGGACCCCAAGGTGATGTTGTTCGATGAGCCGACCTCGGCGCTGGACCCCGAAACCGTCACCGGCATTCTCGACCTGATGAAGGTTTTGGCATCTGAAGGGATGACGATGGCGGTGGTTACCCACGAGATGGGCTTTGCGCGTGAAATCGCCGACCGCATGCTTTTCATGGACACCGGATTGATCATCGAGGAAGGCACCCCTCAGCAGATTTTCCACTCGCCAAGGCAAGAGCGGACAAAGGGGTTCCTCAATCAGATACTATGATGTTGGACAATGTCAGATCGCAATCAACAAAGGAAGAAAAGGGAGAGAGAAGATGAAGAACAGTTTCAAAACAAAATTGACCGGAGCAGCCGCGACCTTGGCCATCATGCTGGCAGCCTGGTTCACGCTAGCGAGCGTGGCGCACGCCGACGAAATGGACGATATCCTGAAGCGGGGCGAACTGGTCGTCGCCGTCCAGACGCAGGGTCCGCCGGTCAGCTTCGTCGATAAAAAGGGCGAGCGCACCGGCCTTGCCGTCGAGTTCGCCAAGCAGATGGCTGCCGATCTCGGCGTGAAGGTTGTATTCCAGGATTACGACTGGAAAGGCCTCATTCCGGCGCTTCTGGCTGGCAAGGCAGACATGATTGCCGGCGACATGACCCCTACGCCGCAACGGGCGGCGCAGCTTTTGTTTTCCCGGCCGATGTTCTTCAACGACACGCTGGCCTTTGCCGCCAAGGACTCCCAGTACAAGACGTGGCAGGACCTCAACAAGGAAGGTGTGACGGTGGCGGCGCTGCAAGGCAGCACCTATGCCGATGCCGTGACCAAATATCTGCCGAAAGCGACGCTGAAGGTGTTTGCAGGCGGCGGCCCGGCGGTAGCGCAGACCCTCACCATGGGGCGGGTCGACGCGATGGTCGGCGGGCAGGACTATAATTCGTACGTGCGTCAGTTCGAAAATCTCAAGCCGCTCGAAGGCATAATGACGCGTGAGCCGCTGGCCTTTGCCACCCGGCCCAACGCTTTCCACCTCAAGATGTGGCTGGACAACTATGTAGAGCTGAAGACCGCCGATAATTCGCTGCAGACACTGCTGGCCTATTGGTGGACCTCCGATGCCTGGGAGAAGGATCACAAATAGGGCTTCTGAAACCGATCGACGCGGTGATCCCGCGCCGCGTCGATCTGCCCATAGCCTACATCCTGACTAGGTCGCCGAGGCGGTCAAAGCCCTGAGCTCCAATGCGGAAACCGGATGAACTGGGTCCTCGATTTTTACAACTATCGCATCGTCGAGCAGTATCTCGGGCGCTTCGCCGAGGGTCTTGAAAACACGCTTGTCGCGGCGGCTGTCAGCCTCATCGCCGCCGTCATCCTCGGCACGATGTTGGCGCTTTGCCGCATGTCGAGCCGCGCAATTCTGTGGCGCCCGGTGGCCGGCTATGTCGCGTTCATTCTGGCGACCCCCCTGCTGGTGCAGATCTATCTTATCTATTACGGCCTGCCCGTCCTGGTTCCGGCAACTGGCCGCTGGAGCGAACTGACGCTCGGTATCATGGCGTTGTCGCTGCACAATGCCGCCTACATGAGCGAGATCGTGCGCGGCGGCATCGCGTCGGTTTCGCGGGGGCAGATCGAAGGCGGCAAGGCAGTTGGCATGTCCTACCTGCAGCGGTTGCGATACATCGTCTTGCCGCAGGCGTTCGCCAATACACTGCCACCGCTGCTTGGTCAGACCGCGGTGCTGATCAAGGACACCTCACTTCTTTCGATCATTGCGGTGTTTGATTTCCTCAGTGCCGGCCTGTTGCTGAATAGCGAAAGGGTGCGGCCCAACGAGAGCTTCCTCACCATAGCCGCCGGCTATCTCGCCATCTACGCCGTGATGCTGGGTTTGTCATGGACGGTAAAGCGCTGGCTCGCCGGCCCCGCATGGAACGCCGGGAGGTAGGAATGCAGCATTATCTCGACATAGTCGTCGCCATCCTGCCGTTCCTGTGGACCGGTTTCGTGCAGACGTTCTGGGTCTCGCTCATCGCAATCGTCGTCGGCTCCGTGCTGGGCTTCGTAATCGGCGTCGTGCGAAGCCAGCGGGTGCCGGTGTTCCACCAGCTTTTCGGCCTCTATATCCACATGCTGCGCGGGACACCGTTCCTGGTGCAGCTCTACGTCTTCTATTTCGTGCTGCCCAACACTGGCATTGACGCGCTGCAATGGAGTTCCGAGATGGCGGCGTTCGTCTCGCTGTCGGTCTATACCTCCAGTTATGTCGCCGAGATCGTGATGGGGGCCATCGACGCTGTTCCAAAGGGGCAGTGGGAGGCTGCCACCTCCCTGGGCTTAAGACGTGTCCCGATACTCTGCCTGGTCGTCCTGCCGCAGGCCTTGAAGCTGACAGTGCCGCCGATGAGCGGCGTCTATGTCAACATCATCAAGAACACAGCCATCCTTTCGGTGATCGGCATCTCGGAGCTGACGCGCCAGGGTGAGATTTCGATCATGCGGTTCCCGCGCGACGTGCTTTTCGTATACGGCGTGATCGCCCTAATTTATTTCGCTTACTGCTACCCGGTCCTGCGTTTCACGCGTTGGGCGGAGCGTAAGGTCGGCGGCACTCGTTTCATCAACCTCGACTGAGCCAGCGTGGCCGGCGGATCCAATGACCCCCTATGTCGACACCTACTACAGACGCACGCTGACCTCAGAGGCTTCGTACCCCGTGCTGTCTGGCCGGCATGAGGCGAACGTCTGCATTGTCGGCGGCGGCCTCGCGGGATTGACGACTGCGCTCGAGCTTGCCCGGCGCGGGCTTTCGGTGACGGTCCTTGAGGCGCGCTGCGTCGCTTGGGGTGCGTCGGGCCGCAACGGAGGTTTCGTGTCTCCGGGGTGGGCGGCGCGCGGCGACCAGATCCGTAAGCGCGTCGGTATCGAGCATGCCAGGGCCCTGTTTCGCCTTTCGATGGAGGGCGTCGCCATGGTCTCCGACGCCATCCGCGACCTGGCCATCACCGATGCGCAGGTCATTCACGGCATCTTGCGGGCATCGCGTTACGAAAATAGCGAGGCACTGAAGGCTCAGCGTGACGAACAGGAGACTGAGTTCGGCCGCCAGTTGCGCTTGCTTTCCCGCGAGGAAGTACAAAGCCTGCTGCTATCGAGGAAGTACCATCAAGGGCTCCTGGACGACGCCTCGTTCCATTTCCATCCGCTGAATTATGCCCGCGCGCTGGCGCGCGAAATTGTTCGGCTCGGCGGATCCGTTCACGAGGACACGCCCGCGGTCTCTGCCGATCTCACAAGCGCGGAAAAAAGAATTCGCACGCCCGAAGGCGAAGTACGAGCTGCGAGCGTCGTCTTTGCCGGCGGTGGCTATACCGACCGCGTGCTGCCGGCTCTGCGCCGCGCCTTGCTGCCGATCGCCACATACGTCGTGCTGAGTGAACTGGCGCCCGAACTGATCGCGACCGCGATCCGCACGCAATCAGGGATCAGCGATGGCCGGCGCGCCGGCGACTACTACCGCGTGGTTGACGGCAAGCTGCTATGGGGTGGGCGCATAACCACGCGCACCACCGACCCGCGCGATATCGCTGCCGTGATCCGGCGAGAAATGATCGCGACCTACCCCCAACTAGAGAGCTTGAAGGTCGACGTGGCATGGTCGGGACTGATGGCTTATGCAAGACATTTAATGCCGCTGATCGGACCGGTTATGCCGGGCGTGTGGGCGTGTACCGGGTTCGGCGGCCATGGTCTCAACACCACCGCGATCGGCGCCCGGGTGGTCGCCGAGGCAATTGCGGGCGAAAGCAACCGCTATCGCGCGTTTGCGCCTTTCGGTTTTTTGTGGAACGGCGGCCTTTTCGGCACTGCCGCTGTCCAAATGACTTACTGGGCCTATCAAGGCATGGACCTCGTCCGCGAACGCCGCTCAATGCGCGTTGCTTAGGCGTTTCAGAAGCGGTCAGGCGAATATGGCGCGGGGTCGATATGGGGCCGACTGGCGGTGACGAGTTCGGCGATCAGCCGTCCCGTCGAGCCACCGCCGATCATACCCGTATGACCGTGGCCAGTCGCGACGAAGAGCGAGCTATGTCCCCGCATCTGGCCAATCGCCGGCACGCTGTCAGGCAGGGAGGGGCGAAAGCCCATCCAGATCGTCGGCTCTCCGCCCTTCAGATCGGGAAACAGCGCTCGAGCGTGGGTGAGGAGGATTTCGGAACGCCGTTCGTCAGGTGGGGCTTCCAGGCCGGCAATCTCGACCGTGCCGGCAAGACGGAGGCCGTGTTCCATCGGCGACAGCGCGAAACCCCGGTTCTTCATCTGGACCGGCATCGGCAATTCGATCGACGGGGAGGGGATCATCAGGTGGTAACCACGTTCCGTCTCGAGCGGCAATTCGGCACCGAGCGGCTCGAGCAAGCGGTTCGACCAGGCGCCAGCGGCGATGATCACGGCGTCCGCCTTTCGGTTGGCCGTGTTCGTCATAAGCGTGTAGCCACCTGCTTCGCGAGGGATGATCTTCAGCACGCGTTCCGCTTCGAACACGCCGCCGACTTGTCGCACCCCGTCAGCAATGGCCATGACCAAGCTATGTGGATCGATCGTATGGGCGTTGTGGGGATAGAGGAGCCCGCGTTTTGCAATGTTTGAAACACCCGGCAGCAAGCGCTCCAAATCCGAGCGAGACAACGGTTCGGTGACGACGCCTTGCCGCTCGTTGATTTCAGCAGTGACGCGGTCGGAGAGACCAAGGGCCTCGCTTTCCCAGATCTGGATACCGCCTACCTCGCGGATCAAGGCTGCGAACGTTGGACCGCCGATCAAATCACGATAGCATTCGAGGTTGCCCCTATGAAGGTTGCATAGGGCGTCTGCTGCCCTATTCACGCGGTCCATCCGTCCGGCCCGAATCCATCTGAGCAGCCAAGGCGCTGCCTTCAACGCGTAGCGAGGCCTCAAAACCAGTGGTCCCAACGGATCGGTGAGCCAGCCTGGCACTTGCCGCAGCATTCCAGGGATGGCCACAGGCACGTTGCAATCGTGCCTGACCATTCCGGCATTGCCGAAAGAGGTCGCGGTGCCGGGGGGCAACGGGTCGAGGATCGTGACGTTCCGACCTGCCCGCTTCAAATAAAGAGCTGCGCTGACGCCGACGATGCCCGCTCCAATAATTGCCACTTCATTGCCCAATTCCGGCATGTAGACGTTCACCTAACTTTGAGTTTCAAGCGCACGAACGTAAATTCAGGGCCGGTTGTCAAGCATGGACGGCAGGGCCGCCGCCTTCAGGACAGCAATACCGGAAGGGGCAGGGCGCTCCGCAAAGGGCGTGAAGTTTCAGACCGGTTGTCGTACCGATGTTTGTTCCACGTCCCGAACGCCCCGAAGGCAGAATGCGTCCGCCGCGGCGAAGAGTTCAAACTGCAAACCGAAGCGGAACATCAGAGCTCTCTAACGGTCACGCCGCGCGGCTTCAGGACGTCGAGCCCGCCCCGCACGGCGCGCTCATTGCCGGAAGCTTCGAACATCACATCGAAGCTGCCCCGGCGGCGGTTGATCAGGTCGACGGCAAGTGCGAACTCGTCGTGAAAACGGAAGCTGCCGCGCAGTCCAGCGTTAGGTTTCAGAGCCGCGAGGTGACTGGCGAGCTACTCAATTTCACAGGCCGCGGGCCAACGAATACGCTCCTGCCTGACAACTTACAGCGCTGCGATGCGGCAGAGAAAACATACTTAATTCAATACCTTTCAGATTCTGCGACTTTCTGTTGTAGGCGCAAAGCAAGTCAGACTATCCGAAGCTCGGATGTAAGCCCCATACGTTACCGCCGAGGCGCGCGTCGAAGAGCACGGGGATGACGCAAGTCGTAATAGCCAATCTGACGATGGAAATGACGACGAGAATAGCGACGAATAGGAACGGTCGTGTCTCGTCGCGCCTAGTTCCGGGGCAGTTTGTGGATTTCCAGCCGGACCGGCCCGCCACGATCGCAACTCGTGCAGAGAAGCGCTCGCTCAACCGTGCTGAATAGCGCGTCCTTGCCGTATCGGCGGATCAGCGCCGCCGCCTTCACCTCGGCGTGATGGGAGCAATTCTTGCACCACGCCCGCAGCTTATGCCATTCGCGCAGATCCCCGAGCGCGACGTCGAGACCGGCGTGAATGCTGCCATCGATAATCGCCGCAGCGATGGCCTGCTGCGCCGCCATTTCAAATTCCGACATAGCTTCGCCACTCGGCGTGTTCTGGCGCTTAAGACCGAGGCCACATAGAAAGCCGCCATCAAGGGGGACGTCTCACCCGCTTGGAAATGGCCCGCAATAGGTCCGCTCCGTCCGTGGTCCCGGCATCAAAAACTTGGAACACTTCCCTAGCCAGGGATTCCCGCTTGTTCTCTGTCTTTTTTGGCTAGACGGCGCTTGCTACACATCAAATACCCGCTGGAGCTTCTCCAGATCAGCGGGCCAGTAGACATTACTGTTGCTCGACCAACGCATTGCCCCGCCCTCGGCGCGGCTTTGATAAGGCACCGTTTCTTGGGGCGGCAGGAACCCGCTCCAGAACTCTACACGGAGCGGGTTCCATCCCATTCCTGACCACAGCGCGGGCTCAGGCAGCCGCTGCCGCGGGCAGTGGAACTGCTGAAAGGATATTGACTGGCGCGGCGCGAACGCAAGTAAGTCTTCCGGATGGCACCACCGCCGAATGGAGCGCCGTCCTATTCTAGGACAGCGCCGTCAAAACGTCGGTCAACTTGTGCGTGAGCCCGACGACGGAGATGACATCCGCCAAGTTGATGCGGTGTGTGCCCATTCGGCGATAAGCCCGGACACCGCGTTAGGTTCCGACTTCTTCACGGCGGCCTCGTCAAGCTCCGCCTCGATGTTGTTACTTACCGGCAACCGGACGCCAGCACTCTCCAACGGCTCCCCATCGAAGCCCTGTAGCCAGGCGTCGGCCTGTTCCTGCCAATACTCAGGCACCGTGCGCTCCTTGCCATCCTTGCGTGCCTGGACGCCATACATCCAGGCATAGGTGATGCGCTCCTGATCCTTCTTGGCAACAGCCATCAATCTTCTCCCTACCGGCCGAGCGGCTGCCGGGACAGCAAGACCAGCTCGGCTTCGTCGGTCACCCCAGCCATATAGTTCGCGATGACGCGCGATGCGAGCGCGTCTAGCGCTTCGGGTGACTGGCGGTTGACGGTGACCTGTTCGAATACCCGGCCCAGCAATGCCAGTTCCTCAGGTTCCAAAATTCCTGCTTCAGTTGCCTTCCGTCGAATCGGCATGATTCTCCTCGCGAAAATCCTGCAGCGAAGCGTGCCGCAAATCCTCCTCGCCGCGCAAGTGCTTCACACAGCCGATGATGCCGGGCTTGACCCACTGCGTCGCTGGTCGCTTCATTCCTTTGGGCGCCGGCCCGGCATGCTCCTGAACGCGCTTCCATAGCCGCTCTCGGATGGCACGGCTGGAGTTGATGAACGCCGAGCCGACATACTGCCCAGTTTG
>NZ_JAIUGQ010000083.1:0-7828 GCF_020164715.1 Mesorhizobium sp. ESP7-2
CCGCATCACACCGACAGAATGCTCACACTACTTCGAAAACTCCGGATATGACCGAAACTAATCTCATCCCGCTCTAACTTTACCCCTACTCGACCCTGCAAGTGCGCAAAATTCCTAGGCTCGGTGTTATTGGTTGAGCACAGACGAAAAAAACCAGCCGGCAGGCGTTTGTTTGATGCCGGGTTCCATGCTTTCTGATGCAGTCAGTAACTTCCGATTCTAATCAGCAGGCAGCGGCTTTGAAGACTGAAGCTTCGGCGCAAGATCGCGTGATCTCATTGGGCGACGGTTTGGCGGCGATTCCCGAACGCTTACTGCTTGCCCACGCGCGTGGTGAGGTTCTCTTCATTTGCGGTGCAGGCATTTCGAGGCCCGTAGGGTTGCCAGATTTCCGCGATCTTGTAGTCGACGTTTACGGCGTTCTCGATGCCAGCTTGTATTCCTCACGGGCTTACCGAGGCGTTGGATCAAATCCGATACGCAGCGCCTGAACTTGCAAAGGACCCGATCTACCGACGGCTGTCGACAGCAGCCAGACGCTAGGTACGCGATGATGCGGAGCATAGAGAGCCCTCTTTTCGGAAGGGTTCTAGCCTTGCGGCAGGCTTTTGCTAGTCGGCCAGTCTTGACAGCCCAAGCGCCTTGTTAGATGCAGCCAAAGGTGCAGGCTTACAAAAGTCGTCAAAAAACAATGTAATGAAACCAACGGGATAGCTGAAAATGATGGCGGAGAGGGAGGGATTCGAACCCCCGATGGGCTTGCACCCATGCCGCATTTCGAGTGCGGTGCATTCGACCACTCTGCCACCTCTCCGCGGTCATGGTCGGCCGTTGCCGGCGCGGCGCACTAGATAACGGCTGATCGGGCAGGTTACAAGGCCAAATCCGCCGGAAATTCAGCTTGCCGTCCCGGACCTTGCCTGGACCGATGCCGCCCGTCCTCGGCAGGCAATGTCGGCTGGTCCGCCAAGGCAAGGAATCGGGCTGTTTGCCTTGACTCCCACGCAACCTTCGGTTAGGGACAGCGTGCAATCGGCGTGGAGGGTTCTTCCGCGCCGCTTGTTTTTTGAACCCGCAGACTGACAAAAAGACGGCCGAACCGCCAGAGGCGGTTCATCGAGGCCGACCGAACAGCGAAAGGCAAAAAATGTTCGCAGTCATTAAAACGGGCGGTAAGCAGTATCGCGTTGCCGCCAACGATCTCCTGAAGATCGAAAAAGTCGAAGCCAATGTCGGCGATATCGTCGAAATCGGCCACGTGCTCGCGCATGGCGAGGGCGAGAATGTCACGTTCGGCGCGCCGTTCGTCGATGGCGCCTTGGTTACCGCCGAAGTCGTCGAGCAGGGCAAGAACCGCACGGTCATCGCTTTCAAGAAGCGCCGCCGCCAGAATTCGCGCCGCAAGATCGGCCATCGCCAGCTTTTGACCACGGTGCGGATCTCCGAGATCCTGCTTGGTGGCGCCAAGCCGGCCAAGAAGGCCGCCGTGAAGGCGGAAGCCAAGGCCGAGGCTGCTGCCGAGGCCGCGCCGAAGGAAGCCAAGGCAAAGAAGGACGCCCCCAAGGAAGAAGCGAAGGCCGAGGCCGTCGCCGCGCCGCTGTTCAAGGCGCCGAAGGGCGAGCCGGACGACCTGACAGTGATCAAGGGCATCGGCCCGGTCGCCGCCAAGGACCTCGCCGAGCAGGGCATCATCACCTTCGCGCAGCTCGCCAAGCTCAGCGACAAGGATGTCGCCAAGATCGACGAGCACATGCCGTTCAGCGCCGACCAGATCAAGGACTGGCGCGAACAGGCCAAGGAACTGGCGAAGAAGTAATTTTTCCGGCGAAACATCGGCCGGATCGGACTTGAAACGGAACGCGAACGCGTTCATAAGGCCTTTTAGGCGCCTTGCGGCGCAACGGAGTTAGTTAGATGGCACACAAGAAAGCTGGCGGCTCGTCGCGCAACGGTCGCGACTCGCATTCCAAGCGTCTGGGCGTGAAGAAGTTCGGCGGCGAAGCCGTCATCCCGGGCAACATCATCATTCGTCAACGCGGCACGACCTGGCATCCCGGCGTCAATGTCGGCATGGGCACGGACCATACCCTTTTCGCGCTCGAAACCGGCGCCGTGACGTTCAACAAAAAAGCCAACGGCCGAACCTACGTATCGGTCAATCCGATTACCAAAGCCGCGGAGTAGCCGGTTCCGCACTAGAACACCGGCGCCCATCTCGGGACCGGTGTCTGGCAAAGCCAGGAAAAGGATCAGGGGAGATGGGTTTCCATCTCCCCTTTTTCTTTGCCTGGAGGACGTTGAAATGGTTGCCGAAGCGGAAGACTCAGAAGACGAAAGTTACGCGATAGATTGCCCGGTGCTGGTCACAGAGCGGCTGGTGATGCGCGCTCCCGATGAGCGGGATATCGCGCAACTGGTCGAGCTTGCCGACAATCGTCACGTCGCCGAGATGCTGGCGCGCATGCCCCACCCCTATGGCGAGGCAGAGGCTCGCGCTTTCCTCGCCATGACCAAGGCGCGACGCGCCGGCATTGCCTATGCGCTGACGCTGGCCGGCACCGATACCTTCGTCGGCTGCGCCGGGCTGAACACCACCGATCGCGGGCTGGAACTCGGCTACTGGATCGGCGAGCCCCACTGGAAGCGCGGCTATGCGACCGAAGCTGCCCACGCGCTGGTCGACCTCGCCTTCCAGAAGACATCGATCCCGGTGCTGCATGCCTCGACCCGGGTCATCAACCCGGCCTCGCGCCGGGTGATCCACAAGTGCGGCTTCCAGTATGCCGGCCAGGGCATGTTGAACTCGATCGTCGCCGGCCAGGTGCCGGTCGAGCGCTACCGGCTGGACAGGAAGACGTGGACCAGCCTGCGGAACTGGATCCACTTTTGATGATTGCCCTGAAGGCCGGCCGAGCAAGAGCCCCCTCGCCCGGATTGCCAACCGAATTGCGAAGGGCAATTCGGGGCAATCCGACCTCTCCCCGAGGGGAGAGGAGGTCGCTGGTGCCGGCGTCAGTCTCTTCTCCCCTCGGGGAGAAGGTGGCCGCGCAGCGGCCGGATGAGGGGGCTTTCTCATACGCGATTGGACTGGCGGCTTATGCTCAGCCCAGCTCTACCCAGACCGGCAGGTGGTCCGAACCGCTCGCCTTCCGGTCGACCCACAGGCGCTTCAGCGAGCGGGCAAGCGACGCACTGGTGAAGACGTAGTCGATGCGCTTGTGGCGGCTGGCGTTGGCGGGGTCCTTCGGGTCGACCCAGGAGACGAGATCCTCGCCGGCGACATCGAGGCGCATGGCGGCATCGACGGCGAAGTCGGCGGTCAGCGGCATGCCGAATTCATGATCCGGCCGGCCGGCGAGTTCGACATATTCGGGCGAACCGGCCAGCATGTTGAAATCGCCCATGCCGACAAAGGCCTCCGGGTGCGGCAATTCCGGCAGGCCGATCTCGGCGACGCCAGATAGCGCGCCGCCTTCGAGCGCATAGTTCAACAGGCGCCGGCGCAGGAACTGTATCTGGCTGGCGCGCTCGACCGGGCTGCGGTGATCGAGATGGATGGAATAGAAACGAATGAAACCAAGCGGCGTCTCGATCAGCGCCTCCAGCGCGCCGCGCTGGAAGTTCATCATCTCGAAGCTGCGGCTGCGCGGCAAAAGCAGGTTGCGCGACAGATGAATTGGCGTTTTCGACAAGACCATGTTGCCGAGCTGGAAGGTGGTGGTGATGGCGCGGCTATCCTCGATGCGCGATCCGATATTGGCCTCGAAATTGCTGCCGTAGACGGCGAAATAATCGGGCAGCGCCTCGCCGATCTCGGCGACCATGTCGCGGCTGCCGTTCCTGGGGTTGTTACGGGTGACCTCCTGCAGCGCGATCACGTCGGCGCCGCGCACGGCATCAGCAATTCGCCCGACATCGTAGCGTCCATCGAGACCGATGCCGTATTGGATGTTGTAGGTTACAAGCTTCATCCCGCAATCTCCGGCCAACCCCACGCGGCCATCGTCATAAAACGGCCTCGCCCTTCGCCGCGCCTTGGTTTAGAGCAAGGCCCAAGGTTTAGAGCAATGCCGCAAGGCCAATAAAAGAAACTGCGATCCAATGAAATTTCTCGATCAAGCCAAGGTCTATGTCCGCTCCGGCGACGGCGGCGCCGGTTCGGTCTCGTTCCGGCGCGAAAAATTCATCGAGTTCGGCGGGCCGGATGGCGGCGATGGCGGCCGTGGCGGCGATGTCTGGCTGGAAGCGGTCAACGGCCTGAACACGCTGATCGACTATCGCTACCAGCAGCATTTCAAGGCCAAGACCGGCGTCCACGGCATGGGCCGCAACATGACCGGCGCCAAGGGTGCCGACGTCACGCTGAAAGTGCCGGCCGGAACGCAGGTCTTCGAGGAAGACAATGAAACGATGATCTGCGACATGACCGTCGTCGGGCAGCGCTTCCTGCTTGCCAAGGGCGGCAATGGCGGCTTCGGCAACCAGCATTTCAAGACCTCGACCAACCAGGCGCCACGGCGCGCCAATCCCGGCCTGCCGGGTGAAGAGCTCAACATCTGGCTCAGGCTGAAGCTGATCGCCGATGCCGGACTGGTCGGGCTGCCCAATGCCGGCAAATCGACGTTCCTGGCCGCCGTCACCGCGGCGAAGCCGAAGATCGCCGACTATCCGTTCACGACGCTGCATCCGGGCCTCGGCGTCGCGCGCATCGATGCGCGCGAGTTCGTCATCGCCGATATCCCGGGTCTGATCGAAGGCGCGCATGAAGGCGTCGGCATCGGCGACCGCTTCCTCGGCCATGTCGAGCGTACGCGTGTACTGCTGCACCTGGTCTCGGCGCAGGAGGAGAATCCGGGCAAGGCCTACAAGACCGTGCGCGCCGAACTCGAAGCCTATGGCCACGGCCTGACCGACAAGGTCGAGATCCTGGCGCTGAGCCAGGTCGACACGCTCGACGCCGACGCGCGCAAGAAGAAGGTCGCTTCACTGAAGCGCGCCGCCGGGCGTGCGCCGATGCTTCTGTCCGCCGTCACCGGCGAGGGCGTCGAGGCGGTGCAGCGCGCACTGATGGCGGTGATCGCCGAAGCCCGCGCGCAAATTGCCGCCCCGGTCGAGACGCGCTGGGAAAAGTAGGGCCATGCAGTCGCTCAGGAAATACCGGCGTATCACCGTCAAGATCGGCTCGGCGCTGCTCGTCGACCGCGCGAGCGGCCTGAAGCGCGATTGGCTGGCCTCGCTCGCCGACGATATCGCCGTGCTTGCTCAGGGCGGGGCCGAGATCCTCGTCGTATCCTCCGGCGCGATCGCGCTTGGCCGCACCATTCTCGGCCTCGGCAAGAGAGCCTTGAAGCTCGAGGAAAGCCAGGCAGCGGCCGCCGTCGGCCAGATTGCGCTCGCCGGCGCCTGGTCGGACGCGCTCGGCAAGGGTAGCCTGAAATCGGGCCAGATCCTTTTGACGCTCGGCGACACCGAGGAGCGCCGCCGCTACCTCAATGCACGCGCGACGATCTCGACGCTGCTCAAGATGAAGGCGGTGCCGGTCATCAACGAGAACGACACGGTGGCGACCTCCGAAATCCGCTATGGCGACAATGACCGGCTGGCCGCGCGCGTGGCGACGATGATGGGCGCCGACCTTCTGGTGCTGCTGTCCGACATTGACGGGCTCTACACCGCGCCGCCGGCGCGCGATCCGCAAGCCAAATTCATTCCGGTGGTCGACCGTATCACGCCCGACATCGAGGCGATGGCGGGTGCGGCGGCCTCGGAACTGTCGCGCGGCGGCATGCGAACCAAGCTCGATGCCGGCAAGATCGCCAATGCGGCGGGCACCGCGATGATCATCACCTCCGGCACCCGGCTGTCGCCGCTGATGGCGATCGAACGCGGCGAGCGCGCGACGTTCTTCAAGCCCAGCGCCAATCCGGTGAAAGGCTACAAGACCTGGATCGCCGGCCAGCTCGAACCGGCCGGGCGCCTGACCGTCGATGCCGGCGCCATCGGCGCGCTCATTTCGGGAAAGTCGTTGCTGCCGGCCGGCGTCAAACTGGTCAGCGGCAATTTCTCGCGCGGCGACACGGTGGCGATCCTGTCGCCCGAGGGCCGCGAGATCGCGCGCGGGCTGGTTGCCTACGATGCCGCCGATGCCGTAAGGATCGCTGGCCTGAAGACGGCCGAGATCGAGACGGTGCTCGGTTACGAGGCGCGTTCGGCGATGATCCACCGCGACGATCTTGTGGTGAGTCATTCTAGTGACCAAGTACGGGCTAGCGACCAAGTACCGGCTAGTGACCAAGTACGCGCCAGCGACGAAGTACGGGCCGAAGGCGACATTAGCGGAGGATGAGCCATGCTGAAGCTGCATGAAAAATCCGGGGACGACACCGCGGCGCTGATGGCCGATATCGGCCGGCGCGCCCGCGCAGCCGCCCGACCGCTGGCCGTTGCCACCACCGACGCCAAGAACGCCGCGCTTGCCGCCATGGCGGACGCGATCGTCGCCCGGGAACGGGACATTCTCGACGCCAATGCCATCGATGTCTCGAATGGCCACGAATCCGGGCTTTCCGGCTCCTTCATGGACCGGCTGAAACTCGATCCGGCACGCATCCGCGCCATGGCCGACGGCATCCGTGAAATTGCCGGGCTCGAGGATCCGGTTGGTGATGTCATCGCCGCGTGGGAGCGGCCGAACGGCCTGCACATCGAGCGCGTGCGTACGCCGCTCGGTGTCGTCGGCGTCATCTATGAAAGCCGGCCGAACGTGACGGCGGATGCCGGCGCACTCTGCCTCAAGGCCGGCAATCCGGTGATCTTGCGCGGCGGCTCGGATTCGCTCAATTCCTCCTCGGCGATCCACGCCTGCCTGGTCGAGGGACTGAAGGCGGCCCATCTGCCCGAGGATGCCATCCAGCTGGTGCCGACCACCGACCGCGCCGCGGTCGGCGAAATGCTCAAGGGGCTTGGCGGCAATCTCGACGTCATCATTCCGCGCGGCGGCAAAAGCCTGGTCGGGCGGGTGCAGAGCGAGGCGCGAGTGCCTGTCTTCGCCCATCTCGAAGGCATCTGCCATCTCTATATCGACCGCTCGGCCGAGCTCGACATGGCGGTGCGGATCGCGGTCAACGCCAAGATGCGGCGCACCGGGGTCTGCGGCGCCGCCGAAACGCTGCTGGTCGACCGTGCCGTCGCCACCACCCACCTGGTGCCGATCCTCGAAGCGCTACGCGCCGCCGGCTGTGAAATCCATGCCGATGCCGAGGTGATGAAAGTCTTCTTCGACGCCAAGCCGGCGACCGATGCCGACTGGGCGACGGAATATCTCGACGCCGTCATCGCGGTGAAGCTGGTCGACGGCATCCGTGGCGCGATCGACCACATCGAGACATTTTCCTCGCATCATACCGAGGCGATCGTCGCCGAGGACGCGAAGGCCGTCGAACGGTTCTTCAGCGAGATCGATTCGGCGATCCTGCTGCACAACGCCTCGACGCAGTTCGCCGATGGCGGCGAATTCGGCATGGGCGCCGAGATCGGCATCGCCACCGGCAAGATGCACGCGCGCGGGCCGGTCGGCGTCGAGCAGTTGACCTCGTTCAAATACCGCGTGCGCGGGTCGGGCCAAGTGAGGCCTTGATGCTGTTCGTTCCTAGAGCCTGAGGCGTTGCGCGCGCGGACCCCCCTCTGCCCTGCCGGGCATCTCCCCCTCAAGGGGGGAGATCGACTGCCATTACCGGTTTCGTCAATCGCCGGCGTTGTAGAATTAGCGCTGCCGATGAAGCTGCCAATCTCCCCCCTTGGGGGGGAGATGTCCGGCAGGACAGAGGGG
>NZ_JAIUGQ010000084.1:0-7780 GCF_020164715.1 Mesorhizobium sp. ESP7-2
CAGCACGCCGAAGGAGTGGCCATAGCCGAACGAGCGGTAGCCGAGCAGATTGTGGCTGCGGTAGATTTCGTTCAATTTCGTCGCCACGTCGCCGCAGCGTGCGCCGGGCTTCAGAAGTTCCAGGCCGCGACGGTGGACGTCGCAGTTGATCTCCCAGATGCGCAGGTGCTCGTCGCTGGCGTGGTCGAGGAACAGCGTGCGTTCGAGCGCGGTATAATAACCCGAAATCATCGGGAAGCAGTTGAGCGAGAGGATGTCGCCTTTTTGAACCTTTCGCGAGGTCACCGGGTTGTGTGCGCCATCGGTGTTGATGCCCGACTGGAACCACACCCAGGTATCCATCAGTTCGGCATGCGGAAAGGTCTTGGCGATATGCCGGACCATGGACTGCGTGCCGGCCAGCGCGACCTCGTACTCGGGAACGTTCTCGCCGATGGCCTTGTAGATGGCGTCGCCGCCGATATCGGCGGTGCACGCGCCTTCCTTGATTAGGGCGATTTCCTCTGCCGATTTGATGGTGCGCAGCCACATGGTCGGCGCACCAACGTCGACGAACTCGACGTCGGGGAAGGCGTCCTGCAGCAGCTTCCTGAATTCGAGGTTGACGTGGTCGAACTCGATGCCGATCCGCTTCACGCCGGGTAGCGTTTGCTGGAGGGCATAGAAATAGTTGTCACGCTGCCAGTCGGTGTAGGTGATGTTGTCGCCGAAGGTGCGGCGCCAAGGCTGGCCAGCATCGATGCCCGCCGAGACGGACACCGCCTTTTCAGCAGTCACCACGAAGGCGTAGCGGCGGCCGAAATAGCAGAACATGAAGTCCGAGAAGTAACAGATGTTGTGATATGAGGTGAGCACGGCTGCATCGAGCTTCAGCTCGGCCAGAATGCGGCGAAGGCCGTCCTGGCGCCGGCTCATTTCACCAGCGCTGAAGGTCTGGACCGCCTTCTCGCCACTATGCATTTTCTGCAGCCGCAGCAATTCGTTGGGCATCCCTTTGGCATAGACGTTCATTTCATTGCTCCGCATCTAATTGGGTTTCAGGTTGGAAGCGGACTATAGAAATTCGGCCGCGCCGCCGGAAATTAGAAGTCGATATCGAGGGATTAGCGTTCCTAATCGCTCGCCATCGCCAAGGGAACCAATTCTTTCCCCTGTCGCCCATGGGTTTTCCGGGTACGCTCCACAAGACAGCCGCGTTGTTGCAGTAGATGAGGGGATGCCTGCGAAGGCAGCCCGGCAAGCTAAAACACGCTTGGCTGCGTGGCCCCGGAAAGTGGAGGTGCCAGCAATTAGATCGACTCGTTAATGTCGTATCTTCATTGGACGCCAGAAGCTGCCTGTCCGCTTGCGGCTCTAAGCCCGTCATCGCGCTTGAGCTCGTGCTGTCGCGGTCGACAGCTGATCAGTCAGTTTGGGTCAAAGGCTATCGACGAGCGATGTTGAGTTTCGACCGGTTGCGGATGCAGTAAGTATCATCGTTCGATACCGATGCAGAATTAGCTGCTTGCCTGGCAATGTTGACACCTTCGCCGACGGCTCGATGCTACCGGCAGACTGGAAAGCCTGCGGGACCGAAATCTCGATATCCTCGGCGGTGAGATTTGTGACCAGGATGCGGGCGCCATCGCCGGTACGATAGGCAACGGCCGCGATTCCGGAGCGATCGACCGCAACCTCTCGGCGTTCGGCGCCCGAGGCCGCTGCCAGTTCAGCGTGGACTGCCTGGAGCGGCCGGCGCTCCCCGGCGGCGTCAAGCAGGCCGAATCGCCCCGTGGGCGCCGCGAGAATGAGACGATCAACACCGGCGGTGGCAGCTTGAGCCGCCACGCCGACAGCAAAGGCCGCCCCAAACAACGCGCCGTGACGAGGGTCGTCGCCGGCAGCGGGGACACGTGAAAGTGCAGGATTGGCCACCAGCGCCTCGCCGTAGGGATTGTGGCGCATGCCGATCGTGCAAGGTCCAAGCCAGATCGGCTTTCCCGGACACAGATGCCGCGCCGTCGCGATAACCGAGGGGTAAACGGTCAACGTCTCCATGACCGAACGATCGTCCGCGGCATGGACGATGGCTGCGTTGCCGAAGAAGACGAAATCGGCGTCGCCGGTCGGTGGATTTCGATTGAATTCGGTAAACAGGGAAGGGGATCCGGCGCCTACCGAAGCGGCGAATCCAGCTGCCTTGAATGCGTTCACCAGATCGCCGACCGGCCGTTCGCCTGCAGGCATCAAGTTCGACGCGCGCGTCTTGAACTCGCGCCTTGGTGAAATCAGGATGGCGCTGGGTTCGACGCCCGATGAACGAAACGCACCGACAATGGTCTTCGTCTCGGCTCTTGGGTCGACGGCATCAAAGATCGCCTCGATCGCCAGCCGGGCGCCGATCGAATCGGCAAAGCCGGCCGCTTTGCGCAGCATTCGGTCGTCATGCGCGCGCGCACCATCGAAGCGGACAATGACCTCTTGTGCCGGGCCAAGCAATGAAGCTCCCGCCACGGCCGCGGGCAGATCGTCAGGGTCGAGGAACAAGGCCATGGCCGGCATCCGGCCGGCCGGTCCGCCTAGCGTCAGGGTTGCCTTGTCGGCGGTTTTGGGTTGGGCGGGCAACGCCTTGGTCTCGACGGAGACCACGATGCGCTGGACGTCCTTCGATCCTTTGGCGATGAGATGGGGTCGCGGCTTCGACAGGGGACGAACATATGTCTTGAACGAGGCGTCAGTCCAATTCCGTTGGTCCTCCATCTCGAAGGCATCGCCTTCCATGGCGACTGTGCAGACCATGCCAGCGGCCGGCTCGTGGGTAAGCGCAGCGATGTCAAAAGCCGGCTGGTCAGGACTTATCATCTTTGGAAATACCGTCTCCTCGATCCGAGCGTCGCTGTGGATGATGGTCAGCCTTCCACCCGCAGCCTCGGACGGGTGGAGCACCACGAAACCAGTGCGATTGGTCGGAAAATCGGTGAGGGCGACGCCTTGCGCCTCCATCGTCAGCTCACCGGAAGCCTTGCCTGTTATTGTCATCCGGTAAGAAAAGCGACCCTGTGGACCTGCGCACAGCCCGTCGTAACCCACGTGGAACGCAGCTTGGCCTTCGGATATTCGGATGTTCGAAAGCTTGGGCTTATATGTCCCCCAGGACGCATCCCGCGCCAGATAGTTGATGGCGCGCACGACTTCGACGCCGGCGAAGCAGATTGTGCGAAGGTTACCATCTTCCAGGATGGCGCTCAGTGGTCCAGCGGTGAGGATGCGACGCTCGGCAACAGGTTCGTTCGTGCCGAATAGATCGAGTGCACTGACGTCCCCGCTCACGTCGATTCCCTCATCTTCGCGTTTTCCTGCACGGTATAGGCGAGAACGGTTTTGCTGATTACCAGCTCGCGTGAGCGTTGGTCGAATTGACGGAAATGCTCCGAGGCAAGATGCAGCTCGAAGGCGGTGCGATCCCGGTAAATCTCATAGAGGAAGACATGCTTGACCTCGGACGCGTGCTCGGGGATCAGCACGTCGAAGCGTAGACAGTCCGGCTCGAGTTCGACGGAAAGCGCCGCATTTTCGCAGACCAGCCGATGGAATTCGGAGAAGACGCCGTCGACGAGCTCGAACGCCACGGTGATCGCAAAGGCGGCGCCAACCTTGTCGTTCACTCGCCCCGGGACCTTTTCGCGACCTGCCGTCATTGCGCTCCCCGGACTTTTGAGCGCAGGCCGGCGCTTTCATTCCACTCTTCCGGAGTGACGGCGCGGTGTTCCACTGCCGCGCGGTATGCCGCATCAACCAGGGCGTAGGTTTTGAGATTATCCCGCCCCGACGTCTCGGCGCGCACGCCGCGTTGAAGACAATCGAGAAAATGGCGACAGGCAACGAACGCGCCCTCTTGCGCGACATGCCAGCGATCGCTGGTCCACGAGCGCAGCGGTGAGCCAATGTCTTCCTCGATCGTCGCACCGTTGCTGGTTACCCGCATGCGTGAGCCGGGGAGAACAATGATCGACCCATTATCCCCCTCGATCTCCACTAGCGTTTCGGGAAACGGGTCGGGATCACGCCGCGCTTCGTAAGTGCATTCGACCACGCTGACCGCCCCGCTGCCATGGCGCAGCAGCATCGTTGCCGTATCCTCGGCTCTTACCTTCGGATTGCGGCGCTGGGTTTCGCAGGAGATGCGCTCGACCTCGCCCAGCAGGAAACGCGCGAGGTCGAGCATATGGATGCCGACATCGGCGATCGCCAGCCGTTCCTCGTAATAGAAATACGGCTGCGTGCGATAAACGTCGAAGCCTGTTCGAAAACTTATGCGCGCCCAGTTCGGCTTGCCGATGGCGCCGCTGTCGATCGTTCGGCGGACGTGCCGCATCGGCGTCTGGAAACGAAAATTCTCATGCACCGCCAGCCACACGTCGGCCTTCTCAGCCGCTTCGACAATGGCGATGCAGTCGTCCCAGCTGGGAGCGAAGGGTTTTTGCACGACGGTGGCGATGCCGGTGGCGATCGCCAGTTCGCAGAGCTCGCGGTGTGTGTCGTGGCGGGTAACGATGTCGACGGCATCGAGCCGCTCGTTCGCAAGCATGGTGGCGGCGTCCGTATAGAACGGCACGCCGAAGCTATGTCCGGCTGCTTGCGCCTTGGCGGCATCGACGTCACAGACAGCGGCGAGCACGGCACCTTCGCCCGCGAGGTCCTGCCACGCATGCAGATGGTTCTGCGCGTAGAAGCCGCAGCCGATCACGCCGATCCGGACCGTCGCCCTCGCCATTTCCTATCCCGCAACGATCGGTGTTCTGAGGATGCCGATGCCCTCGGCTTCGATCTCGACGATGTCGCCGGCCTTCATGAAGACTGGCGGTTTCTGGAAGATGCCCACGCCGGCCGGCGTTCCCGTCGAGACGATGTCGCCGGGTTCGAGTGGAATGTATTGCGACAGGAAGGAGATCAGCAGCGGCAACGAAAACAGCCAGTCCGAGGTGCTGCCATCCTGTAGGGTCTTGCCGTTCAGCCGCGTCTTCAACGCGACATTGTCGGGGTGGCGCATCGCGTCTGACGTCACGATGCACGGACCAATGGGCGAGAAGCCGGCAAAATTCTTGCCTATGGTGATCTGGTTGTCCTTGAACTGCACGTCACGTGCCGAAATGTCGTTGAGCAGCGTATAGCCGAAGATCGCCGGCATCACGTCGGCCTCCCCGGCCTTGTGCAATTTCTTCCCGATAACCGCCGAGAACTCCACCTCGTAGTCCATCTGCTCGGTCCTGGCTGGCTTTGCGACTGGCACGTCAGGTCCGACCACCGAGGTCGGCAGCTTGGTGAAGAAGAATGGCTCGCTCGGCATTTTCGCGTTGGGGTTTTCCTCGGCGTGGCCCTTGTAATTGATGCCGGAGCACAGAACCTTGCCCGGTCGGATCGGCGCTTCGAGCGTCACGTCGGCCAGCGCAAAGCGCGGCGCCTTGGCGACGCCGGCGCGGATCTGGTCCAGCATCTTTTTGCCGCCGAGCACGATCTCCATCACGCTGCCGGCGATGCTGGCTTCAGTCAGGCATGCGACGTGATCCCCGTCGAGCACGCCGGCGTGATGGTCATGGCCTCCCTTACGATGGGAGAAAGTAACAAGCTTCATCTAGTCCTCCGAAACGAACACGGCCTTGTGCAAAGCCATTGGATTGTCGGCGAGTGTTTGGAAGAGGCCTGGGGCTTCGCCGAGCGCGAAGGAGCTTGCGATCGTCGGATAATGGATCTTGCCCGAGGCAAGCAGGGCCAGCGCCTCGGGAAAGCAGTCGACCGAAGCGCGCGAGCCGAGGATCGTCACTTCCTTGCGGGTGAAATCGAGCCCAGGATAGGTGATGCCCTGGCCCTTCTTGAGCAGGCCGAGAATGACGATGCGTCCGCCGGCTGCGACGAGATCGATCGTCTCTTCCATCATCGTCGCAGCGCCCGTGGCCTCCATGACAACCGGCATGCCTTCGCCATTGGTGATCTCAAGCACGCGTTCCAGAAGACCGGCACCGCTGGCAATCGGTATGGCGCCGAGGTCGGCTGCCGTGGACAGGCGCTCACCCGAAAGATCTGTCGCGTAGACCTTTGCACCGACCGCGCGAGCCACCTCGACGATCGCCAAACCGATAGGTCCGGCGCCAAGCACCAGCACGGTATCCTCTGATGTGACCATGCCACGCCGGCAGCCCTGCACGCCGATGGCCACAGGCTCGGCGAATGCCGCCTCGAAGTCGCTGAGCGTCTCCGGCACCAGGTTGAGATTCTGCACCGGTGCCGTGACGAAATCGGCGAAGCCGCCTTCGCGATGCACGCCAACAATGGTGAGTTTGGCGCAGCAATTGCGCTTGCCGATCCGGCATGGGTAACAGTGGCCGCAACCGATGAACGGGTCGACGACGACGCGCGTGCCGATAGCTGGACCGGTGGCGTCGGCACCATAGGCTTCGACGACGCCGGCGATCTCGTGGCAGCCGATACGAGGATAGGTCACATAGGGGTTCTTCCCGGTATAGATGTAAAGGTCGCCGGCGCAAAGGCCGGCAGCTTTCACGCGAACCAACACCTCTCCGGCTCGCGGCTGCGGGTTCGGCGCCTCGGCCATGCGGATTGAAAAAGGTGCGTCGAAGATCGCTGCGCGCATTGCGTCAGGCCGCCTTGGCCGGCCGCAGGACCTTGCCGTCGCGGTCGAATTCGATCCAGTCACCGGCACGCAGCAGGTAGGGATCGGCTATCGCTTCGCCGCGTGCCTTGGCTTCGCGATGGTGCTTCATATATTCGGCGACGTCCTTGTCGCCATCGAGCTTGATGTAGTGGCACGGCAGCACGGTCTCCAGGCCAAGCCATTGCGTGGCGAGCACGCCTTCATAGGGGCTCATCTCGCCGGTCAGCATTTCGCCCGGCATTGGGTTGAGATGCAGGATCTCCTGCGGATTGGCGATGCCGATGCAGCCGACATTCGGCTTGTAGAGCTCGCCCTGTAATTTGAGGTCCGAGAAGATCGCCGTGTCGCCGTAGTGGTAGAAACGCAGATTGTCGTCGGCATAGACGATGAAAGCCATTGGCACACCGGAAATGAAGGAGTTGTCCTTTAGCCTGATCTGCGACCAGTGATGGCATTCGAGCGGCTGGATTTCGATGCCCGCCACCTTGACGCGAATACCCCAGGTGGTGGCGCGGATCTGGGTGGCGGGAATGCCGCGATCCATCAGCCAGGCTTTCACCTCGCCGCCGCAGACGACTGGACAGCCATATTTGGCTGCGATCTTGTCGGTGTCGCCCAGATGGTCGTAGGCAGCATGGCTGACTATCACGAGATCGATATGATCGAAGTCGGTCGACTTGGTCGCAGCGCCAGGGTTCTGGTCCAGAAACGGATCGCACAGGATGCGCAATCCGTCGCGCGTCAGGATTTCGTAAGCCGCGACGCCATGGAAGCGCATGCGGGTGGTGGGGTGGGTCATGGTCAATGCGCCTTTTTTCTACCAATGAGCAAGGGCAGGCTTGCAAAACCGCGCCGATCGCCTCTGGCCTTCCAGCGCGGTGCGACTGCCGGGTCGAGGGCCAAGCCAAATGCGGCCTCGATCAGAGCCTCCAGCGTCACTGCGAATTCCATACGGGCGACACCGGCGCCGGCGCAGAGATGCGGTCCTGCGCCAAAGGTGAGATGCCTGTTGGGCTTTCGGTCCAAACGCAATTCGTCCGGTGCCTCGAACGCCGCTGGATCGCGGTTGGCGGAGCCGAAACCAAGGGCGACTATGTCGCCAGCCTGGATCCGGCGTTCGTGCACGGTCAG
>NZ_JAIUGQ010000085.1:0-7456 GCF_020164715.1 Mesorhizobium sp. ESP7-2
AGCTGGACTTCCGATCCCGCCCGGCTCGACCGTGCCGGTGTGCCCGCGGACCATCGTGCCTACAGGACCAAGCCCGAATCGCGCTGGCCGAGATCGACCGGGCTCGCGCAGCCGGCCTACGCTTTGGCTGCGTGCTCGCCGATGCCGGATATGGCTTGAGCGCCCCCTTCCGGCAGGCGCTCACCGAGCGCGGCCTTACCTGGGCCGTCGGTATCCCGTTCAAGCAGAAGGTCTATCCCGCCGACGTGGCAATGATCTTTCCCCTTGCCGGACGCGGCCGTCCGCGCCAGCGGCATATCCCCGATGTGAAGTCGATGACCGCGCAGGCGATGCTGGAGACAGCCCCATGGCGTGCGGTCAGTTGGCGGCGTGGCACCAAAGGCCGCCTCTCGGCGCGCTTCGCCGCTGTCCGTGTCCGGGTTGCAGATGGCCCACCCCAGCGCATCCGCGACATGGGCGCTCAGCATCTGCCCGGCGAGGAGGTCTGGGTGATCGGCGAGCACCGCTCGACCGGCGAGCGCAAATACTACCTCTCCAACTTGACCGCCGACACCCCGCTCAAGCAGATCGCAGGCGCCATCAAGGCGCGCTGGGTCTGCGAACAGGCGCATCAGCAGCTCAAGGAGGAACTTGGCCTCGACCACTTCGAGGGGCGCTCATGGACGGGCCTGCACCGGCACGCGCTGATGACTATGATCGCCTACGCTTTCCTGCAATCTCGCCGTCTCAAACAAGCGGGAGGGGGAAAAAAGAATCCTTGGCCCGCCGCCCCAACCGAGCCTACCCGAGTCAGGCAAGCCATCCTCACCGCGCTCGCGCAGCCGCCCCCAATCCGTTGTCCCCACTGCCGCAGAACCCTCTCTGCTAAAGATCTGCCAAAGTAGTGCTAGGGCCTTGCAGAAAAGTTGCTGCTATCGACCGCAGATGGAGTCGAGGTGACGGCTGATACGATCACTCAATGTCAAATGCTTCGGCTTTGCGTTTCCGCCCGGTGATCATCGCCCGAACCAGGTTTTCGCGATGGCGAAGACTTGCCAGCGCCACGCCGGCAATGTGGAGGAACACGAGCACGAGCAGGCCGTGCGCGGCCAGGCTGTGCGCCGCCTCAACCCACGACACGCCGAAATACGCGTCCGTCGTCATCATCCACCCGGTAAGCGCGGCCAATCCCATCGCGGCGATCAGCACGACGGCCATCGCGCCGCCGGCCGGATTATGGCCGATATAGCGGGCTTCGCGTCCGCCGAGCATTGCGGAGAGATAGCGCAGCACTGTCGCGGGATGACGCACGAATTGCGAAAAGCGTGCATAAGGCGTGCCCACGACGCCCCACACGAGCCGCATCGTGACAAGCGAGGCGGCGGCGTAGCCGGCCCAGTGGTGGATGTCCTCAAAGGAATGGGCCGTCAACCAGGCGATGGCGAAGCTTAGCACCAGCGCCCAATGGAAGCCGCGCACAAACCGGTCCCAGACGCGCACCACACCCTGAGATGATCGCGCCTCAGCGGGTGCCGGCAAGGCTCGATCAGTTTTCGCCGGCTTCGGCATTGTCGAGCTTTTCAAGGGTCTCGGCATTGTAGGCAACGTTGACCTTCTTGCCGGCCTTGTCGACCGCATAGACCTCGTAGCAGCCCTTCTCGGTCTTGATCTGGCGGACGTTGAGGCCTTCGCCTTTCAGCTGCGCCTCGAGCGTCGTTTTGGGCTGGAACTTCGATTTCGCAGCCGTGCTGCAGTTGCCGGCCGCCAGGGCGGGACCGGCGATCATGCCCGCGAGGGCGGCGAGAACGAGAGTGCGATACATGACGTCTCCATTCGGAAGCTTGGGGGAAGTTGCAGTGCGATTGGTATTTCGACCGATAGGCCATAACGGCTTGGGGCCGTCATTGCCGTGGGATAGCGGATCCAACCTGACAAGTGGCTGACAGCGGTCGGCAGGCAAGCAGCAGTATCGGCCAGTTGGTTTGATCTGGCGCAAAGACGATCATCAATATTTCTGAGCGGGATAGCGAAGCCCCGGTGCCGGCCCGATGCCGCCGCGCCACCGGGCATCAAATGGCAAGATCCAGCAGCCGATCTCGATGACCGCGACAGCCGCGAGATGCCCCACCCGAGCAATCGATGCGAGCGCTGTGCCGCCGACGAAGGTTACGAATTCCGGAGCTATGGAAACCGATGTTTACCCTGACGTCCGAAGAGACTGGTGATAGCTGTGGCCCGCATTTTGGCGCTCCCGCGACAATCCTCATCGAGGGTCGCTCCGGCACTTTCCGATGTCTCTCTGGAGAAATCTCACGTCAGATGGCGGCCATCTAATATCGCACCGACTAAGGATCGCAAAGCGTCGAGCACCATTTCGGGGGGACATCCGCACTCACCGGACAACGGACCTTGGCCCCGACTGGTGTCCCCTCTCAGTTGCACGGTGACGCATCGCCGTCCTGATGACGGCAAAAAGCCCCGTGGACACACACCAATGATGTCCCTCCTGGCAATTCGACAAGAGACTGTCGGCAAAAAGTCAGCTTACTGGCAACTTTGTCACGATAGCCGACTGGCAGTTTAGAGCTCCAAATGAGAGATCGATCATACAATGCCGCGCGGCGTAAAAGGCAGCATCCAAAGCTTCTTTCGCAGGCGGTTCCCAAAGGCGTTACCACGTCACCATAGATCTGCGGGAAGGGCGATCCAAATAGCCTTACGCCCGTAGCACGACACGTCGACGCTGCCGCGCGGGCGAAGGCATCTCGATCCGAGCAGTAAGCCGCTCCTAGTAAGCGTGCGCTTGGCACTGGAGGGAAAGAGGGTTCGATGCAGTACATGCCGAGTCCGGGTCAGGAAATCCGCTGGCGAAACATTCCACTTAATCTTTGTTGATCCAGCATGCCGCCATTGCCCCCGTCTCTCGCTTTGCGGAGCGCACCAAACGACCTCTCGAAAGGGCTGATCTGGCCGAAGGACGGCTGAAGCCTCGAGCGCCTGTGCCGCAATGGCGCGGCGCGCGTTTCTTCCCCTGGGCCAAGCCCATTCCTCGCGCAACCAAGAAACACGCGCCTGCGCCATCCTTCGCTTTGCTGCGGTCGCAAGCGATGCGGCGGCGGTCGCCTCCGGCCTCACGATCGCCATCGAGGTCGCATGGTGCGGGCTCGGAAACGAAGAAAACGGAGACTGAAAATGGCTACCATCGGCACTTTCAAGAAGACCAATGCGAACGAATTCACCGGCGAGATCGTCACCCTTAGCGTCCAGGCCAAGGGCGTGCGCATCGTCCCCGACACCCGGGCCAGCGGCGAGAACGCCCCGAGCCACCGCGTCGTGGTCGGCAAGGCCGAGATCGGCGCCGCCTGGTCCAAGCGCTCCAACGAGGGCCGCGAGTATCTCGGGCTCAAGCTCGACGATCCGAGCTTCACCGCTCCGATCTACGCCAACCTCTTCGCCGACGAGGAAGGCGAGGGCCACAGCCTCATCTGGTCCCGTCCAAACCGCCGCAACGGCGAGTAAGGTCGCAGACGCCTCGCCCGGTACCGGGCGAGGCGTCTTCTGATGGTGACCGCGGAAGCGTTCCGCGCCGCCGGCCGCCATGACGGGCCCTGTCTTCGGATGCGTTGCTGGATGCGCGATCGCGTGAAGATGGTTGAGCGCGGCTACCCCCAATTGCTGCGCGCGCCAGCGCCACTCCCGAAGGCTGTTAGCGGTGCGAAATAGCGCCCCTCAATTGCGCACCTGATCGCCGTCCTCACGCTCCTCCATCCTGGCCGTCAATCGCCGTTCAATCGCAACGGCCGGAAGGAGACACCTCATGAACGCCGACGCCGCGCCATTGCCGCCGCGCTACCTGCGCACTTCGGAAGCTGCGCATTTCCTCAGTCTTTCTGCGCGCACGCTGGAAAAACACCGCACCTATGGGACCGGGCCTGCCTATCGCAAACTCGGCGGCCGCGTCGTCTATGCCGTCGACGACCTCCAGGCCTGGGTGCAGCGCGGCGCGATGTCGTCGACATCCGATCCGCATGGCTCTGTCCTGCCAGCCAAGCCTCAGGCCGCCCGCCTGATCGCCTATGCCGGGCGCGAGAGGCGCTGAGCAAGCTGATCTCCCCTATGTCTGGACGCACACGCCAACCGTCGGAACGCGGACAGCTTGATCTGTTCCACGCGTTGCCCGGTGTTGTCGCGCCACGCGATGCGCAGGACCTCATGGCCTATCCCTTCTTCTCCCTCGCCAAATCCAGGCGCATCGCACCGATCGACTTTCGCGCTGGCGATGTGGCTATCCGGGTCGAAGCGATGCCCGATCACGGCATGGCGACGATCTGGGATGCCGATATCCTGATCTGGGCCGCGAGCCAGATCGTCAGCGCGCGGGACGCCGGATTGCGCACATCGCGCCTGATGGCCGCGACGCCATATGAAATGCTTACCTTCATCGGCCGCGGCGTCTCGAAGCGAGACTATCAGCGCCTCAAGGCGGCGCTCGACCGCCTGCAGTCGACAAGCGTCCTCACCTCCATTCGCCAGCCCGCGGAAGGCCGTCGCCATCGCTTCTCCTGGATCAATGAATGGCAGGAGCGCTCGGGTCGAAACGGCCGCCCGCTCGGCGTCGAACTGATATTGCCCGATTGGTTCTATCGCGCCGTCATGGACGACGCGCTGATCCTGACGATAGACCGCGCCTATTTCGGACTGACGGGCGGCCTGGAGCGTTGGCTCTATCGGCTGGTGCGCAAGCATGGCGGACGCCAGCGTGCCGGCTGGCGTTTCGATATCAGGCACCTGCATCGGAAGTCCGGCAGCCTCTCGCCGCTCAAGCGCTTCGCCTTTGAGCTGCGCGAGATCGTGCGCCGCCAACCCTTGCCGGGATATCTGCTGTTCACTGAGGTCGAAGCGAGCGGCCGTGTGTTGTTGGCTTTCGAACCGGTGCCGACGCCTGTTGACAGGATCGTGCCATCGGGAACCCGAACTATCGTGCCATCGGCAACCGCATCCTCGTGCTTTCGGGAACCGCGATCAGCCCTAAGCGACGGGTCCGAAACGGAAAATCGCGCTCTTAACTTAGAGTCTAACTCTCAATCTAACAGTCTTGCGCGCAAGCCGCGGACTGAGGGTGGACAGCAGATGCGGCGGTGCGAGGGAGACGACACATGACGCCGTCTTCCCAATCGACGCCGCGCGGCGACCTCACGACGGTCGAACTGATCTGGATCGAGAAGCGGATCGAGCACCGCATCCGCTTCGGACGTCCTGCCGATCAGACGATCATCGACCAGCGGCGCCGCGTCGTCACATTTGCGCCGGGCAGTGTTTTTGCGTTCGTGCGTTGGGCGGCGAATGACTTTGGCACCATCGTTTCGCGCATCGACATCGTGCGCGCCGTCTTTCCCGCTGAACCATATCAGACGCTGCCTTACATCCGGCCAGGCGGCCAGATCCTGCTCAAGATCGCAGGCTGGGACAAGGTTGAGCGTGTTCTCCAACTGATCGATGCGATCGAGGCGATCGGCCTCGATCCGGTCGAGGCCGCCCCTGACTATTGGCGTCAGACCCACAACCGCCTGGTTGCCGGTGGAACGCCGCGCGCCTATTCGCTCGAGCAGCACCGGGCCTTTCTGTTGCGCAAGCGAGCGACATCATGAGCCGCGCCGCTTGCATGGCCGCGACGCTTGCGGCCGTCGTCGCGATGGTCGCTCCGACGGCCGTGGAGATGCCGCCGCTGCTGCTATGGAACGCGTCGGCCAGCGCACCCCTCGGACTCTATGGGATCCGGAGAATGGCCGTTCCGACGGCTGGTGCGCTCGCCGTCATCGAACCGCCAGAGACGGTCGCCCGGTTCGCCGCCAGGCGCGGTTACCTTCCGCTCGGTGTGCCGATGCTGAAACACATCGAGGGGCTTCCCGGACAGGAAGTCTGCCGCGTCGGGCGCGTCATCACGGTGAACGGGCTTGCGATGGGTGCTGCACTTGAGCGCGACCGCAACGGGCGGGCGCTGCCTGACTGGCAGGGCTGCCGCATCATCGCCGCCGACGAAATCTTCGTCATGAACGGGAAGGTCGAGAACAGTCTCGACGGCCGCTATTTCGGCCCTTTCCCGGCGAGCTCGATCGTCGGACGCGCGCTGCCGCTCTGGACCGACGAGAGAGGTGATGGCCACCACACCTGGCTCGCAATTCAGCCCAGCCAACAACAGCAAGGAGATAGTCCATGGCCGAGATCGGCGTCTTCCAGGAAACAGAATCCGGTTACTCCGGACGCATTCGAACACTGCTCGTGGATGCCGAGCTGGTGCTTGTCCCGATCAGGACTTCCGACGGCAATGCGCCGGATTTTCGCATCCACATCGGCGATGGCAGCGGCCCCGAAGTCGGCGCGGCCTGGAAGGAAACCGGACAGACGGCTGGGGACTATCTATCGTGCCGATTGGAGGACCCGCTGTTCGGCCGGCGCTTTCGCGCCACTCTTTTCCGATGCGATGACGGCTCCTGGTCGCTGCGCTGGATGCGGCCGAAATCACGGCCGGAGCGTGCTCGATGAGTGGGCCATCGGCGCCGAAATGTGCGCACGATTCCCGCCCCGTCCGTTGGTTGCCCACGCGGCGTGAAGCACTTTGCCTTATCGGTGGCATGCTGATCTTCTGTCGCACGATGACGGGGGCCGCCGGACAATCGGCGCCGGTTTCCCGCAAATCCGCGCATGATCCTTATGCCGCGCATATCGCCGAGGCGTCGCATCGCTTCCGCATTCCTCAGCGCTGGATACGGGCAGTCATGCAGCTGGAAAGCGCCCGCGACCTGCGCGCCCTGTCCCCAAAGGGGGCCGTGGGCCTGATGCAGATCATGCCCGGAACCTGGGCCGAGCTGCGCCTTCGTCACCAACTCGGCCGCGATCCCTATGATCCGCACGACAACATCCTTGCCGGCACAGCCTATCTTCGCGAGCTGTATGATCGATACGGTTCACCGGGCTTCCTGGCCGCCTACAATGCCGGGCCAGGGCGTTACGAAGCCTCCTTGAAGGGCCTTCCGCTGCCGGCTGAGACCCGGGCCTATGTTGCGAAGCTTCGCCCTTTCTGGGGCGGCGGTGATGCGCCCGGCTTGCTCACCGCCAGCCATGCAAGGGCCGTCACTTGGAGGGCCGCGCCGCTGTTCATAGGGCGGCCGGCTTCTGAGGCCGGATCCGATCTCGCGTCCTTCAAAGGCGCATCCGGCGCCGTGCCGCCGACACTTTCGGTGCGCGATCTGTTCGCGGCCGGTGTGCACGCCCGTGAGCTCTTCCCCGCGTCCGAAGCCGGAACGCCGTCGCCATGACGGCGAAATTTGCAAATCGTGTCCTGGCGTTGTCCTGGACGTCAGGGCGAACGAATGGGGGAGGGCACGAGGCAACAACCGAGGGATTGCCGCCCGTAATCGGGGCGGGCACTTGGCCGAGAGGAAAAGCGGTGCGTCGGCCGCAGCTCAACTGGCGACCG
>NZ_JAIUGQ010000086.1:0-7320 GCF_020164715.1 Mesorhizobium sp. ESP7-2
GGAAAACGCCGATGACCACCGACACGCCGCTCACTCGCTACAGCGCTACTAACGGCGCGCTCGCGAGCGGCTTCGTAGCCGCCAGCCACACCACCTCATGGGACACGATCTCGCTTTCGACTGGAACCTCAGAGGCGTCATTCATTTCAGATGACCATCATTGCTGACGAAGGGAGTTCACTTCATAGCATACAAAACTGCGAATAGGAACTATCGTTCCTGGAATGATCGTTCCATTCGCGAGTTATCTCTCGGGATGGATCTAAAGGAAATCTTAGCTATCAATTTGCGGCATGCCCGAAACAGGCGGAATCTGACCCAAGAGGAACTAGCAGAGCGCTCGGGTCTGAGCTCTCGCTACATAGGAGCGATTGAACGCGCTGATGTTTCGGCCAGTGTCACGGTTCTCGGACGCATCGCCGACGCGCTCGGAATGGAGCCGGAAGCACTCATTCGTAAGTCGAAGGGCGGTCATTTAGATTAGGGGCCGCGTGGCCGCTCGCGAGCGCGCCTCAAACGGCGCCGTAGCGAGCGGCGGCTTTGCGCCTTCATCCCAGTCGCTCGGCCGACGAGGTCGATGTCCACAAAGCGGACGCGTATCACCGCGACTCGACGGCCAGGGCCTTGCGGTTGATCAGTCCGGCCGGGACTTGGCCGCCGACCCGCACCACTCCAGTCGCGCAGGATCTCCCTGGTCTTCTAACTGTTTCGTCTGATCGGGTCGGAGAGGCCGGCTTGGGTCGGCCGCGCCCTGCAAAGAGATCACGCTCCCTAGCCCGCCTCACCGGCCTTGGCGTTGCTGGTTCGTCTGAAGGCCCGAGTACAGGTCGGGGGCAGTTTGCCTCTACCGGGGGCTAGGGTGTGTTGTCCGCGAAGGGGTCCTGTCCAGATCGCAATGCCACAATCCAGGCTTGGCGGATGGCAATCGCGTGAGCAAAACGTTCGACACCTCGGGTTTGTGCGATGAAGTAGTTGAATTCCTCGATGGCGGCCTCGCGCTGGCCAGAAAGCGCGAGGACGAGACCATGTGTATCGCGGTAGTTGGGGTCATTGGGCACCTGTCTCAGCGCGCAATTCGAGAGCATCGTCGCGTCGGCGATGTCCTTCACTGCGGCGAGGTCCCAGGCTAGGTCATTGCAGGCCTCGGCGTCGTCCAGCGAAAGTGCCCACCCGACCAGATCGCGTTCGAGCTGAGTTGCCTCAGTCGGATGGCCGCTGGCGATCAGCTTTCCGACATCCGGAGAAAGCGCCTTGAGAACATCGGAGCCGACCGGTAGCGCAGCGAAGGTCGGATGGTAGGCGCCTCGCAGCGGTGACTTGACCCATTCCTCCCAGGTAAGGTTGCGGCCCGCGACGAGGCTGGCGCGGTCTAACTGCGCCTTAAGATCCGTGGGAGCGACGACGACCTTGTCGCCCAAGGAGACTACGAGACCGAGGTCCTCGCGGTAGCTGTAGGACGACCCGCCGGAACTGGCCGGGAGCACGGCGTAAGCGTCCTCCTCAGGAAAGACCTTCAAGTCCACAAAAGTCACATGCGCGGATTCCGCATCCGGCGTGCCGAACAGGTTCGAGTTCAAGATGGTAAGCGCGCGGCCGGTTGGCGAAAAACGAACATCTTCAATCGATAGGTCGCCGTTTGGAAGCGCTGTGCCCAGTTCCGCGGGCGCCGCGTCTGTGAGCGTCCACAGGAAGGGCGTCGTATCATCAATGGTCCAAAGCACGAGCGCCTTTGCGTCGGGGCTGAAGGCGACCCTCCAATGGTTGTTTAGGTTGGGCTTCGGGCCGGTCAGCTTGGTGGCCATCTGAAGCTTACCGTCCTTCAAGCTCCACAGCCGGCCGTACGATTCGGCACCCGAGACTGTCACTAGCCACTGGGAGTCGGGACTGAAGGCGGCGAGTTTGTCGTTCCAGATGAGCCCATCTAGCGTCTGACCGACGTCGGGGGTCAGGGGCCTTTGCAAATCCCAGATCCGGGACGACACGTTGTGATCGAGGAGCGTCACATCAGCCGAGCCCGTGAACAGCCATCGGCCGTCCTTGCTAAACTCTAGCCGGAGCGCGGAATATTCGAGCGGAGTCAGGTCTGCGACCTTGCGCCAAGTCGCCCCGTCGGCTCGGAAGACCTGGACCGTGCGGTCGTCTTGTTCGTGGGCGAGCTTGTTGGCGGCACCCGCAATCGCGACCCACTGGCTATCGGGTGAGAAAACGACGGCCCCGACGCCGCCCCGGAAGCCCGTAAACTTGATTCGCTTCGAGGGGTCGCCCAGCGCATCGACCGGTGCAATGAAACCCACCTCGTTGCTGTGGGCGTAGGCGCTGGATTCGGCGTCGCGATAGAAGCTGATCCAGCGCCCGTCCGGGGAGAAGGTGGGCGATCCTAAATTGTCCTTGCTGACCACGATCGGCGATAGCTTCGAGCCGTGGAGGTCGTAGGCGATTTTTGTGTCGTTCTCGCCGTCGACGACCAGCAATCGTCCGTCCGGGCTAAAGGAAACGGAAAAAATAGGCCTTGGAAGAGTGAACTGTCGTCGATTCCCGTTCGCCGGCGCAATTTCAATTGCCAGACATTGCTTGCCTTCTGAGGCTTGGACGACGAGCCACTTGTCATCCGGCGACATCATGACGTGGCATCCGGGACAGTCGCCCTCAGAGCCTGTCTTGAGAATATTTCGATCGACTTTGAGCGTATATAGGCGGGCAGGTCGCTCGGGGTCGGCGATGCTCCAGAGTTCGAGTGACTCGCCTCTAGCGACGGCCACAAGCCTGCCACTGTCGGACAGCCTCAGGGCTTGCACGTCAGCGTAGGGGCTTGTTGCGATCGACGCCGACGGTGCGAGGGGGTCGATCTTGGTGAGGTCCCAGAGCCGATCGTCACGGCCGATTCCGGAGGCGAACAAATACCGGCCCGATAAGCTGAGGCGCACGTTTCCGGCTCGATCGTCGAAGCCGCGGAAGGTCGCAAACGCGGGAGTGGCCGATCCTTGGAGATCGGCGACCCGGACGAAGGAAACCGTCGCGCCTTGGCTGATTGCGAGGAACTGCCGGTCGGCCGTCAGGCTGCTTGAGTCCGCAATGCCCGGCAGCTTGACTTGGAAGGTCGGGCTCAGCGCGGCCGTTGACTGGTTTGAGAAATACCACGTCTTGATGTGGCCGCTCAGCGTGACGACCACTGCGGCATGTTGGTTCGGGAGGAAGAAAGCGTTCTGTAGCGCCTGGTTCGGATCTGACGGCTCGGCCTGGTCGAGTGCCAGCGGCGCGCCGCTCGGCGCGAGGTGATTCAGCGTCCAGACCCTTAGCATTGGGTCGGCGACGGAGGAGTCCGGCCACCAAATTGAGCTGCCGGTCAGGAGCAAGGCGTGATCATCGGTGAGATCGAGCAAGTCGAGGGGGGGCGGGCCGTAAGCGGGGCGCGTGTGACCGGTGTCGAAGGCGGCCACGGGCGTCGGCTCCGGCGACGCCAAGTTCCAGATGAGGGCCCAGGCCTTGGTCGAGCTGGCCATGAGGACGGCGCCGTCCCGGGAAAACCGGAGGTGATCGACGAGATGGCCTGGAGGAATCTGGAGCGTGCGGAAGGCCGGCTTCAACGGGCCGTTGGCGAAGGCGAAGAGGCTTACAGTCCCGCGGGCGTCCGCGACCGCGAGTGTATCACCCGAGGCGGAAACGCCAATGGCGGTGGCGGCCCCAGCAATCGCGGACAGGAGGGTGACCTGTGGCTGTGGCTCGCGGTCTGGCGTGTCCAGTGGCCAGGACCAGACAGACCCCGCGGAGGTGTTTGGGTTCCGAGTTAGGGCGATGATCTGCGTCGAATTCTTGTCGAAGGCCAGGTCGGTAAAACCTGATCGATCGGGTTTCTGCAGCACCTTGACCAATTCTGGCGGCGCCCCGCCGGCCAGTTTCCAAATTCGAATGGCTCCGGTGTTGGACGCCGTCGCCAATAGCTTCTCGCTCGAATCTATCACGACGGGCTCAAGCGCCCCGTCGCCACCGGCGAAGCCGAAGCCACCGATACCCAGCTGAGCGCCCGTCAAGGCTTCTCGCGCTGGCGCGAGGACGAATCCATCCGCGCGGGTTTGGTTGACCGCCTCCGCGCCGATGATGAGGGCGCGCATCGGATTTGTGGCGCGCAAGGAATTGGAATGGGTCGCGAGGATCTGGGAGCGTTCTCGCCGCAGGACTAGTTGCGCCAGTTCGTCCGCGCCCATGACTCGATCCTTCGCCGATCGAGGCTTGAGCGCCACAGGAACGCCCCAGGCGCGGAGATCGCGAAGGATCGAATCGATCGGCCGAGCGGCCATCTCGTTGACACTCGCGTCGAGTGGCATGCCGATCAGCTCCCACGCCGCGCTGAAGAGCCCTCCGCCAGACTGGCCTTCATTGACAGTCGAATGGACGCGGAGGTTGTCCTGCGTGGCGGCGAATAGCACTTCGCCGGACCCAGACGCCCAGGACGACCCGCCCCAGCAGCCGATGCTGTTCACCGCCCCGTTCACGGCGGGCGAGGCCGAGGTCGCCAGCATCGAGAAGTTCAGCCCATTGAGGTATTTATCGAGGGTGGCGTCGCGGGGCACCATGATGACGGCGAGGTCGCCGGAACCTCTTGGCTCGCTGGTCTTGAAGGTCGTCGCCGGTCGCGGATCTGAAACGCCGAGGAACCTGGCTGAAATGTTGACCTGCGCGCCGGTCGAGGGATCGATGACCACATGGTCGGCGGTGGCCACGTAGATAGTCTTCTCGTCGAAGCCGACGATGATCCCCGCTCCACAGCCGCCACCTTCGGGTGTCACCATGACGATCTGCGAAAGCGCCGAGCCTCGCGCTTCAGACGCGAGCTTCTGTGCGAGGCTTGGGGCGGCGGGCTGTAGAACAAGCCAGCCGGCGCAGAGGATGAGCGCGAGGGGTCGCAACGACATCGTCAGGTTTCCCACCACCGTCGAACGGCAAGCCATGTGGCAACCGCCGCGGAGACGGCCGCGTAGAGCTCGTTGGGCCAATGAAAGAGGAGCCATTGCAGCAAGCTCGGGCGAAGGTCTTTGGGGGAGTCGCGACCGAGGCGGAGGACGGTCGCTTCTGGCGCCGACATAATAACGTTCAACTGGCCGTCTTGGAGGCTCAGCGCGCGCACGATCATCGGCTTGGCACTACGCACGGTCAGTAGGTCGCTGGGGCGCAGCTGGAAATTCTGCCCGCCGTCGCCAACGTCAACCGCGCCGCTCAGGATGGTGGGATCGCCGGCCTCCTCAAAAGCGACGCTGGAGATCGCCGTGTTGCGAAAGACGGCAAGGTCTTGCTGCTTTTCGGCGGGGTAGAGCGCAAACCGCAGCATTTTCCCGCGGACGGAGACCTGCTGAATGGCACTGTTGCTCACGGTCAGTGGCTGACCGGGTGCGCCCACGCGAATCAGCCGCCCGAAGTCCGCCTCGATTGAAGAGGAGCCTTGGGCGGCGATATCGAGGCCTCGCGTGTCTCCGGAGTAGGCAATCCTCGTATCGACGGAGAACTTCGCGCCGGGTGACAGCTGGATCGCATAAAGGCGGACGGACGGGTCGAGCTTAACGGGGGCCGTCTTGTCGCCATCCACCGTCTCCGCGTTGAGTTCGAGCCGTCCGCCAGGCGCGGCGTCGCTCGGAGAGGCGTCTTCAACGCCCGATACGATGGCCTGTTCGAGCGAGAGTATCTGCCCCGCCTCTCCCGGGAGGAGCGTCACGGTCGTGGTTGGCAGAAGATCGAACTTGAGGGACGTGGCGCGCAGCGTGACATCGAGGGGGGCGTGCGGCAGTCGAATGAGGCATAGCGTTAGGAGCACCAGCGTGGCCACGCCAAGGGCGACGAGGTCCGTGCCACGTTTTCGATTGGGCTCTAGCGACTTTAGCGCATTGGAGACCTCGTCGAGGCGGGCGAGCCGTGCGAGGCTCGTTGGCGATGGCGCCTCGCCGCTCGTAACTTGTTGCCGCAGGTTTCCAATCAGGTCGGCTCTGGTCCGGCACAACGCGTCGAGCGCGGCGCGCGAGCGGTCTCGCGACGTCTTGCCGGGCGGCGAACTATCCATGGGTCCCGCAGTCTTGGTGCAGCAGAAGAATAGGCTGTGTGGTAAGGCCCGCGCCGGCCGCGGTCTGTTCGAACGTGACGCGATAGATGCCTGCGTCGTATCCGGCGAAGGTCAGAGACACCGCAGACGTGTCTTGGGACGGCCCCCCCGACATCACAATATCCACGAGCTTTGGGGGCCCTGCGGGGGAGACGGGCTCAATAAGGGCCTTGTTGAACGAGGTCGGGAGCTGCGAGTGGATTAAGAACGCATAGGAGTTGGCGTAGCCCGGGCCCACTCTCAGCGGTATCGAGACTGTGTAGGTTTGCCCTTGTTGTGTCTCGGTTCGTGTGGCCAGCGCTGAGAGTCGACTCCAATCCGGTTGCCAAATTGCGATAACGTCGGTCGACCAAGTGAATGGGTCTTGCTCTATGGCGTCGAGCCCAAAGAAGGGCACGACGGTGGAGCGCAAGCTCAGATGTACCGCCATTCCGGAGTTGTCGCACCAACTAAGGGTCGCTGTGGCTTTGCGGGGAAACAGATTGGGGCCGGGCTGCGCCTGTTTCACCGAGACAATCCTCGGCGCGACCAAGGCGATCGGCTTGACCAGCAGGCCCTCGCAGTAGGGCTTTCCCGCATTGTCAGCGCGCACCTCGTAGGGTGCCTGGAGGCCGGTGAGCATGGAATCGGGAATCTGATCACAGAAAGGTGGCCGGGCTTGCGCAGATGCGCAGGCCGGCAACAGCATCGTAAAACCCGCGAATGCCCAGACGACGCTGACGCTCCAGCCAACGACCCCCCGGTGCCGAAGCGGCGTGCGATCGGCCCACGCGGTTCGAGCCAGCGGCCCTCCGCTAGGGGATGCCCCGGCGGCAACAGCTAATTTGTCGCGCTCGAAACGCCGGCTCACCTTGGCCCCCCAGGTTGCACTTGACGCACAAGGCTACACTAAGTCGCGATCACCAGAAACAGTGGTTTTCGAGATTAACCACCGCAAAATGCACTTTGGTCACCGATGTAGAACCCGTCCTCAGGCGCAGTGGTAATGCGCCGTCGGTGCTGAACGTCGAGTTCTGGGAGATGCGCAGGCAGCCAGCATCACCGGGGTTGGGTCGGAGTTTGACAGGGGACCGTCGGTGGGGACGTCCGCTTCAGCCGCGTTCGCGCCTAAAAGCAGACAGGCAGGCATCGGCCCCCAATCTGCCGGTCAGTAATGCGCCCAATGCACGAACCCGCTGCGCGGGAGGGCCGCCTCCTTCTGAGATGGCGTGCATGTCATAGGCCTTGAGCGGGTA
>NZ_JAIUGQ010000087.1:0-7141 GCF_020164715.1 Mesorhizobium sp. ESP7-2
AGATTTTCTGCGTGCAGAAGCCTGTGACGCCATGCAGGGTTATCTTCTCGGCCGGCCTTGCCCGATAGCCGAGTTCGTCCATCATACAAGCGGTGAAGACTCGTCAGCCGCTCCCCGACGGCCAAACAAGCACGAATTGCACGTGGTCAAGAGCAGCGCGGCCTAGGGCCGGAACGGGAGCATAAAAAAGTCGGGGGCGCCGGGCGCCACCTCGATCAAACGGAACAGGCGTTTGCGCTATTTTCAAACTGAGACACTACCCGCCGGCCATCACCGCTCGGCTGCCAGCCAGAAGCCGCTCGCAATAAAGAGCAGCACAAATGCAAATAGAGTGGTTCGCATGCGACGCCCCAGTCTGCCGATCACCCGTGGCGCCCAGTGCGGAAGATCCGTCGACAGGCGTGGCCCGCGCCCCAGAAGGCGCGGGCCGGCCAAGCTGCCCGCGTGGCCAGCAGCAAAGGGACTATGGCTGCGTTCGCCCGAACTTGCCGCGCGTCCGGCTGTTCCCAGCCGGGAAAGATAAAACTTTCTGCAGCTGGCTCCACGCGGATTTGGACAATTGCTGTGGGCCCACCTCACTGGCGGCGAACCAGGCCCGGCCAAGTCTTGGGGGCCTGACCAGCAGCGTGGGAGCTGCCGCCCTTCGAACCAGTCTAAGAATAACGGGTTCCCGCACGGTGGCATGAAAAGCGGAGCCAGGAGCGCCAAGCGTTCGGCTCCCGCGCCTACCGGTTCGGACGATCCTCCGCGATGACGTTGTAGAGCAGACAGCAAGCCAACAACGACACAACGCCGGCTAAGAGATCACTCGCCATCAAATCAGAAAAGTAGACGAATTCAAGCGCTGACACGGTCGTCGCTCCACCTTGGAAATCTACAAAGCAGAACCGTTAGAAAGCTCTGATGTTCCGTGTATTCGCGGGTGGACCCACCTTGCCATGCTTAAAGTGGCATTCGGGAGAATGCTGCCAAAGAGGGGTTTGCGCTGTTGCTAATATACTCGCATTATAAGTCGCCCGGAGGGAACGCCGGCATGGCCCGGCTGCCGTAGTCCCCCAAGATCCCCCTCGCGGCAGCCGGGCAGCCTCTTCAGGCACCATCTCACATTAGCGATCGCTTTGGCGTCCCACTCCGCGGCCGGATTGGATCATCAGAAAGTAAACCTTTCGAAGGCGCCGAGCTTGTGGCACGCGCGGCAGCGCTGTTGCGCAAAATCTCATTGATGCTGCGCGCGAAAATGGCGTGGACGGGGTAGTCTTTCCGGAGTTGGCTCTCAACTACACTCATTTCAGGGGCTTGGGTCGCACCCTTGCCCAAGATAGCGGCATCGACTTTCTGATTTCTGGCGTCAACCACGATCAGGATGGCCGACCAGGGAATTTTGTTGCGATTGCACCATTCTTTTTGCTTGGGCGCGAGCGACGTAGTGAAGTTAGCGGTTGGGAGCGAGCAGTTTTTGGGGCGCGAAAAACATCACCGCCGGAAGCTAACGCATCACAGATCAACACATATTGTCTACAGGCATCTATACGTCGGATACCGAGCATCAAATGCCCGAAGGCTTCCGAGTTGCTCAGACTGCAAGCGCGCCGACTTCGCGCAGCTTGATGTTCATGCTTCGTTCGGTCTTAGCGTGCCTGGGAAAGCAGATCTTGTTCCGACCCCTGTTACCACCGATCGGCTGATCCCTCAGTACGTTCGGATGCTTTGTGCGAGTTGCCTTAAAAAGCGATAAACCCTTAGCCGGCGAGACGACGCGGCCCCCCGCTAATCTCGTCGGCTAGGCTCCGTCCTTCAGGCAACTTCCCTTTCTCCAGGGCGCCGAGCCGACGAGACTCTGCTTTTCCCTTGGCACCGCGCTACCCAGGCCAAAACGCTGCTGTCCCGAAGATCACGGCAATTCCGAGTGCCGCCAATGCCATAACCACGACCATTGCGGCCTCGAACGGGCCACCGCCATTCCCTTTGTCAGACATTTCGAAAGCCCCAAAACACGCCACCAATCGTATCATGCGCGAGCCCACCGGTCGGGAAGCGTAGCCCGGTCGCCCGGTGCCGAGCGCACGCAACCACAAACCTGCCATTTCCGTCAGCGTTGATACCTCTGTCAGGCAGGTTACCGGATGGTTGTAGACACGACGACCACGGCAGTAACGCTAGACGGCGGTCGCGCTTGATCAGGACAGGCTTTTCGTAGGCACGCCTCATTGGTGTTCCCCTATGCTGAAGTTTCGCCAACGCGGTCGGCCTGCGACGTCAGGTTCCCGGAAACGGCAAAGCTGATTGACGACCGAGGTGCTGTCCGAAGCGGTCGTTCGCGTCGTGGAGAACGTTCGTCGCTTCGAGCAGGCTTGCCGTTCCCCACCGATCCCTCGCTCGTCAAACGTACCAATTACTTGTGCCGCGTCTCGAGCTCGGCAACCAGCGTTGCATCCAATTGGCGCACCGTCAGCGCTTTTGTCAGGAATACCAGCTTCGCCGTCTCTTCCAGCTCCTCTGCGGCAAAAATGGCATCGCGAAAACTGCGGCCCGAAACCACCGGACCATGATTGGCCAGCAGGACGGCGGCATGTTCACGGGCCTTGGCCAATACCAGCGGCCTTACGTCGGCAGAGCCTGGGTGGGTGTAAGGCAAAAGCGGCACGCGGCCGACGCGCATCACTACGTAGGGTGTAATTGGCGGGACGGTGTCGTCGGGGTCTGTGTCTTCAAGGCAGGACAATGCCGTGGCATAGGTCGAGTGAAGATGCACGACACCTGCCGCCTGCGGCCGCGCCTCATAGAATGCCATGTGAAGCGGAATCTCCTTGGTCGGGGCATCGCCCGACACAGCAACACCTTGGGCATCCACTTTCGACAGCCTGGCGGGATCGAGATAACCCAGACAGGAATTGGTCGGCGTGACCAGGAAACCATCGGCAAGCCGAGCCGACAGATTGCCCGACGAACCGGCGGTGTAGCCGCGCATGAACAGAGACTCGCCCCAGCGGCAAAACTCGTCGCGAAGCTGCTGCTCTTCCAAAGTCATGAGGCCCTACCTTTCAGGGTAGCGAGTGCACGTTCGAAAAAATCAACTGAGCCGAAATTCCCCGATTTCAGCGCGAAGGCCAGCCTCGGATTTGCGTCGAGGATAAGCACGGGCACTCCGGTGTCGATCTGCGGCCCGACCTCGAGTGCTGCCGCTCCGAACGCCGAGGCAACCGCGCCGGACGTTTCGCCACCCGCAACCACGATCCGCCGGAACCCGGCAGCCACTGCCTTGATAGCGAGCTCTGCAAAGATCGTGTCGAACGATGCCGCCAGCCTTTCGCGTCCATATCGGGCTTGGGCTGCAGCCACTTCCGATGGTTCCGCGGTCGAATAGACGAGCGGGCCTGTATCTTTGTGGCTGACGAGAAAATCCAGGCAACTCGCGACGGCCGCACCCGGATCGAGCGCGTCGGCGGCACCAAGACGCTTCGACGGGTGACCGCTGTGATACGCGGCGATCTGCCTGCGTGTCGCCGAAGAGCAACTGCCGGAGAGGATGAGACCGGGACCGTCGCTCCCCGCGAACGGCTGCCGATCCATTGCCGGTTGGATGCCAAAATTGCCGGGCAGGCCCATGGCAATGCCGGATCCGCCTGTAACCAGCCTGTGGGTCCTGACTATCCGCCCCAGCGCCAGGAGATCGTCATCCGAGATCGCGTCGGCGACGATCAGTCTTTCGTCGTTGTGCTTTGCCAGGCGCAAGGCGGCCTGAGCATTGCCCGAACGCAGGCTTTCCAGAGAGAGATGGCCGACCTTGAGCGCGGTCTGCCGTGCAAGCCATCGCCTTATGTCGGGATCGGTCATCGGCGTCAGCGGGTGGTTTTCCATGCCAGACTCACTCAGCAGCCGGTCGCCGACGAAGAGATGCCCGTTATACAGCGTCCGGCGATTGGCAGGGAAAGCCGGGCAAACCAGCGCCAGCGTCGTGTCCAGTTCCACGAGCAGCGCTTCCGCGACCGGTCCGATGTTGCCTTGCGGCGTGGAATCGAAAGTCGAGCAGTATTTGAAAACGATTTGCTTGGCGCCGTTGGCAATCAGCCACCTGCAGGCAGCGAGCGATTGTGTCACCGCATCGCCGGCGTCAATCGAGCGCGTCTTCAGCGCAATGACCGCAGCGTCGATCTCGGTTTTCAGTCGTCCGGTCGGCGTTCCAACATACTGAACAGTGCGCGCGCCGACCTTGGCGAGCGTGTTGGCGATATCGCCGGCACCGGTGAAATCATCGCCGATGACGCCGATCTTCATGCGTCGGGGTCGCCCATCTGATGATCATCGGCCTCATGTTCGCTTGCCCGCTGGCGCCAGAACATTGTCGTCAGCTGATCCAGATGCTCACGCATCGCCTGTTCGGCGCGATCGGGATCGCGCGCGACGATCCCATCGTAAATGGCGCGATGTGCCTCATACGCCGTTTGCTCCTGACCGTCCGCGGCCAGCGTGACGATGCGCTGTTCCTTGAGCCATTCCGAAATCTGGTCGTGAAGCGCCACGAACACGAGATTGCGCGCGATACGCGCCAATTCGAAATGGAAGGCAATGTCGGTGCTGGTGAAACGCTCGCGGTCGCCGATTGCCTGGCGATTGGCTTCGAGCGCCTCGCTTAGCGTCTCCAGATCGGAAGGCGTGGCGGTGCGGGCGGCTTCGCGGGCGAGGCCGACCTCGAAGAACATGCGCGCGCCCTGAAAGGAGCGTTGCCCCTCTTCTGTCGACAACATCTGCCTGACGGCCGGTGCCATGCCGGTAAAGATATGGCTGGCGGTCGGCATCAGCACCTTGGCGCGCGCACCATTGGTGAGTTCGAGGAGGCCGGCCTTCTGCAGCGAGATCAGTGCCTCGCGAATGGCCGGGCGGCCGACGCCGAAGCGCGACTGCAGGTCCCGCTCGGGCGGCAGTTGGTCTCCTGGCTTCAGCTTGCCGGAGAGGATCTGCCCCTCGAGATGTGTCGCCACATGCTCGAAGAGTTTCTTTCGTTCGATGATTAAAGGGTCGACCATACACCTTTCATACCATCATGCTTGACAACCATGCAACAGCTTGCAATGCTGAAAAACACAGGATGAAAAAAGCGGGAAGACGAGGCTGGGCTCGATGAGCATCGGCCAGCACCGGCTTGGAGGACCTCCAAAAGGCAAGCTCCACCCTCTGCAAATCAACTTGCTTTGAGACGGCGACTGCGAGCGCCAAGGGAGGAAGATGCATGAAAATCGCCATTCTGGGCGGCGGCGGAGCTATGGGCGGGATATTCGGTGGATATCTGGCCCGCGCCGGCAATGACGTCACGCTGATCGACGTCTCCAAAACGGCGGTGACGGCGATCAACGATAGCGGGTTGACCATTGAGGAAAAGGACGGTTCGCAGCCGGTCATCAAGGTGCATGCAAGCGACAGCCCGGCGAGCGTGGGACCGGTCGATCTCATTATCAATTTCGTGAAATGTTATCATACCGAAGCGGCCGTTCGGGCCGCGGCACCCATGATCGCCAAGGGAACAGCCGTGCTCAGCCTGCAGAATGGCTGGGGCAATGCACCGCGCATCGCCTCGATCGTCGGCGAAGACCGCGTGCTGGTCGGCTTGACCTACCATGGAGGCACCTTGCTGGCGCCAGGCCGCGTCAAGCATCCCGGCTCCGGCATGACTTACATCGGCGAGCTGACCGGCAAGCCGACCGAGCGCCTCGGCAAAGTGATCGAGACGTTCCGCGCGGCGCAGATCGAGACGACGCAGTCAGACAGGATCCTCGATGAGGTCTGGAAGAAGCTGGCGCTGAACGCCTGCACGTTGCCGGTCGCCGGGCTGCTTCAGTTCATGTCGCATGAACTCGTCGCCTTCGACGGCACAAAAAGCCTGATGGCAGACATCCTCAGGGAAGTCGTTGCCGTTGCGAACGCACAAGGCATCGCGCTCGACTATAATGAACGCTGGGCCGCGATCACCGGCCTGCTGGAAAAGGCGGTCGGCGGCAAGGCGTCGATGCTGCAGGACGTCGAGGCCAAACGGCAGACCGAGATCGAGGTGATCAACGGCGCCATCGTCGATGCAGGCAAGCGCACCGGTGTGGCCACTCCTGTCAACGAAACCATGGTCTGGATGATCCAGGCCAAGCAGGCCCACTACCTACAGGCCAAGGTTCAATAGCGCCATGGCGCCGCGGCTCGAAATCAAAGGCCTTTCCAAGTTCTTTCCCGGCGTGCGGGCGCTTGACAATGTCTCGATGAGCGTCGAGGGCGGTGAGATCCGCGCCCTACTCGGCGAAAACGGTGCCGGCAAGTCGACCCTCGGCAAAATCGTCGCCGGTGTCTATTCACGCAACCAGGGCAGCATTCTTGTGGACGGCGCCGAAATTGCCGACCTCGATGAGAAAGCGGCGGGCGATCTCGGCATCGGCATCGTCCATCAGGAAGGCTCACTGGTTCCGCAGCTTTCGGTCGCAGAGAACATTTTTGCTGGCCGGCAGCCGACGCAATGGCTCGGCCAGGTGGATGTCCGAGCCATGCGCGATCGAGCAAGGATGCTGATCGGGCAGCTTGGCGTCACCATCGATCCGGCACTCAAGGTATCAACTCTCTCACCGGCGCAGGCCCAGATCGTCGAGATCGCCAAGGCACTGTCGCGCGACCTCAGGATATTGATCCTTGACGAACCGACCGCGGCATTGACCCTGACTGAAACCGAAAAACTATTCGATGTGGTGCGGCGGCTGGCCGGCAGCGGCGTTTCGGTGATCTACGTTTCGCACCGCCTCGGCGAGATTTTCGCGCTTTGCCAATCTGTGACCGTGCTCAAGGATGGCAGGCATGCCGGAACGCGCAAGGTCGCCGAGACGTCGACCGACGAACTGATTCGGCTGATGGTCGGACGCGATGTGCATTTTTCACGTGCGGCCGCAAAGCGAAAGGTCGGCGACATCGTGCTTGAGGCGGAAGGCGTCGACGCGCCGCCTCTGGTGCGGTCGGCATCGATCACAGTGCGGGCCGGCGAGATCGTCTGCCTCGCTGGGCTCATTGGTTCGGGCCGCAGTGAATTTTGCGAGGCGATCTTTGGCGCGCGCCGCCGGCGTGGCGGCTCGATCCGGATCGGCGGCAAATCGATCGATCCGAAAGGTCCGTGGGA
>NZ_JAIUGQ010000088.1:0-5709 GCF_020164715.1 Mesorhizobium sp. ESP7-2
TCCCAGCATGCATGTTGAATCAGAACTGCGATGATTTGGGAATCCCACGACTCTTATAAATCTCATCCCGCTCTAGTCCACCAGCACCTGGTTTGGATGGTACTGCAGCGGAGAACATGGTGAAAAGCCGAACGTCCGCTGGGACCAGGGGCCTCACAAGCACCCCCTACCCCGCCCGCCGACAAATGCCGGCGTGCCGGGTGCCGGGGCTCTTCACCGTTCGTTCCTGGGATATAGCCGCGCGATCTCGGCCGGCGTGAGATCGTCGAGCGGAACGAGCGTCGGGCCGTCACCGCGAAACACCATCAACGACCGCCTGCCGTCGACTATCCCCTTGAAGTCCGCATGGGTGCGCAGCCAGACCTCGTCGAGCGCCTCGGGCTTAGCAATCAGGTGCGGTTTATGGCCGGCGGCGCTCAGAGCCTCGAAGCTCGGCTCGTGCGCGGATGGGTATGCCAACCATATCGGCATCATCCTCTGGTGCCCGCGTCACCACCAGCCCGAGGATGTCGGCCGCGATTATCGCATCCTTGTTGAACGCCAGCAGATAATCGCCGCCGCGGCGGGTCACGCCAATGCAGCCTCTTTTTGATCGCTGATCTAAGCTCGTCACCGGCCCGCAGCACAGTTTCAGGACGTCTTTTGATGGAGAACGAGATGCTTCGAGGGCGATGCCGCTGTGGAGCGGTGACGTATCAAATAGCGTTGGAGGATTTGCCGGCGAGTTACGCCTGCCACTGCGAAGATTGTCAGACGTGGAGTGGAAGTGCCTTCGCGCTGCACGCCATGCTACCTGAGTCACCTATCTGCTTCCAAGGCGCGGCCACGACCTTCGCTTTGAACGGCGCGGAACGGGCCGCCTCAGAGCATATCGGGTGTGAGGCTTGCATGACCCGCCTTGCCAATCGGAACTCGGCCGTTCCCGGAATGCTGATACTTCGTGCGGGGACGCTCGTCCGGAGTAGGGAGATCGAACCCTACGTGCATATCTGGACTTCTCGCAAACAGCCTTGGATCGCTTTGCCGGCTAGCGCTCAGGCGTTTCATCGCACTCCTACACCCGCAGAGTTTCAAGCGGCTGTAGCGACCGCCGCAGAAGGACGGCGGACCTGAGGTGGCAGACGACATCGCGAAGCGCGGCCCGCCCTCCCGAAAAGGATGGTGAAACGGGAAGGATTGTAGGTGCTCTGCGACCGCCCGAGCTTCGGGAATAGAGATTTGATCTGATGTTTGCGACAAGCCGGCACGCGCATGAATGTGGCTGACACTCAGCCAACGGTGGAGTTCAACTGCTTTTCCATAACAACAAGTTCCAGATCGGGGCGCAGCGGATGACCGACCGAAGGGTCGTCGTAGGGGAATGCTAGAGTTTCGCCCGTCAGCTCGTATCCACGCCGGCGATGCCAAGCGATCAATGCCTCACGCTGCCGGATCACCTCCATTCGCATCCGTGGCGCCCCAGCCGCCGCAGCCTGTCGCTCGACCTCCTGCTTGATCAACTTTCCGATGCCCGCGGTCTGCTCGTCCGGAGCCACGGCGAGCATCGACGTATGCCACGCGCCATCGTCGTCTATCGCGATGTTGATGCAGCCGGAGATCGCGCCCTCCGTCAACCGGCGCAGCAGAAGAATGCGTCCCCGCGCGATGAGCGCACGAACGCCCTCCTCGCCGATGCGCGGTCCATCAAGCAACCCACGCTCGTTGGTCCATCCCTCAACTGCGCCATTGGCCCTGTATGCCCCGTTCACGACTGACACTATTGCAGCGGCATCGCCCGTCACGGCATCAATGAAACGCAATTTTTCTACTCCTATCGAAACGTTCGTCATTGCAGCTGCGATCACCGTTGGGGCGCCCCAGCATCCGGTTTTGGGGTCACGCCGTCTTCGCACCAGCAGGAGCCGGCGACGTGATCGACGCCTACCTCGCTTGTTCGCCCGTCGTAAAGCCTCGGTTACGATGAATTTGGTTCGGAGATATCTCCACCTTCAGGAGCGCGCTCCCGACACCGTCGCGATAAAGGCGCGCAGGTCGGCCAGCATCAGTTCCGGCTCTTCCAGCGCGGCGAAATGGCCGCCCCGCGGCATGTCGGTCCAATGCACGATGTTGTAGGTCTTCTCCGCGAACGAGCGCGGCGGCGGCAAGAACACCGGATCGGGGAAGGCCGCGACGCCGGTCGGCACCTGGATGCGGGTGCCGGCCGGAAGCATTAGCGACTTCTCAAGCCGGCTGCCGTAGTAGATCCAGGTTGCAGTCACGAACGATGCCGGCGCGATGTAGAGCATGATGTTGGTGAGGAGTTCCTCCTCGGAAAACTTGCTCCAGATGTCGGGGTCGCCATTGGCGGTTGTCGGAAGATCGGCCCACTTGCCGAATTTTTCGAGTATCCAGCCCGCCGCTCCGACCGGGCTGTCGGCCATCGCGATGCCGAGCGTCTGCGGACGGGTTTCCTGCTCGTGAAAGTAGGCGCTCTCCTGATCGGCAATCGCGGCCCGCTTGGCGGCGAAGGACTTCTCCTCGCCGGTCGTCGGAGCGGCGTCCTCCGCACGCACGGTCATCATGTTAATATGGATGCCGAGCAGAGCGTCCGGGCGATCATGCGCTGCCCAGGCCGCGATGCCGTGGCCCCAATCGCCCCCTTGAATGAAATACCGCGCGTCGCCGAACAGTTGAATCATCAGCCCATGCACGAGCGCAGCAGCCCGCCGCGGGCCGATCGGGCGCGTGATCGGGTTGGAGAACGCGAAGCCAGGAAGCGAGGGGACGACAACATCGTGCCCGTCCGCTGCGAGCGGCTCCAACAGCCGCTCGAACTCGAGATACGAGCCCGGCCAGCCGTGGAGAAGCAGGACGGGCGGCTTGGAGCCGTCGCCTTTCACATGAACGAAGTGGAGGTGCTCGCCTTCCACGTCGGCCGTGAAGTTGGGCAGCGCGTTGAGGCGCCGTTCGACCGCACGCCAGTCATAGCTGTCCCGCCAATAAGCGGCGAGTCGCTTGAGGACATCAACCCCGACCCCCGCCGACCAGCCTCCCGCATCCGGCAGCTGGCTCCAGTCATAAGCCTCGACCTTGGCTCTGATCGTGGCGAGCCGTTCGTCAGGGACGTTTATTGTGTAGGGTGAAATCATGATGTTCTCCGCTTAAGCTGGGATGCGGTTCCAGGAAGAGGGTGTCCACGAATCCGATATTGTCGATCGATGTTCTGAGAGCCGAAGACTACTCGGCATACTGCTCGGTACGTCGCCGAGGTTGAAGTCGAACCTTCTGATCTCCGTTTCCGAAGCGCGGTGCGTGGCGCTGGCGACGCATAGCCTTTGACCGCAGCCTGTGGACGAGCCGCTGGTCGCCGGAAGCCAGTACGTGCCATTTCGCTATCACCGCAGCTCTCACCGCCGCCTTCCTGTTCTGGCCTACACGGTCGAAACCACAATACTGAGATACCAGTGCGAGGGCTTTCCCGATTGGGAAGGCCCAGCGGGACGATGATGCGTCCCGCCAGCATCGCGCCATAGCCGGACGCGAAGCCGCTCAAGAGATTGCCGAGCGCGAACAGCAGCATCAATCCAACCGCTAGCGGCCGGCGCGGCAGATGCCCGACTAACGCCGTGACCGTGGGGGCACCGGCCGTCACGGCGAGGGCATAGCCGGAAACGAGCAGACCAGCCGCCCGCCGGGAGCGTTATCCCGAGATCGCGCGCGATCCCGGGAACCAGGCCGATGATCACGAACTCAGTCGTGCCAATGGCAAATGCTCCCGCGGCCAGCGCGACCAGCGAAGGCTTCATGATCGTCGTGCCTCACGCGTCAACCGTCTCGACCACCCTTTCGACATGCGCGACGATGCCGGTCTGGCCCGGCGCGACGTCATCCGCCATGGTGTGGCGATCGGGGAAATCGCCTCCGTTCTGCGCACGGAACGGGATTGGCGCGTCCGTGAACAGCCCGGCGAGTCGCGCGCGCCAGCCCGCCTTGATCGCCTCGACCTCTTCGGCGGTGGAGACATGGCCGGCGCTGTAGACAGCGTGCGTGGGCAGCACATCCATGCCCGGATAGAAGAGCGCGCCGTGGGTCAGCGGAAAGAGCAGCTGCTCAATCGGCGCGTTGATCCCGCGCGGGCCATAGTCCACCACAGGTCCACCGGCCTGAACATTTACCAGCGCGCGCTTGCCCTTCAGGATGCCGTTCCCGAAGCGAAACTCGTTGGTGCCGTTCTGGTAGCCATAAGCGAAACCAAAGGCATAGACGCGTTCGATCCAGCCCTTCAGGATCGCGGGCACGCTGTACCACCACAGCGGGAACTGCAGGATGACCGCGTCCGCGGCAAGGAGTTTGGCCTGTTCGGCGACAACATCCGGCGTCTGGTTGCCGGTCGCATAGGCATGGCCGGATTCCATGATGAACGACAGCCGGTCGGGATTGGTGCGGACGGGAAAGTCGTCGGCGTCGAACACTGCTTTCCACTTCATGCCGTAAAGTTCGGATTGCACGATCTCGTGTCCGGCGGCGCCAAGCGACTCGACAGTAACATCGACCAACTGCCGGGTGAGCGAGGTTGGTTCGGGGTGCGCAGATACAATCAGGATATTCTTCATCATCATGCTTCTCTGTCTCTATCGTGGAGTGGGGGGTGCGCTTCAGCGCTCGATGCTTGCAAGATGGAGGCTTTCCGGCCATATTTGAAATCGATTATATTTTGTTCGGGAATAAAGGTGGTAGATACCAGCCGCATCGATCTCAACCTTCTGGCAACGCTCGAAGTGCTGCTCGCCGAACGGAACGTCACCAAGGCGGCGGCGAAGCTGCATCTCAGCCAGCCGGCAGTCAGTGCGCAACTCGCGCGGCTGCGGGATTTGTTCGACGATCCCTTGCTTCTTCCCGCCCAGCGCGGAATGACCCCGACCGCCAAGGCAACAGAACTTGCCCCGCAATTGCGCGAGGCGTTGGATCGGGTGCGCTCGACACTGCAATCCCACAGGGACTTCGATCCCGAAACGGCGCAACTCGCTGTGTCGATCGCTTGCTCGGATTATGTCCAGGCAGCCGTTGTGATGCCGCTCGTCTTAGCGCTCCGGCGGATAGCACCAGGCGTGCGCGTGGCGGTTTGGCACCTGTCCCCCGCCCTCATGGAACAGCAGTTGGCGAACGGCGATATCGATTTGGTGATCGCCACACCCGATCCCGCGATGCCGCATCTACGTGCATGTCATCTTTACGAGGAAACATATGTCCTCATCGGCAGGCAAAGCCACCCGGATCTGAAGCCTGGTCTGACGATCGAGAACTATGTCAGGCTGGAACATATCATCGTCTCACGGCGAGGCGGCAATTTCGAGACACCAGTTGACGACGCCTTGGGGGTTCTCGGTTATCGGCGCAATGTCGTCATGTCAGCGGGCTCGTTCTTGTTCATTCCCGAAATTGTTTCCAGCAGCGATCTTGTCGCGCTCGTACCCAGGCGGCTGTTTCGTGCCCAATCGGAAAGGCTGACGATCATCGATCTGCCCTGGCTGAGCGAGCGGTTCGATATCGGCTTGATCTGGCACGAGCGTTGTCACGGCCATGCCGGGCAGCGCTGGGTTCGCGAATTGATCGGAAAGCTGATGGTCGAGGGCGAAGACGACGCGCCGCGCGGCTAGAGCGGGATGAGATTAGTTTCGGTCATATCCGGAGTTTTCGAAGTAGTGTGAGCATTCTGTCGGTGTGATGCGG
>NZ_JAIUGQ010000089.1:0-4098 GCF_020164715.1 Mesorhizobium sp. ESP7-2
CTCTACCCGCTCAAGGCCTATGACATGCACGCCATCTCAGAAGGAGGCGGCCCTCCCGCGCAGCGGGTTCGTGCATTAGGCGCAAAGCTGCCGTCCAGGAAGTGACGCGCTGTCAGGACAGCACACGTGCCAGACGGTCGATCCTGCCACGACGATTTACATCGATCGACATCTGCCACGCACCATCAGATGGAGAGGCAATTTGCGCCTCGAACCGTTTCTGGTGTGCCACGAAATTGTTGAAAAGCTCTCCTGGACGAGTTGCGCCTTCATTATCTGCACGCCTATCAAATCCCTTCGCGTGTCGAAAGTGACGCGGTCAGAGGGGCTGGCCTGACCTGGCGGCACTACCAAAGCGTCATGAAGGCCGATGAGAAAGCGATCGATGGCGAACAGCTTCGCTGCGTGCGGGGGGATTTAGATATCACGCCTGAAGGATTACTCGTTGCTCCGACGTCTGATCCAAGCATCGCAGTAACTCGTCGGGGATGGTCCAAGACGCCGAGACAGCGGGAAATCAGAACAGGCGCATTGTCAAATTTTCTCGTCAGTGGAACTTCCCGACAGACTGTAGGTTCGCTTGCAGTAGGGACGACTGGGGCTACTTCGGCTATTGTAGGCGGAGCGCCTCGCCAACAGGAGACGGCCATGAAACATCAGACACTTGCAGAACTGCATGGGGTCGCGGAGGTCGAAGCATCCTTTCCGGCTATGACGCGGCGCCAGCGTTTGGAACATTGGGCCATGCTGCTCGAGCGAAATCCCGAGCAGTACCTCGCCGCCTTCCCCGGGACGGAATACATGACCTTGGACGTGCGCGACAAAACCCAGTCCCTCGGCTCCGCGCTCAGCATCGCTTTCGCCGATCCAACTTTGCGGGCTGAAGGGCTGAAGAACGATACGTATGGCGAAGCGAAGCGCTTCTTCGAGCTTACGGATTGGCAGTTGCACGCTGTTGTCTGCCATTGCCATGTCGGCGGCGCGATGAAAGCCGGATGGGCTGCCGTTCAAGTTCGATCTGCCATCAACAAAGAAGGCAAGCTTTTCACCAAATTGCGCGAAGCGATTGCCCATTGGCCGGTATTCCGCATTTTAACCCATGCGAGGGAGTAAAAGACGCCTCAGGCTGAACTAGCCAGCGATCTGACAAGGTGCAAGCACGTGAACGACGACGTGTTTTGGACCTCGACGTCGCTTACGTGACAACAACGGGCGAGCGTCGCCCGTTTCCTTTTGCCAATCGAGCCGGTCCGCGGCCTCTGAGCATTGACGAGGCGGGCGCGAACGACGACCGCGCTATGCGATGGCGTTTTATCGGCATCTCGCCCCCGGTCCATAGGATAACCCGCCAAAAAGGCTCGCTGGCCCAACTGGGCAGACGTCGGGCGCAGCTACGGGGCAGCAATATTACGATCGAACCGTAATCTCGACAGGCAATGGTGAACGCTGGTTTTGCAGCGAAGCCGAATGCCCGATCAGCGGGATGGCGAAAGGCGCGGCAGTGCCGGCCTCCTTGCTCTTGTGACGCTGCAATTGCCCGATTTTGGCGCCTTTGACGTCCAGCAATCATGGATGTCCTAGGAATAAGCGGTCGAGTGCCGGTTTCCATCTAGCCCAGCACCAAGCCTGCAACCAACACGACAAACCCGATAGAAAACAGGACCGCCAAAAGCCAAGCAGCCTCCACGAATCATAAGAGCCTCCTCCTGTCGCTGTCCCCTTGTAAGAAGCCCTATGGCGCGTTTCGGTTTCCCTAGGCGATAGGCGGGACGTGCAGCAATTTATGCTGCAAGGCAGCAACCAACTTGGAAGCGCCGCGTTCCGCTCATCCTCCGCTTCAGATTGACCGCAAAACAATGGCAGCGCCACTACCCTGCCGCAGGCATTCGACCGTATGCGAGGTCATGGCGGCCCAACGGCGAAGCAATTGGCTTCGGCAGTCAAGCAAGCAACCGGTCACTCCGGACCATGGCCGAAGCTCTCTGTCTGGCATGGAAGCGGCCGAGAGCGTTCCACCGACATGACGACTATTGCGTCACCGCGCATTCGTGCGGAGGCAGGGCTTGCGCCGGTAAGCTTTGCCCTCCTGCCCTTGGCGAGACTCAGTCTTTCTTCCACGCCGCCAGCAGCGGGCCTTTGCTTCCATAGATCGGGTCCTTGCGCGGCCGTCCGACCCTGGGGATCGTCACCACCGCCTGGCGTGATCGGCGGCGGTCGTGCATTCGTCATAGGTGCCGGACGGCGGATAGGGGCCAACCACGAGAAAGGCGTCGGAGGCGGAGATGCGCTTGCCTGTCCGGTCTTGCGGCAGCGGTCACCTTTTCGGCTGCGTTCTTGATGCTTTGCAGGATTCTCATGACGTCGCCTCGTCTCGGGGACCCGACGCTGATTCAACCTGCGTGGCCGTCGCTGGTTCCCGGCAGGCTCTGCGCCCCGCGAGGTGCGCGAGGCGATCGCTGCACATCGGACGGACCTGTCGCCTTACCCCGAATGCATCTCATTGCCCATCGCCGCGGCCGGCGAAACCATATCCGGCAGCAATATGTCGTTGCGGCGTGCGAAGGTGACTAGCGTCGCTCGCACCGTCTTCGGGTCGATCTCACCGGCGATACCCGCCTTGCAGGCATTGAGGGCGACTGCATGAGGCGGCGGGCCAGTCCTGCAACAGCACGTATCCGTCCATCACGCTTTCGATCTTCCTCGGAATCCCCATTCCGACCAGAAGGGTGACCGGTTCTTCAAACTGCCCGCGCTTCATGGCTTTGCCTCCTCTCGATTGTGCAGGGCCGCGCCGGCCGTGCCTCGGGACGCGTCCGACACCTGTTGCGCAGCCAGGAACATCAGCGCCGAGGCGGCGGTCCTCCGTTTCCAGCCGGCGGCTTCGGCCGTGTCGAGCAGTCTCGCCAGCAGCGGCTTCAGCACGCCGCGGCATTCGCTTTCATAGGCCAGAAACTCCTTTGCCTGATGTGTCGGCCCGGGCACGGGCCCAAGATCAGCCATTGCATCCATGTCTCTCTCCCTTCAACTGATGCCCGCTCCCTGTCCAAGGGAGCGGGCGCACTGGTCGGGACCTCAGAAGTCCATGCCGGCGCCGGCCGGCATCGCCGGAGCGGCGCCTTCTTTCTTCGGCTTCTCGGCAACCATTGCCTCGGTGGTCACCAGCAGGCCGGCGACCGACGCGGCATCTTGCAGCGCCGTGCGTACCACCTTGGCCGGATCGATCACGCCCTGGCCATAGAGATCGCCGAACTCGTTGGTCTGGGCGTTCCAACCCCAGCCGAATTCGCTCTTCTCGCGCAGCTTGCCAACGATGATCGAGCCTTCCGCGCCGGCGTTCTCGGCGATCTGGCGAACCGGTGTCTCGATGGCGCGGCGGACGATCTCGACCCCGGTCTTCTGGTCGGCATTGTCCGTCTGGACTGCATCGAGCGCCTTGGCCGCCCGAAGCAGCGCGACGCCGCCACCGGGCAGCACGCCTTCCTCGACAGCCGCGCGGGTGGCGTGCAGGGCATCGTCGACGCGGTCCTTGCGCTCCTTGACCTCGACCTCGGTCGAGCCGCCGACGCGGATCACCGCGACGCCGCCGGCGAGCTTGGCCAGCCGCTCCTGCAGCTTCTCGCGGTCATAGTCGGAGGTGGTTTCCTCGATCTGGGCCTTGATCTGCGCGACGCGGCCCTGGATCTCTTCCTTGCGCCCGACGCCGTCGACGATGGTTGTGTTTTCCTTTTCGATCACCACCTTCTTGGCGCGGCCCAGCACCTCCAGCGTCACATTCTCAAGCTTGATGCCGAGATCTTCCGAAATCGCCGTACCGCCGGTGAGGATGGCGATATCCTCCAGCATGGCTTTGCGGCGATCGCCGAAGCCCGGCGCCTTGACGGCCGCGACCTTGAGGCCGCCGCGCAGCTTGTTGACGACCAGCGTCGCCAGCGCCTCGCCCTCGACGTCCTCGGCGATGATCAGCAGCGGCTTGCCCGACTGCACCACCGCTTCCAGCACCGGAAGCAACGCCTGCAGGTTGGAGAGCTTCTTTTCATGGATCAGCACGTAAGGCTCTTCGAGTTCGACGCGCATCTTGTCCTGGTTGGTGACGAAATA
>NZ_JAIUGQ010000009.1:0-197410 GCF_020164715.1 Mesorhizobium sp. ESP7-2
AAGATCTGGGGGAGGCTACTCAATGCCAGCCTCCTTCGGAGAAGTAGCGCTCTACGGCGCCCCCCTCTGTCCTGCCGGACATCTCCCCCACGTGGGGGGAGATTGGCAGTTTTGGCGCCCCGCTCTTTTTACAACGTTGGAGATTGGCGAAAGCCGCGATGACATCCAATCTCCCCCCTTGTGGGGGAGATGTCCGGCAGGACAGAGGGGGGCGCTGTCCCGCCGACCTTGCATATCCCAAGGCCATCACGCCTCCACCCTCGCCATATGATCCCCGCCAAACCGCTCCCATTTCGCCGGCGCCGGTTCAAACCCTTGCGGCCTGACCAGCGAGGGCACCTGGCGCGTGTCGATTTCGAAATGCTCGTGCCGCCGGTCGATGGCCGGAACGGCGGCGATCAGCTTTTTCGTGTAGGAATGCTTCGGCTTCGATAGCACGGATTGCGCGTCGCCGATCTCGACGATCTGGCCGGCATAGATGACGGCGATGCGGTGCGCGATCCGCTCTACCACGGCCATGTCGTGCGAGATGAACAGGTAGGCCAGCCCATATTCGCGCTGCAGGTCGACCAGCAGCTCCAGCACCTTGGCCTGCACCGAGACATCGAGCGCTGACACCGCTTCATCGAGAACGACGACGGACGGGTTGAGCATCAGCGCGCGGGCGATGCACAGCCTTTGCCGCTGGCCGCCGGAGAATTCATGCGGATAGCGCTCGAGACTGTTCCTGGGCAGGCCGACGCGTTCGAGCAGGCCCCCCATTCTGGCACGCGTTTGGGCATCCACCCGCCCGCCGGTGGCGATCACCGGTTCGGCCAGGATGCTTTCGATGGCCAGCCTCGGGTTGAGCGAAGCGTAGGGGTTCTGGAACACCATCTGCACGGGTTTGGCGCCGCGCTCCGCCGACGCCATTCGGCGGCCAACCGAGAAGCTGCCGCGCGTCGATCGCACCAGCCCGAGAACCGCCTTGGCGGTGGTGGATTTACCCGAGCCGCTTTCGCCGACGATGGCCAGCGTCTCGCCTTGCATCAGATCGAAATCGACACCGTCGACGGCATGCACCGCGCCGGTGGCACGGCTGAAGAAATTGCTCTTGAGCGGAAACCGCACCACGAGACCATCGACCGTCAACGCCGGTTGCGTGTTCGCACCCTTGTCGCGCTGCCCGTCCGCGCGTGTCGCCCGGCCGCTGGCGAAATGCGGCACGTCCTGCAGCAGATGCTGCGTGTAGGGATGCTGGGGGGTGTCAAGGATCTGGTTCAGCTCGCCCTGTTCGACGGCCTGGCCGTTCTGCATCACCATCACCTTGTCGGCGATGCCGGCGACCAGGCCGATATCGTGCGTGATGAAGATCATCGACATGCCGCTTTCGCGCTTGAGTTCGGCCAGCAGCGCCATGATCTGCGCCTGCACCGTCACATCGAGCGCCGTCGTCGGCTCGTCGGCGATCAGCAGGCGCGGATTGCAGGCGAGCGCAATGGCGATCATCACCCGCTGCAGCATGCCGCCGGACAACTGGTTGGGTGTGTATTTCAGCCGTCGCGCGGCATCGGGAATGCGCACGCGGTCGAGCGCGTCCCTGGCCGCCGCCGTGGCTTGCCGGCCTGTCAGCCCGCGATGCAGGCGGAACGATTCCTCGATCTGGGTGCCGATGGTCAGCACCGGGTTGAGCGATGTCATCGGCTCCTGAAAAATCATGCCGATTTCGGCACCGCGAATGCCGGTGAGTTGCGCCTCGGTCGCGGCCGCCAACTCGAAGATGGTCCCATCGGCCCGCTTGAGCTTCATCGAACCGCCGGTGATGCGGCCGCCGCCGAAATCGACGAGCCGGTTGATCGACAGCGCCGTCACCGACTTGCCCGAGCCGCTTTCGCCGACGATGGCCAGCGTCTTGCCGTCGGCGATATCGAAACCGACGCCGCGCACCACTTCATTGGCCTTCGGATTGCGGCCGAAGCCGACGCGGAGGTCCGAGACCGACAGCAGCGGGGTCATGCGAACGCTCTCCGCATCCTCGGGTCTAGAATGTCGCGTAAGGCGTCGCCCAAAAGGTTGAAGCCGAGGATGCTGATCATGATCGCCAAGCCTGGGAAGATCATCAGCCAAGGTGCGGTCTCCATCAGATTGCGGCTGTCGCTCAGCATCAGGCCGAGCGAGGCGGCGGGCGGCTGCGTGCCTAGGCCCAGGAAGCTCAAGCCGGCTTCGGTCAGCAGCGCCCAGGCCAGCGCCAGCGTCACCTGCACGGTCAGCGGCGCCACGAGGTTGAGCAGCAGGTGGCGCGTCACGATGTAGCTCGTACTGCTGCCGAAGGTGCGCGCCGCATCGACGAATTCGCGTGTCTTGAGCGACAGGGCAGGGCCGCGCACCACCCGCGTGAAGATCGGCGTGTAGACGATGCCGATGGCCACCACGCTGGTCCATGTGCCCGGTCCGGCGACGGTGACGATGAGCAGCGCCAGAAGGATCGCCGGGAAAGCCAGCAGCACGTCCATGATGCGCATCACGACGCCGTCCCAGCGACGCCCGAGCCAGGCGGCGGCAAGTCCCAGGACCGTTCCGGCCAGGGACGCGAACGCCACGGAGAAGAAGGCGACCGTAAAGGACTGGCCGATGCCCGCCATCAGGCGGCTGGCCACGTCGCGGCCGAACAGGTCGGTGCCCATCCAGTAGGCGGCACTGGGCGCGTGCAGCCGGTCGATACGGTATTGCATGATCGGATTGTGCGGCGTCAGCCCGAGCAGGCCAAGGATGGCGAGCAGCAGATAGACGCATACAATGATGCCGCCGATACGGCCGCTGCCATGGCCGAAGATGGCGCGCAGGATGCGCATCACTGTTCCCCCAGCCGGATGCGGGGATCGAGCGCGACATAGGCGAGGTCGACCAGGAGATTGACGATCATGAAGTTGAAGGCGATGAACAGCACGCTTCCCTGCACCAGCGCATAGTCGCGCTGCAGGATCGCGTCGAGCACCATGCGTCCGAGGCCGGGCAGGGCGTAGATCTGCTCGACGATGACGGCGCCGCCCAGCAGATAGCCGAACTCTATGCCGCTCAGCGTCACGACCGGGATCAGCGCATTGGGCAAAGCGTGGCGCCAGATGACGCTGCGCGCCGAAGCGCCCTTGCTGCGGGCCGTGCGCACATAATCGTCGCTCAACACATCGAGCATCGCCGAGCGCGCTATACGGGTGACCGACGCTGCGAAGGCAAAGCCGAGCGTGATGGCTGGCAGGATCAGCTGGCTGAGATTGCGCAGGGGATCCTGCCAGAGCGGCGCGAATTCGCCCATCGCCGGCAGCACGCCGAAGCCGGCCGACAGCGTGTAGATGATCAACAGGCCAAGCACGAAGCTCGGCGTCGACTGGCCGATCATGGCGACGACACGCACGCCGAGGTCGGACGCTTTTTCGCTATGCGTGGCGGCATAGATGCCTGCCGGCATGCCGACCAGAAGCGCGATGATCATGGAAAGCATAGCCAGCTCCAGCGTCAGCGGGAAGCGCTCGAGGATGACGTCGAGAACCGGCCTGCCATAGGTGACGGAGATGCCGAAATTGCCGTGCAGGATGCCGCCGATCCAGCGCCAGTACTGGACGAACCAGGGCTGGTCGATACCGAAATAGGCGGCGAGCGAATCCCGTTGAGCCGGCGTCAGCAGGCCGGCCTCGGTGCCCAGCATCGCCGTGATCGAATCGCCGGGCACCATCCGGATCGCCACGAAGACCAGGATGGACACGCCAAGCAGGACGAGAGGAAACGTCGCCAGCCGTCGCAAGAGATAGTTCACGCCAGGAAGACCTCTCGTCCCGTTGCCGAATCCGGCGCTATTGGATCGTCACTTTGCTCAGGCTGAACAGCGTGCCGGTCGGCGTCGGCACGAAGCCGGCGATGTTTTTCTGCTGGGCCGTGTAGCTGTAGGAGGTGTAGAGCCAGATCCACGGCGACATCTCGGCGAGATGCTTCTCGAACGCGGCGAAGATCGCCTTGCGTTTGGCCGGGTCGGTCTCGGCGCGGCCCTGCTGCATCAGGCTGTCCAGCGTGTCGTCGATGTAGTTCGCCACCTTCTGCAGATTGCCGGCCTTGGTCCAGTAGCGGTTGTACATCGTATAGGGGTCGGCACGACCGCCGTTGAGCGCGATCGCCATGTCGAAATCGCCTTTCAGCCAGGCGTCGACATAGACGTTGAGCTCCATCATCTTGATGTCGAGCTTGACGCCGATTTCGGCGAGTTGCGACTGGATGACCTGGGCTTCGGCCGCCGCCGTCGGCGGCTCGCCGGTGGCGCCGATCACGGTCGCCGAAAAGCCGTCGGCAAAGCCGGCCTCGGCCATCAGCTTCTTGGCCTTTTCGACATCTCGCTTGTAGCAGAACAACTGGCTCGGATCGGTGGCGAACGCCGGGATGGTCAGTGGCCCGGTGACCTTGCCTTCGCCCAGCGCAGCGGTGTCCAGCACCTCCTGCCGGTCGATGGCGCAGGAGATCGCCTGGCGCACCTTGAGCTCGGTCATCGGCTTGCGCGACGGGTTGAGCTGCAGCACGTTGTAGGCAAGCACGGGCACGCGGTTGAGCTGCAGGGTGGCTTCCTTCGGCACCAGCGTGGCGACCAGCGGATCGTTGAGCAACGCGAAATCGATCTGCTTGGTGCGCATGGCCGCGAGGATCGCCGCCTCGTCCGGCAGCACGCTGATCTCGATGCCGTCGACGCCGGTGGCGCCGCCGGCCCAGTCCTTGTTGGCGCTCAAGATTTCCTTGGCGTTCGGATCCCACTTGTCGAGCTTGAACGGGCCGGAACCGACCGCTTTGGTGCCGATCGAGCCTGCCTTGATTTCAGCCGCCGGAACGATGGCCGCGTTGACGTCGCTCATCGCCGTCAGGATCGGCGCGTCGGGCTGCGAGAGGTGGAATACGACGGTGCCTGCATCCGGCGTGTCGATGCTGGCGATCGACAGAAAATTGGCGCGGGCGGCGGCACCCGTCTTCTCGTCGAGGATGCGCTCGAACGACGCCTTGACGTCGGCGGAGGTGACCGCCGTGCCGTCCTGGAATTTCGCCTTGGGATCGAGCTTGAAGGTCAGCTCCTTGCCGTCTTTCGAAAACTCCCAGGAGGTGGCGACGGCAGGGATGATCTGCAGGCTGGCGTCGAGCCGCACCAGGGGCTCGTAGATGAGCTCCAAAAGCCGCAGCGAGGAAAATGCCGTCTGCTTGTGCGGGTCAAGCCCGGTGGCGTCCTGCGACCAGGCCATGTGCAATGTCGCCGCCTGCGCCGAAACCGAGGCGACGCCGAGCATCGCGGCAAGGGTAATGCCCGAAAGCAGTGTTCTTGTGAGGTGCCTTACCATTTTTGTCTCCCATTCATCATTTCACTTGATGCCTTGCAGTTCTGCCGACCGCTTCCAAGGCACACATGCTTTGAAGTATCGGCCCAGTCTATGCGGCTTCACCTCGTCTTGTCCCACCTGCTTCGGGCCGCTTCGTCGCTGATCGCCTTTCGCAGGAACCCTCCGGCTTTGACCAGTGCCGTCCGCGCCGCCTCGACATCGAGGCCGGTGATGGTCACCAGGATCGCCAGCTTGACGTCATTGCCGGTCCGCTCGAGCGCCTGTCGCGCCTGCGGCGCGGTGCAGCCGGTCGTCTGCATGACGATCCTGACCGCGCGGGCGACCAGCTTCCGGTTCGACGGGTTCAGGTCGACCATCAGATTCTGGTAGCTCTTGCCGATGCGGATCATCGAAGCCGTGGTCAGCATGTTGAGCACCAGCTTCTGCGCGGTTCCCGATTTCAGCCGCGTCGAGCCGGTGAGCACTTCGGGGCCGACGACGGGCGAGATGGCGATGTCGGCGATGCCTGCAATGGTCGATGCCGGATTGCAGGACAGCGCGACGGTCGTCGCGCCGATCTGCCTGGCATAGGTCAGCCCGCCGATCACATAGGGCGTACGCCCGCTGACCGCGATACCTACCACGACGTCGTCAGCGATGAGCGTGATCTCCTGCAAGGCCTTGGCGCCCATCTTCGGGTCATCCTCGGCGCCTTCGAGCGAGCGCACCAGCGCGTCTAATCCGCCGGCGATCAGGCCGACCACCATGCCTTCGGGCACACCGAAGGTGGGCGGACATTCCGAAGCGTCGAGCACGCCAAGCCGGCCGCTGGTGCCGGCGCCGATATAGACGAGCCGCGCGCCTTTCTGGAAGGCGAGCACGATCTGGTCCACCGCGGCGGCGATTTGCGGCAGGACCTTTTCGACGGCCGCCGGGACAAGCCTGTCCTCGTCATTGATCCTGCGCAGCACGTCGATGGTCGGCAGCAGGTCGATGTCGACGGTCCTTGGGTTCCGGCCCTCGGAAACCAGCCGGTCCAGTTCGGACATCAACCCTTGCTCGGTCATCCCAGTGCTCTCAAAAATCATACTGCACGGCGCGCCCGGCATGGCTCGACGGGCAACCAGTGCAGACGGACCTTGGGTCCGTCACCGCAGTTTTTCTTTGTTAACTTTTTAGAATTTGATATTCGCATCGTCAACAGAGATTTGGAATATTTTATTCCTACTCTTACCAGCTATCCCTTGTAGACCGACCTCTTCGCAAGAATGATCGCTCCGGCCACGGCATCGCCGTCGGCCGGCTTCAGGCGACGCCGGACATCGGGGGAAAGCCAGGGCTCGAGCGGGCTGGCGAGACCGCCCAGCAAGGTCACGCGCGGCGCGCCTTTTTCGAACAGCACCCGAACCAGCGTGTCGATCTGCTCTGCCGCGATTTGCACGATGCGGCGTCCGACGGGGTCGCCCTGGTCGGCATGGCGCATCACCATGGGTGCAAGCGCGGCATAGTCCGTGGCGCTGGCGCGGTCCATCCAGGCAACGGCCTCCATGGGGTCGCCCGCGAAGCGCTGCATGACCTCCGCCAGCAGCGCCGTCCGTTCGTGCCGGCCGTCATGGGCGCGCAGCGCCAGCTGCACGGCTTTCAGTCCAAGGTCGGCGCCGCTGCCCTCGTCGGAGATCGGAAATCCATAGCCGCCGGCGCGCAGGTCGCGGCCCTCGACAAAGCCAAGGCCGATCGAGCCGGTCCCGGCAATGACGATGGCGCCGTCCTGACCCGAATGGGCGCCGAGGCAGGCGCCGACGCCGTCGCTGACGAAGTCGATGCTGGCAAAGGGGTGCGCTATTGCCCGTAACGCCTCCAGCGCGCCTTTGCGGCCGATGCCGGCAAGACCGATTCCGGCATGGATCCGGGCGGTCTCGGCCGGCGCGAAACCTGCTTCCTCGATCGCCGCGCCGAAGGCTTTCGCAATGGAGGCCCAGGCTGCCTCGATGCCGAGCCGCGTCGTCGCCGGGCCCGATAGGCCTTGTCCCAGCACCGCGCCTTGCGCGTCCTCGAGGCGGGCGCGGCAACCGGTGCCGCCGCCATCGACGCCGAGAAAATAATCCGCGTCGGTATTCATGCGCCCAGCCGCTCGATGTCGGCGCCGCAAAGGCGCAGCTTGCGGTCCAGTTGCTCATAGCCGCGGTCGAGGTGATAGACGCGGTTGATGATGGTCTCGCCTTCGCTGACCAGCGCCGCCAGCACCAGCGACACCGAAGCGCGCAGGTCGGTGGCCATCACTTGCGCGCCATGCAGCTTCTCGCCGCCGCGTACCAGGGCCATGGTGCCTTGCAGCTTGATGTTGGCGCCGAGCCGCATCAGTTCGGGCACGTGCATGAAGCGGTTCTCGAAGATGGTTTCGCGCAGCAGCGAGGCGCCCTGCGCGCAGCACATCAGCGCCATGAACTGCGCCTGCAGGTCGGTCGGAAAGCCCGGATAGGGTTCCGTGGTGAGGTCGGCTGCCTTGAGCGGCCGGTCGCGTGACACGATGAGGCCACGGTCGCCCGGCCAGACGCTGACGCCGGTCGCCTCCAACAGTTGCACCACCGAGGCCATGTGTTCGAGCCGGGCGTGCGTCAGTTCGAGCTGGCCGCCGGTGATCGCGGCCGCGATGGCATAGGTGCCGGCCTCGATGCGGTCGGGGATGATGTCGTGCCTGGCGGCGTGCCAGTTGGTGTCGCCCGCGATCAGGATGCGATGCGTGCCGGCGCCCTCGATGCGCGCACCCATGGCGTTGAGGCAAGCGGCGAGATCGGCCACCTCCGGTTCGCGCGCGGCGTTGAGGATCTCGGTTTCGCCCTTGGCCGCGGTCGCCGCCATCATGGCGGTTTCCGTCGCCCCGACCGATGGCGAGGGGAGCACGATGCGGGTGCCGGTCAATCCGTTCGGCACCGAAGCGACGATCAGGCCGTTCTCGATGGCGATCCTGGCGCCGAGTGCGGCGAGTGCGGCGACATGCATGTCGACCGGCCGCGCGCCGATCGCGCAGCCGCCCGGCAGCGAAACCCGAGCGTGGCCGAACCGCGCCAGCAACGGCGCCAGGACCAGCACCGTCGCCCGCATCTTCCGCACCGTGTCGTAGGACGTCTCCTTGGAAACGGCGGCACTTGTGTCGATGGTCGCGGCATGGGCGGACCTTGTCACTTCGGCACCGTGAAGCCTTGCCACGCCGAGCATATTTTCGACGTCGGTCACATCGGGCAGGTTGGTCAGTTCGAGCGGGTAGGGGCTGAGCAGTGCGGCCGCGATCTGCGGCAAGGCGGCATTCTTGGCGCCCGATATGGTGACCGCGCCTTGCAGTCTCTGTCCGCCGACGATCCGCAATCTGTCCATGGCTGATACCTTGACGATGAGGCTCACACCGGCAACCTGCCTGGGAAAGCTGCTCCAAATCCCGAGCGGTGACCCGGGTCAGGTTTGAGAATTAATTCTGCGTTCTTGGCTGTCAATCGAAATTGGAATAATTTATTCCTCGTCTGGCAAGTCTGAACAGCGAGGGATTGCGTGTCCGTCTTAAGCAGGATCAATGCCAAGCTCGACGGCATGGCGCCCAGCGATCGCGAGATCGGCCGTTATATCGTCGACAATCCCGACCAGATGCTGCGGCTGTCGACGGCCGCACTCGCGGCCGAGATCGGCCGCAGCCAGTCGAGCGTCGTCAAGTTCAGCCAGAAACTCGGCTATGCCAGCTATCAGGAACTCAAGCTCGCCGTCAGCGAGGCCAAGGCGCAGGATTGGCAGGTGCCGGCCGGTGTCATCCACGGCTCGATCGAGGTCGGCGATGGCTTTCCGGTCATCCTGAAGAAGCTGATCGGCAGCAAGCTGCTGTCGATGCAGCAGACCGTCGCCGCCAACAGCGAGCGCGTCATCTCCAGGACGCTGGAGCTGCTGGATGGCGCGCGGCGCGTCCATTTGGTCGGCGTCGGCGCCTCCTCGCTGGTGGCGCGCGATTTCTCCTACAAGCTGATGAAGCTCGGCCGCAATGTGCTGCATGACAGCGACAGCCATATCCAGATGGCCAACGCCTCGACGCTCGGGCCTGACGATGTGCTGTTCGCGCTCTCCTATTCCGGCGCCAGCATCGAAACCTTGCGCATCGCCGAGCTTGCAGCCAAGCGTGGCACCACCGTGATCGCCGTCACCGGCCTTCACGACAATCCGCTGAGCCGGGTCGCCGACATCCGCCTCTACACCATCGCCGACGAGGAACGCGCACGCTCTTCCTCCATCACCGCGCGCGACGCGCAGCTGACGCTGACCGACCTTCTGTTCATCCTGCTGGTACAGAAGCAGCCGGACGCCAACGATTACGTCCACAACAGCGAGGCGGCTGTCACGGTGCTGAAGGCCGAGCGGTCGTCGTAAAGGCCTCAGACGCTTTCGAGATAGGTCTCGATCTCGAAATCGCTGACGTTGAGGGCGAACGTATTCAATTCCTGGCGTTTGCAGGCGACGAAGGAGTCGCGCAGGATCGCCGGGAAGATCTCCGCCACATGCGTCCCGCTTTCGAACGTCGCGATCGCCGACGCCCAGTCCGGCGGCAGCTTGGCGGGGGCAACGCCTTGCCCGTCATTGCCGGCCGGGTCGCCCGGCGACATCTGCTTCTCGATGCCGATCAGTGCCGCGCCCAGTATGGCGGCAAGCACGAGATAGGGGTTGGCGTCGGCTCCCGAGACGCGATGTTCGATGCGGCGCGCGCCGGTCGGGCCGCCGGGGATGCGGATCGCGACCATCCGGTTCTCGTAACCCCAGGCGACCGCGGTCGGTGCGTAGGATCGCGGGCGCAGCCTGCGGTAGGAATTGAAGTGCGGCGCGAACACCAGCGTGCTTTCGGCCATTGCCGCCAGCAGCCCGCCGACCGCGTGTCGCATCGTGTCCGAGCCCTGGTCGGTGCCGTCGTCGAACACGTTGCGCCCTTCGTCGTCGACCAGGCTGAAATGGACGTGAAAACCGTTGCCGGCGCGGTCGCCATAGGGCTTGGCCATGAAGCAGGCGGCAAAGCCGTGCTTGCGGGCAATGCCCTTCACCGTGCGCTTGAACAACACCGCATCGTCGGCCGCTCGCAAAGCGTCGGCGACATGGTTCAGGTTGATCTCGAACTGGCCGACGCCGTTCTCGGCGATCGCCGTGTCGACGGGAATGCCTTGCGCGCGGCAGGCTTCGTAGATGTCGTGGATGAAAGCTTCGAAATCGTCGATCTCGTCGATCGACAACGCTGCGTCGGAATCGAGACGTCGCCCGGTGACCGGCGAGACCGGTCCGACCGGCCGCTGCGATTGCGGATCGACCAGGTAGAATTCGAGTTCGGTCGCCGCGACCGGAGTGAGGCCGAGCGCCTTGTAGCGATCGAGGATGCGGGCCAGTGCCCGCCGGGGGTCACCGAGATAGGGCGCGCCGCTCTCGTCGGCGAGCCAGAGCGGGACGAGCGCCGTCGGATGCGCCGTCCATTCCACCGGCAGAATGCCGCGTCCCGTCCATTGGCAAAGGCCATCGGCATCGCCTGTCGAGAAGACCAGGCTGTTGCCTTCGATGTCCTCGCCCCAGACATCGAGCCCGATCAGCGAATAGGGCATGCGCAGCTTGCCTTCCAGCGCCTTGCGCGCCTGCTCGACCGGGATGCGCTTCCCCCGCATGATGCCGTTGAGGTCGCACACCGCGGCCCTCAGGCTCTGGATGTCGCCTCGGCTTTCAAGCCAATTCAAAACGTCCGCAATTGCATCGCTCAATTTCCGTTACCTCTGGTTCCCTGCGGCGCCGCGCCCAAGGCGGCCACCCTATTTCACGACAAGACAGCTGATGAGTTCATGAAGGCGTCTCCGACGTCAGTCGGAAGAGTTTCCTTCATTTTTTCAAATCATTAACCGGGATGTCGGGAGGCATTTCAGGAACCAATTGCGCGATTTGCGATCGCAACATAGCGACAAGGCAAGGGAAAGCCAAGTGGCATCTGGGGGACGAGCCCAGGAGACACCGGTCTAGCTCCTCGCTTCCGGGAACTTGCCCTGCCGCAGGATGTGCGCCGCGCCCTCGTCGATGTCGCGAACGATGGCCGCCCGCGCCCGCGCGCCGTCTTGTGCCTCGATCGCCGCGACGACTTCCTCGTGATAGTCGATGTCCAGAATGGAGGAGAGGTCGTCCTCGAACCCCATGCCGAGGTTTCGGAGAAACGGACCGACCTGCATCCACACCGTTTCGATCAGGAAGATCATCTGCTCGTTGCCGCAATGGCGATAGATCGAGAATTTGAAGTCGTGGTTCTTCCTGAGATAGTCGTCGATATCGCCCTTGCGGGCCGCCAGGGTCAATTCGGTGCAATGGCGTCGGATCGCCCGCAGATTGTTGCCGTTGATGAGTTTCGTCGCAAGCTCGGTCGCCGGGCCTTCGAGGAGCGTGCGCACGGCGGTCAGTTGCGAAAACCGCTCGGCCGAGATCACCGGTACCTCGACACTGCCGTTCGGCATCGGGCTCAGCGCCCGCAATGCCTGCAGCCGCATGAAGGCACTGCGCACCGGCATGTCGCTGGTGCCGAGTTCCTTGGCGAGTTTGCGCGAGGTCAGCTTCTGGCCGGGCAGGAATTGGCCCGACATCAGGGCTCGCACGAGCTCCAGATAGACCTTCTCATGCAGGGGCACGGTGTCGATGGCGGTCAAGCCGAAATGTGTTCTGTCGGCCATTGGCGAGGGCGCTACTTCATCCGTTCTGAAAATGACCTGACGACATCAGCCGCGGACAAACCTTGAGCCGGGTATGGCGGGAACACCCAAGCCGCCGATTGATCAGGCATGATAGACGCTTCGATCGTTGCGCGGCAAGCCAACTGCTTGAACCGGCGCGTGTGCGGTGGTCTGCCTTCCTTTCCGTGGCTATCGATCCGGGGCCTGCCGGCTCGTTGCCGCCGCCAGATGCGTCAGCAAATTCCTGGTGATCCGGCCGACGTCGTTCATGGCGTCGCCCGCCGGCAAGGCGCCGCACCAGGCGACCGAACTCGCGCAGAAGATCAAACCGCCCGAAGGCAGATGGCGCAGCGTCATCTCGGCGCAGCGGCGCCCGTCGCGCTCGCTGTCACCTCCCTCGTACCAACGGGTCGCGTCATGGACGAAGCTGTCCGGGAAACCGGTCGCGCGCGCAATGACGATGGTGTCGGGGGATGTGCCCAGATGCGGGTCGGTGGCATCGACCTCGTAGCCGGCAGCCCCACCAAGCACGATGCCCTCGTCGCCGAAGGTCTCGCTGGCGACGCCGTCGAACAACCACGCGGCCGAAGGCTGACGGCTTTCCGGCGTGCGTGTGAAAGGCCGTGCGCCTTCGAAACCCATCAGCGAGATGGCGACGCCGGTCAGCGAGAACTCGCCGCGCCCGCTGGCGCGCAGGTAGCCTCCCGGCTGGTTGGTGATCGACAGCGACTGTTCGGCGATGGGACCGTCCCAGGTCCGGCCCGCCTCGAGCGGCGAGCGGCGCAGTTCCATCAGATCGTCTTGGAACGCCACCTTGCCGGCAAAACCATTGCCGCCGAGATAGGCGATGCTGCCGCCCGCCGCCGCGAACTGGCGCAAGGCATGTTCCATCTCGACCGACATGTATTCGGGATGGCTGCCGGTGATGACCGCGTGATAGTCCCGCAGGCCGGCTACGCCCCGTTCATGCAGGTCGCGGTCTGTGATGAGATCGAAGGCAATGCCGTTGCTGTGGCAGAAGCGCAGAAAGTGCAGGTCGACCGGTAGGTTGTGCGGACAGCCGCACAGCGGGTACTTGTAGTCGTCGCGCAGCGTCGCCTTCGGCTTCCTGGTGGAACAGATCGACACGCCGCTGAGGTCGCTGTGGTAGTCGTAGAGAGACTTCAGGTTGTTGTCGATCGCGAAGCGATGGCCGCGATCCTCGCACATCCATTCGTAGAGATGCGCCGGCAGGAATTCATCCGCGTAGGCAAGGTAGGTGGCCGTAGGCACCAGGAACAACAGTGGCGTGCGGCGTACCGACGAAGTGATGAAGAAGACGATACGCTCCGCCCCTTCGTCCTGGCCGACCTCGAAGGCATAGACGCCGGCCGGCGCTTCGGCGGGGATTTGCAGCTGGTAGGACGCGGGCCACTGCAACGCGCCCATGTCGTCGTCGTGGCAATGCACGGCATCGTAGTGCGACGGCACCAGGCGGGGGTCGAAACTCGACCCGTCCCAGCGGCGCGAGGTCATGCAGAAGGCGGGCTGGTTGATCGTTTCCAGGAAGAGGACGCGATCGGTGCCTGTCGAGGCGAGCGGGCCGCTCGGCAGCAGGGTGGGAAACGTCCAGGCGATACGACCAGCCGTAGTTTGCAGGGAGATCGCAGAGAACTTCGCATTGAGCGACCTGACATCGTTTGCCGTGCTGGTGCCGAAGATCATGTCACCGGGCAGGGGGCGCCATGGCAGGTCGAATCGATGATCCAGGTGAAACGGCGACAGGAGGTCGTTCGAATCGATCCGCAGCACGGCCGCGCCGTCGTTCGACGAAATCTCGACCCTGAGCCAGGTATTTGCCGGCAAGGCCACGCCGCTATCGAGCGGCTTGCCGTCGAGGCCTGACGTCAGCCGCCCGTCCTGCAGGCCGAGGCGCAGGTTTCCGCTCTCGAACAGCACGCGGGCGCCATCATTGCGGGTCAAGTACACTTCGAAGGCGACGCCTTCGATCCCGGTGGACTTGGCCAGTTCGATCGCCGCGATCCTTAGGAAGGATCCATGATCGAAGTCCCGATGGGACACGGCATTTCCTGTCGACTCGACGCGCCAGCCCATCGACTCAGCCGCGGGCGTGTCGAGCCGCACGACGTGCACGTCGCGTACCTGCCGCGCTGACGAGACATGAAGGGCGACCGGTGTTCCGGCCGCTGTATGCCAGGGAACGGTATAGCCCGAGACGGCCATGGCGCCGTGATCGACGGGGCGCTTCATCGCCGCAAACGTCCGCGCTGCGATCCCCGCGGTCGCAATCTCATGGATGACAAACTGGACAATTCTCTCATACCCTTGGGTTCTGGAGGGGTATACCCCTCCAGCTTTGATTGGTGACGAAGTCCGCGGAGATGTCGCCTTGGCCATTGAGACGATCGGCCAAGGCGGGTTCTACCCAGCCATCGACAGGCACTCCGCGTGGTGCCTGATCCACGGCGACACTATCGCGATCGTCCGAAACCGGACAGTCGTTCTCGTAGCTCGACCTCTTCATCACAAATCTTGACCTTCCCGCACTTGCACGTCCGCTCGCTCTCTGGCTTTTTGGGGTACCCATCCGAACGGACTGATTCGCGTCATGCCGCTCGATTGCAATGTCTTGCAGGCGGTCTGCTTGTGGGTCGTGAAGTACACGCAGTTGGCGAAGGAGAAGCAGACATGGCCGAGTTCAAGAAGCCGGAAATCTCCGAGATGAGACCCAAGATCACCGTGATCGGTGTCGGCGGCGGCGGCGGCAACGCGATCAACAACATGATCGTGGAACAGCTTCAGGGAACCGAGTTCATTGCCGCCAACACCGATGCCCAGGCGCTGACCATGTCCAAGGCGACGCGGCTGATCCAGCTTGGCGCGCACGTCACGGAAGGCCTTGGCGCCGGTTCGCTGCCCGAGATCGGCCGTGCCGCTGCAGAGGAATCGCTCGACGAGATCATGGATCATCTGGCCGGCACGCACATGTGTTTCGTCACCGCCGGCATGGGCGGCGGCACCGGCACCGGTGCGGCTCCGATCATCGCCCAGGCGGCGCGCAAGGCCGGCATCCTGACGGTCGGCGTCGTCACCAAGCCGTTCACCTTCGAGGGCAGGCGCCGCATGCAGATGGCCGAAGAGGGCATCGAGCGGCTGCGCGAGGCCGCCGACACGGTCATCGTGATCCCCAACCAGAACCTGTTCCGGATCGCCGATGCCAAAACCACCTTCGCCGATGCCTTCGTCATCGCCGACCGGGTGCTTTATTCCGGCGTCAGCTGCATCACCGACCTCATCGTCAAGGAAGGCCTGATCAATCTCGACTTCGCCGACGTCAAATCGGTGATGCGCGGCATGGGCCGCGCCATGATGGGAACCGGCGAGGCCTCGGGCGACGGCCGGGCGATGAAGGCGGCGGAAGCCGCGATCGCCAACCCGCTGCTCGACGAAATGTCCATGAAGGGCGCCAAGGGCGTCCTGGTGTCGATCTCGGGCGGCAGGGACATGACCCTGTTCGAGGTCGACGAGGCTGCCACGCGCATCCGCGAGGAAGTCTACGAGGATGCCGACATCATCGTCGGCGCCATCTTCGACAAGAGCATGGAAGGCCGCTTCAGGGTCTCGGTGGTGGCGACCGGCCTCGATCGTTCGCTCGCCGAGGGCGACGCCGATGCCGGCATCGCGCGGGATCATTCCATACCTTCCGCCGCACGGACCTTGCAGTAAGGGCTGCTCCCTTCAAATCGGCTGGCATCGGTCAGGCGGCCTGCGGAATAGCGCGGGCCGCCTCGCGCTCGCTGCGTTCCGTACCCGGGCACGAGATCGTCTGATCGCAATTTAAAACGTTTGCATTTTTGCAAAAGCCAATTACAAACGTTTCAAACTCGTTCGAGGGAGGATCGGTGACAACACGCGTCATCACGCTGAAGGAGCTTGCGGCAAGCCTCGACCTGTCGATCACGACCGTCTCGCGAGCGCTTGCCGGCCATGAGCAGATAGCGCTCAAGACCCGTGAGCGTGTCGCGCAGGCGGCGCGCCAGGCCGGCTACGTGCCCAACACCGCGGCGCGCACGCTGGTCTCCGGCCGCAGCGGTTTCGTCGGCCTGGTGTTGCCGATACGTGGACCCAATCTTGTCGATTCCTTTCTGGGCGAATTCGTCACCGGGCTCGGCGAAGGGCTGGTGTCGCATGGCGCCGACCTCATCCTTGCCACCGCCGCATTTGGCCATTCGGAGCTGTCCGTGCTGCGCCATGTCGTGGAATCCGGGCGCGCCGATGGCGTCGTCGTCACGCGTATCGCCGAGGTCGACGAGCGCCTGGTCTATTTGCGCGAGCGCGGCTTTCCGTTCGTCGCTCACGGCAGGCTGCTCGACAGCGATTTTGGCTACAACTGGCTCGACACCGACGGCGCATACGCGTTCGGCGAAGCCTTCGACATGCTCTATGATCTCGGGCACCGCCATTTCGGCCTGGTGACGATCTCCGAGCCGATGACCTTCCGCCATCTCAGGCAGGACGGTCTTGCCGCAGCCATCGCCCGGCGGGGCGACCCGTCGGTGCGGCTCGACGTGGCGACGGCGCCGCGCTTCGACCATGAAGCCCGTGTCCAGGCCGTCAACCAGATGCTGCATGGGCCTGGCCGGCCGACCGCCGTCATCGCCCTGTTCGACGAACTGGCGCTGACGGTGATGGAAGAGGCGACGCGTGCGGGGCTCGTCGTGCCGCGGGACCTTTCCGTCATCGGTTTCGACAACATCGCCGCATCGGCCTATGCGCCACCGGGCCTCACCACGTTCGACGCCTCGATCCGCCAATGCGCGCGTGAAATCGCCGACATGCTGCTTGCCGTCATCGCCGCGAAGCCCGGCAAACCGCTGACGCGGCTGATCCGGCCGACACTGGTTGCGCGGGCAAGCCACGGGCCTGCGCCGCGAACAAGAAGCTGACGCCGTCATGACGGCGCGTATCCAGGGAGGAAGACCATGATGAAAGCATTGAAGACACTGGCGGGCGCCGCGCTGGCACTGTCGGTCGCCGCTGGTGGCGCCGATGCTCAGCAGGTGCTGTTCTGGTCGACGCAGGCCCGCCCGGTCGAGGAAGCGCAGAAGATGCGCGACGAGGTGCTGAAAGGCTTCGACGGTCCGGTCGACTACCAGGTCGCCGAGGACGGCCCCTGGCTCACCCGCCTGCAGGCCGAATTGCAGGCCGGCTCCGGCACCATCGGTCTGCTGGGCGGCCTGCATGGCGATTTCTCGACCGTCGGCGCGAACCTCGTCGACCTGTCCGGAGTCGATGTCGGCAGCGTCAAGGTCAACGAGGCCTACAGGAAGCTCGGCATGCTCGGCACCGGCGAACAGAAGTACCTGCCCTGGATGCAGGCAACCTACCTGATGGCCGCCAACAAGCAGGCCTTGCAATACCTGCCCGCGGGCGTCGACCTCAACACCATCACCTATGACCAGTTGATCGAATGGTCGAAAACCATCGCCGAGAAGACTGGTTCGCCGAAATTCGGCTTTCCGGCCGGCCCCAAGGGGCTGAAGCATCGCTTCTTCGAGGGCTTCCTCTATCCGTCCTATACGGGTTCGATGGTCACCAAGTTCCGTTCGGCCGAGGCCGAGACGGCATGGAACAAGTTCAAGGAATTGTGGCAGTACACCAACCCGAACTCGACCAACTACGCCTTCATGCAGGAGCCGCTGCTTTCGGGCGAAGTCTGGGTGGCATTCGATCACGTCGCGCGGCTCGCCGATGCATTCAACAAGAAGCCTGACGACTTCGTCGCTTTCCCGGCCCCGGCTGGCCCCGCCGGTCGCGGCTTCATGCCTGTCGTTGCCGGTGTCGCCATTCCCAAGACTTCGCCTGACATGGACAAGGCGAAGGCGCTAGTCGCCTATATGCTCAAGCCCGAAACCCAGATCGCCACGCTCAGGGCGACCAATTTCTTCCCCGTCGTCGACGTCAAGCTGCCCGACGACATGCCGGCTTCGGTGAAGGCCTTCGGCCCGGCGATCGCCACCATGACCGGAGCTCCCGATGCGATGCCGGCGTTGTTGCCGATGGGTCTTGGCGACCTCGGCGGCAAGTTCAACCAGATCTACACCGACAGTTTCGAGCGCATCGTGCTCGGCGGCGAGGACGTGCATGGCGTGCTCGCGGAAGAGGCGACGGCGCTCAGGGCGATCATCGACCAGTCCAAGGCGCCGTGCTGGGCGCCCGACAAGCCATCCGACGGCGCTTGTCCCGTCGACTGATATCCTCCAAAGGGGGCGTCCGGAGTTTTGTTGCACTCCGGGCGCCCACGCCGCGGCATCGCAAAGGATGAACACCATGCACGGCAAGGCTCTGCCCTATCTGCTGCTGATGCCGGCGACCTTGTTCCTCTGCATCTTCTTCCTCTATCCATTCGCGTTGGTCGTCTTCGAGGCGGTGACCCGCGACGGCGCCTTCACACTCGATAATTTCCGCACCATGGCCGGCAGCTGGAAATTCCCCGCCACCGTCCGCAACACGCTGCTGCTGGCGGCAATCGTCGTGCCGATCCAATTGGTCATGGCTCTTTTGATGGCCAGCGTGGTTTCGCGGCTGGAGACCGGACGAAGTGCCGTGCTCTACGTCTTCGCCATCCCGCTCGGCATTTCCGATCTCGCCGCCGGCCTGATCTGGCTCGCCATCTTCGACCAGTCCGGCTTCCTCAACACGCTGCTTTCCAGTTTCGGCATCGTCGACAGGCCGGTCATGTTCCTCGGCTACCAGAGCAAGCTGACCATCTTCATCGCCGTGGCGCTGGCCGAGATCTGGCGGGCCACCGCGATCATGATGGTCATCCTCGTCGCCGGCATGGGCCTGATCCCCAAGGAATATTACGAGGCGGCGGAAGTGTTCGGGGCAAGCCCGTGGCAGCGCTTTGTGCGCATCACGCTGCCGCTGCTTCGTCCCAGCCTGCAGACGGCCATCATCCTGCGCGTCATCCTCGCCTTCGAGGTCTTCGCCGTGGTCGCGGCACTTGGCGGCACCAACCTGCCGGTGCTGATGGGTGAGACCTACAACTGGCAATTCACGTTGCAGGACCGCAATGTCGCCGCCGCCTCCGCGCTGCTTATCCTCGCCATCTCGATCGGCTTCACGCTGTTCTTCCTCAGGGTGCTGCGCGTGCCCAGGGAAGCCAGGATATGAAGGAGGACAGGGTATGAAGGAAGCCCGGATATGAAGGAGGCCCGGATATGAGCGCCGTGGCCGAAGCACAGGTCGCCACGCCAGCCGATGCCCGCAAGGCCGGCAACTGGCTGCTGATCGCCACCGCGATCGTGCTCTGCGTCTGGGTGCTGCTGCCGATTTACCTCCTGATCGTCAATGCGCTGTCGTCGCCCGGCGAGGTCACCGCGTTCCCCAAGCGCTTCCTCCCGTCCTTCGACCTCGGCAGCCTGTCGTTCTTCATCAATTTCGCCGGCGTCGCCAGGGCGCTGTGGAACTCGGTGCTCGTCGCCACGCTGACGATGATCCTGGCAATCGGCTTCGGCGCGCCGGCCGGCTACGCGCTGTCGCGCTTCGATTTTCCGGGGAAGGGCACGTTCCGCTTCCTGGTGCTGATGACCCGCGCCTTCCCACTGCCGCTTCTCGCCTTGCCGCTGGCGGTGATGTTCATCCACACCGGCCTGGACGACACCGCCATCGGGCTGGCGCTGGTCCACACCACGCTGGCGCTGCCGTTCGCCGTGCTCATCACCTTCTCGCTCTTCTCAGGCATTCCGGTCGAACTCGAGGAAGCGGCCTGGACGCTCGGCTGCACACGCTGGCAAGCCTCTCGCAAGGTCATCCTGCCGCTGGCGCTGCCCGGCATCGCCGCTTCGGCGGTATTTGCCTTCACCATCTCCTGGAACGAGGTGTTTGCCGCCGCCGTGCTCACCATCGAGAACCGCACGCTGACCGCCTTCCTGCTGCAAAGCCTTGGCGAGTCGCCGCTCTATCTCAAATTCGCGGGTGGCGCGGCGCTGGTCGTGCCGGCGCTGATCTTCATCTTCGCCGTCCGCAAATACCTGTTCGCCATGTGGGGGATCGCCAACCGATGACACGCGCCACGGAGACGGTTGATGGCTGAAATCGCAATCAAGGGCGTGGCCAAGCGCTTCGGTGACTTCACCGCGCTGCATCAGGTCGATCTCACCATCGCCGATCAGGAATTCATGGTGCTGCTCGGCGCCTCGGGCTGCGGCAAGACCACGCTGCTCAGGATCGTCGCCGGGCTGGAGACGCCAAGCCAGGGCGAGGTCTGGATCGGCGGCCGCCGTATCGATCATCTGCCGCCGCGCGATCGCGGCATTGCCATGGTGTTCCAGAACTATGCCGTCTTTCCACACCTGACCGTGTTCGAGAACATCGCCTTCGGCCTGCGTATGAAGAAATTGCCGCGGCAGGAAATCGAGCGCCGCGTCAACCGCACCGCCGAACTCATGCATATCGAGCAATTGCTGAATCGCTACTCCGGCCAGTTGTCAGGCGGCCAGCGCCAGCGTGTCGCCGTCGCTCGCGCGCTCGCCATGGAGCCCGACGTCATCCTGATGGACGAGCCGCTGTCGAACCTCGACGCGCTGCTGCGGCTGGAAATGCGGGCCGAACTCAAGGGCGTCCTTGCCGGGTCGAAGACCACCACCATCTATGTCACCCACGACCAGGTCGAGGCGATGAGCCTCGCCGACCGTATTGCCGTCATGCATCAGGGCCGCATCGTCCAGGCTGCGTCGCCGGTCGAGGTCTACCGCAATCCGGCCGCGCGCTTCGTCGGTTCCTTCATCGGCAATCCGCCGATGAATTTCCTGCCCGCGACCAAGGCAGCGAACGGAAACTGGAATGTTGCCGGGCTGGCGCTGTCCGGTCCCAAATCCGACAGGCAGAAAGTCGAGTTCGCCATTCGCCCCGAGGATGTCGATGCCGGCGGCGAGGGCCTGCTCGCCACGGTGCGGATCATCGAGCCGCTCGGGCCGCACACGCTGGTCACCTGCGATGTCGAGGGCAGCCTGTTCCGGGCCGTGCTCGAGTCCGGCGTAGCCATTACCGTCGGCGATCGCCTGCGGCTCGCTCCCAAGCCCGACCGCATCCGCTGGTTCGACCCCGAAACGACGCAAGCCTTGTGAAAGACCTGAAACGTCCATGACCGCTCATGCCACCAATGACATCATCGCCCGCGCCGTCGAAGTGCTGAAGGAGAACGATCAGGGGACCTATACCATCCCGACAAAAGGTCTCTATCCGTTCCAGTGGAACTGGGATTCCTGCCTGACGGCGCTCGGTCTTGCCCATTATGACGAAGCGCGCGCCTGGACCGAGATCGAGACGTTGTTTGCGCATCAGTGGCCGGACGGCATGGTGCCGCATATCGTCTTCCATGTCTGGAACGACGGTTATTTTCCCGGTCCCGAGGTCTGGCGAACCGGTCGCCCGACCGCCACATCGGGCATCACCCAGCCAGCCGTCGCAGGCTTTGCCGTGCGGCGCCTGTTCGACCGCGCCAAGGACAGGACATTGGCCGCCGAGCGTGCCCGCGCGCTGCTGCCGAAGATCGACGCCTGGCATCGCTGGTTCTACGAAAATCGTGATCCGAAAGGTGAGGGGCTGGTCGCCATCATCCATCCCTGGGAATCCGGCCGCGACAATTCCATCGATTGGGACGCCGCCTTCGAGCGCGTGCCGACCGAAGGCATCGAGCCCTATACCCGCCGTGATACCTTGCATGCCGATCCGGCACATCGCCCGACCAAGGCGCAGTACGATCGTTATCTCTGGCTGGTGCAGCGTTTTCGCGGGCTCGGTTGGGACAATGCGAAACTGCACGATGCCTCGCCTTTCCAGATTGTCGATCCCGGCTTCAACGCCATCCTGATCCGCGCCACCACCGACCTTGCCGATCTTGCCGAAGCGCTTGGCGAGACGGCGATCGCCAAAGCCAACCGTGCCTTTGCCGAGAAGGGCCTGGTCGCCATGGAGCGGCTATGGAGCGACGCACACGGTCAATACCTCTGTCTCGACCGCGTCTCCGGCAGGCTTGTCGACAGCGCCTCGGTTGGCGGCATCCTGCCGGCCTTTGCCGCGATCCCGAAAAACCGAGCCGCTGCAGTCGCCGCGACCGTCGAACGCCTTGCCGGCACTATGCGTTACGTCGTGCCGTCACATGATCCCGCCGATCCCCGCTTCGACGCCAAACGCTACTGGCGCGGCCCGGTCTGGCTAGTGGTCAACTACATGATCGCCGACGGCCTTGCCGCCGCCGGCCACGGTCAGGTCGCACGGCGCATCACGCGATCCAGCCTCGACCTGATCCGGGAGAGCGGATTTGCCGAATACTACGACCCGCTGACCGGTGAGCCGCTCGGCGGCGGCCGTTTCACCTGGACGGCGGCGATGGTGATCGAGTTTCTGCGTGGGGCGCAAGTGGGTGGGGTTTAAGCGCGTCGGGGTGGGAACGTTTCTCTTCAGGACGCTTTCTCGCCGACTAGATCAAATCGCTCGATCTCACATTCGCGGGCGACCAGCGCCAGGATTTCCGTTGAAGGTTCGGTCGCATCGGGCTGTCTCCATTCGAGATTGAACGAGTAGACGAAGCGGTCGCGGCTGAAATCATGCTCCATCGTGGCAAGGCGTGCGTCATAGCCGAGCGGCCGCACCATCTCTTGAAGGTCGGGCGGTGAACTTTTCGCCCAGGAAACCGACAGGATCGCATGGTGGTCGCGCGGGATCTTGAGATCGACCCATTTCAACACCTGAAGCGTCAGCAGCGTCAGCACGGTTGCAATTCCCGCAAGACCGAACTGGCCGCCGCCAAACGCAAGTCCGATCATCGTCATGATCCACATGGTGGCCGCGGTGGTGACACCGGTCACGAGGTCGCCGCGCCGAAGGATGGCACCGCCGCCGATGAAGCCCACGCCGGTCAGCACGCCAAGCGGGAGGCGCAGCACGTCCATGCGGGAGAAGAAATCCATTCCCTTGCCTGTCGTATCAAGCAGCAAGTTGGCCTGGATCATCGCAACCGCGGCCGCAAGGCCGACGAGGATGGTCGTCCGAAGCCCGGCGGTGTGGCCACGCGCCTCTCTGTTCAGGCCAATGAGAAAACCTGCCAGCACCACAAACAGCAGCCGTGCGACAAGATCGGGCCATGTCGGATGAAGCGGCATATCGCAGCAAAGCGGCTCGAACATTGTCCTGTCAGGCGGCGCCACTGCTCCGCCTCTCCACCTTCCCCCCGGGTTTTTGGCACCGCTCGGCGCCGGCGTTGCTTGTGGCCGGCCGGCGCGCCGCGACCTCGATGTAAGAACCTCTTTGCCCTCCTGAAGTTCCGGCCGAACCGCGGCGCGGCCGGCCGGCCAACCGCCATGCGATTTTGAAAGGTGACGCTTGACTTCGGTCAATCCATGTGAAAAATTTTGCATCAACTGATAAAAATATCACCGGGACGGAAACGTGGTTGGTTTTGGAAACGGCCTTTTGCGCGACGATGATGCCAGCATGGCGGCGCGGGCTGCGTGGCTTCATTACGCTGGTGGCCTGACCCAGTCCGAGGTCGCCAAGCGGCTGGGGCTGACCAGCCTCAAGGCCCACCGCCTCATCACCAAGGCCAACCAGGAAGGGCTGGTGAAGGTCTATATCGACGGCGAAGTGTCGGAATGCGTCGAACTCGAGGACGAATTGTCCCGCCGCTACGGCCTCGACTATTGCGAGGTGGTCCCGGATTTCGATTCCGAGGACCTGCCGCTCAAGGCGCTCGGCATTGCCGGAGCGCAGTTCCTCAAGCGCGAGATCGAACGCGGCGAGCAGGCGCTGATCGGTGTCGGCCATGGCCGCACGCTCGCGGCTTGCGTGGAATATCTGCCGCGCACGACCACCGACCGGATCCGTTTCGTTTCGTTGCTCGGCGGCCTGACGCGGAAATTCTCGGCCAACCCGCATGACGTCATCCACCGTCTCGCCGAACGCACCGGCGCCGAAGCCTATGTGATGCCGGTGCCGATGTTCGCCAACACGGCGGAGGACCGCATCGTGCTGCTGGGCCAGAAGGGCGTTAGCGAGGTCTTCGATCTCGCCAAATCCGCCGACCTGCTGTTCGCCGGCATCGGCACCGCCGAACGCGAGGCTTCGCTGGTCGCCACCGGCATGATCGAGAAGGGTGAGATGGAGGAGATCCGCCGCAACGGCGGCGTCGGCGAATTGCTCGGCCATTTCTTCGACGAGGCCGGCAAGGCGGTGGCGACGACCGTTTCCAACCGGGCGCTGGCGCTGGCGCGCGAGGACATCGCCAGCCGCCGGATCGTCGCCGTCGCCGGCGGCAAGATCAAGGTTCGCGCCATTAAGTCGGTGCTGGAGGGGCGCTATCTCAAGGGCCTGATAACAGACGAGCGGACGGCGCGATCGCTCGTGGAAGAGACGCCGGTCGGGTAGCCGGCAACGGTTCAGTTGAAACTACCCTGTGGAGGAGAAGACGAAATGCATGAGAAAGAGAAAGACCTCATAGACGCCTTCCTGCGCGGACAAGTCGACCGTCGCGGACTGATCAAGGGCCTGGGAGCCATGGGCCTGGCTGCCGGCACCGCCGGCACGCTGCTCAACCTGGGCCAGACCCGCGCGCTCGCCGCCGACTTCGACTGGCAGGCGCATAAGGGCAAGACCATCAAGCTCCTGCTCAACAAGCATCCCTATGCCGATGCGATGATCGCCGACCTGGAGAACTTCAAGAAGCTGACCGGCATGAACGTCGTCTATGACGTCTTCCCCGAAGACGTCTATTTCGACAAGGTGACCGCGGCCCTGTCGGCGAGCTCGCCCGAATACGACGCCTTCATGACCGGCGCCTACATGACCTGGACCTATGGCCCAGCCGGCTGGATCACCGACCTCAACGAATGGATCAAGGATCCGGCCAAGACCAACCCGAACTATGCCTGGGACGATTTTCTCCCAGGCGTGAAGTCGTCCTGCGCCTGGAACGGCAAGCCGGGTGGCGCTCTGGGTTCGGAAGACGCCAAGCAGTGGTGCATTCCGTGGGCCTTCGAGCAGAACAACATCACCTACAACAAGGGCATGTTCGACAAGGCCGGCGTCGGCGTCCCCGGCAATCTGGACGAGATGATCACGACGGCGGCCAAGCTGCAGAAGGATATCGGCAGCGGTGTCTACGGCATCGGCGTGCGCGGCTCGCGCTCCTGGGCGACGATCCATCCGGGCTTCCTGTCGGCCTACTCGAACTTCAACGAGAAGGATCTGACTGTTTCTGCCGATGGCAAGCTCGCGGCGGCGATGAACACCGCCGGCTCAAAGGCCTTCCATGCCAAATGGGTGCAGATGATCCAGGAGAGCGGCCCCAAGGACTGGTCGACCTACACCTGGTACCAGGTCGGTACCGATCTCGGCGCCGGCGCCTCGGCGATGATCTTCGACGCCGACTGCCTCGGCTACTTCATGAATGGCGGCGACAACAAGATGGCCGGCAAGCTCGCCTATGCCGCCTTCACCGCCAACCCGGAAGCCAAGGCCTCGACGCCCAATATCTGGATCTGGTCGCTGGCGATGTCCAACTTCTCCAAGGACAAGGACGCGACCTGGTACTTCCTGCAATGGGCCTCGGGACCGGAGCACGGGCTGTTCGGCGCCACCAAGATGGACTTCGTCGATCCGGTCCGCCAGTCGGTGTGGAAGGACGAGATGTTCCGCGAGAAGCTGAACAAGAGCTATCCCGGCTATGTCGAGATGTTCGACGCTTCGGCGGCCGGCGCGTCGATCAAGTTCACGGCGCAGCCGCTGTTCTTCGACCTCACCACCGAATGGGCGGCGACGCTGCAGAAGATGGTGGCCAAGGAAGTGCCGGTAGACGAGGGCCTCGACAAGCTCGCCGAGAGCATCAACGGCCAGCTCAAGGAAGCCGGTCTCGGTTAAGTCGCAAGGACGCCGGCCTGCTTGGCGGGTCGGCCCTGGTTACACCTTTTCACGTTTGCGACGCGGTGCCGAAAGGTGACCGCCATTTCGCCCGACCGGCCGCCTTGCTCCCTTGGGCGGCCGGCAGGGCGAGGCAACAACGGAGCAGCTCGATGACTGCGGTGGTATCGCAAAGGCCCAGGCCATCCGGCTTCAGGATCAGCAAGCGGGTGCTGCCCTATGTGCTCAGCCTGCCGGCCTTGCTGGTCTGCATCGGCATCCTGATCCCGTTCCTGACCTCGGTGGTCTATTCCTTCCAGCGCTACCGTCTGAGCCAGCCCTGGGCGCGCCAGTTCAACTGGGGCGACAACTACATCTCCTTCTTTACCGATCCGAAGTTCTGGAACACGTTGAAAGTCTCGCTGGTCTATGCCGGCACCACGGTCGTGCTGGAACTGCTTCTGGGTCTCGCTATCGCCTTGCTGCTGCAGAAGCGCTCGACGCTCAACAACTTCATCTCGATCATGCTCTTGATGCCGCTGATGACGGCGCCGGCGCTGGCCGCGCTGATGTGGAAGCTGATGACCAATCCCGGCTTCGGCGTGCTGAGCTATCTCGCCAGCCTCATCGGGCTGCAGGATTTCCGCTGGGCGTCGTCGCCGTCGACCGCGCTGTTCACCGTCGTGCTCGTCGACATCTGGGTCTACACGCCCTTCATCATGATCCTGCTGCTCGCCGGCCTGCGCAGCCTGCCGACGCAGCCCTTCGAGGCAGCCGCACTCGACGGCGTGCCGAGGAGCTTCGTCTTCTTCCGCATCACGCTGCCGATGCTGACGCCCTACATCCTGACGGCGACGCTGTTCCGCCTGCTCGATTCGATCCAGCAGTTCGACATCATCTACGCGATGACCCAGGGCGGGCCGGGCGACACGCTGACCGTCTTCCAGGTCGAGGCCTATCTCAACTTCTTCCAGTCGACCAATGTCGGCCGCTCGGCGGCGCTGATGATCATCCTGTGGGCGATCACCTATTTACTCTCCAACATCTTCATCAAGAACTGGCTCAGGCTGCGCGAACGCGCCCGTGGCCAGGCATAGGAGGCGGCGATGGAACACCCCTCGCTTCTCGAACGCATCCTGCGCGGCGCAGCACTGACCCTGGTGGTGATCTTCTTCATGTTCCCGATCGTCTGGATTTTCATGATGTCGTTCCAGACCAACGAGACCATCCTGCGCATCCCGCCGCAGCTCATCTTCGAACCGACGCTCGCCAATTACACGGCGCTGATCACCGGCAAGCTGATGACCGCAGCCGGCACGCTCGACATCGCCTTCATGCGCAATCTCTGGAACTCGGTGTTCCTGTCGGTAACCTCGGTCGCCGTCTCGCTGCTGCTCGGCGTGCCGGCCGCCTACGCCTTCGCGCGCCACAAATTCCGCGGTTCGGAGGACATCGCCTTCACGCTTCTGTCGTTCAAGTTCGCGCCGGCGCTCCTGGTGCTGTTGCCGCTGACCCTCTATTTCCAGAAGCTCGGCCTGGCCAACACCTATATCGGGCTGATCTGGGTCTACCAGCTGATCTGCCTGCCGTTGATCCTGTGGATCGTGCGCGGCTATTTCGAGGATATCCCGGCCGACATCGAATACGCCTACCGCATCGGCGGCCATTCGTGGTTCGCCACCTTCCGCAAGATCGCGCTGCCGCTCGCCGGTCCGGGCATCGCGGCGGCCGGCCTGCTCGCCTTCATCTTCGCCTGGAACAATTTCGTCTTCGCGCTGGTGCTGGCTTCGGCCGACAAGCAGCCGGTGACGGTCGGCGCGCTCGCCTTCATCACCTCATCCGGCATCCAGTATGGCCAGATTTCGGCGGCCATCGTCTTGTCGATCACGCCGACGCTGGCGCTCGCCCTCTACGCACAGCGCTATCTGGTCGAAGGCCTGTCGCTCGGCGCGGTGAAAGGATAGAAATGGCCAGCCTCGAACTCAGAAACCTCGTCAAGCGCTACAAGAGCCAGACCGTCCTCGACAATTTGTCGTTGACCGTCGCGGATGGCGAGACGCTGGTGCTGTTCGGACCTTCGGGCGCCGGCAAGACTGTGCTGCTGCGCCTCGTCGCCGGCGTCATCGATCCCGACGAAGGCAAGATCCTCATCGGCGGCGAGGACATGACCGATGTCGACGCGGAGTTCCGTGGCGTCGGCATGGCGTTCCAGAATTTCGCGCTGTTTCCGCATATGAGCGCGTTCGACAACATCGCGACGCCGCTCGAGGCCAAGCGTTCCTCACAGGGCGCGATCAAGGCCGGCGTCGAGAGCGTCGCCAAGCTGTTGAAGATCGGCCATGTGCTCAGCCACAAGCCACGCGCGCTGTCCAACGGCCAGAAGCAGCGCACCGCACTTGCGCGCGCTCTGGTCGGTTCGCCGCCGCTCCTCTTGCTCGACGACCCCTTGCGCAATGTCGACGCCAAGCTGCGTTTCGAGATGCGGCTCGAATTGCCCAGGCTGCTCGCCGATCGCGGCGCCACCGTCGTCTACGTCACCCAGGACTACAAGGAAGCCATGGCGCTCGGCGACCGTATCGCGGTGATGTCGCAAGGCGTCATCCGGCAGCTCGGCACGCCGGAGCAGATCTATCGCGAGCCCGCCGACATCGAGATCGCGCGGCTGTTCGGCGACCCGACCATCAACCTGCTCGACGTCAAGCCTGCGCGTGGTGCCAGGGGAGGTTATGTCGGCCTGTCCAACGTGCAGGTCCATCTCGCCGATGTTCCCGAGACCGCCGTCGGCCGCGACTGCATCATCGGGCTGAGACCCGAGGCACTGCATTTCGTTGGCGAAAACGAGCCCGGCGCCATTCCGGTGACGGTCGAGGCCGAGACGCCGCTCAACGAGAAGATCGTCACCCTGGTGCGCACCGTTCGTGGCCGTGAAATCCTGGTCTCGCGCCCTGCCGGAACGCCGGGCCGCAGCGAAGGCAAGGCGCATATCGTCGTCGACGGCAAGAGCGCCTTGCTGTTCGATCGGGCGAGCGGCGAGCGCATCGGCGCGAAGAACGTCGTCAAACTACGCAACGGAGAAGCGGCATGAGCGCCAGCGCACTCACCATTTCCGGCGTCGACAAGTTCTACGGCCCGATCGACAGGGGCGTTCACGCCGTCAAGAACCTGACGATGGAGATCGGCAAGGGCGAGATCGTTGCGCTGCTCGGCTCGTCGGGCTGCGGCAAGACCTCGACGCTGCGCATGATTGCCGGCTTTGAGGAAGTCTCGCGCGGCACGATCGCGGTCGCCGGCCGCAAAGTACACACCTTGCCGCCGGTCAGACGCAATGTGGCGATGGCCTTCGAGGGCTACTCGCTCTATCCGCCGCTGACCGTGCGCGAGAACATGGCCTTTGCCCTCAAGGCTGCCCGGCTGCCCAGGAGCGAGGTCGATGCCAAGGTCGCCAGCATCGCCAAACTGCTGGAGATCGAGGACATATTGGAGCGCTATCCCAGTTCCATTTCGGGCGGCCAGCAGCAGCGCGCCAGTCTTGGCCGGGCGTTGATCCGGGAAGCCGACCTGCATTTGCTCGACGAGCCGATGGGGCAACTCGAGCCGCGGCTTCGCGCCGTGCTGCGCGGCCGTATCAAGCACTTCATCAAGGAGCGTGGACTGACCGCGATCCTGGTCACCCACGATCAGACCGAGGCCAATGCACTTGCCGACCGCATCGCGGTGATGGAAGGCGGCGTGCTGCAGCAGTTCGACACTCCCGACAGGATCAAGGAGCGTCCGGCGAACCTGTTCACCGGCACCTTCGTCGGCGAGCCGCCGATGAACGTCTTCGAGGCCTTTGTCGGGACCGCCGCCGGCCGCATCAATCTCAGGCTGCCCGACGGGCTGTCGCTCGACTACGACAAGGACGCTTTCAGCGCTCCGGTGCGCGACCAGCTGCTCAGCCGCGAACGGGTGGTCATCGGCATCAGACCCTACGCGGTCCGGCGCTCGAAGGAAGGTGTCCCGGCCAGGGTCTCGGCCAACCAGTGGCTCGGCGACCAGACCCACATCGCCGCCGACTTCGCCGGCGGCTCGCTGGTTCTGGTCGAGCATGACCGCACCCGGCTCGACCTCGGCGCGCCCATCAATGTCAGCATCGATCCGAAAAACCTGCACGTCTTCGACCAGGCGAGCGGCAAGGCCATCTCGCACGGCATGGAGCTCGCGTGATGCGCGACATACTGATCGGCATCGATGCCGGCACCTCCGTCATCAAGTCCATCGCCTTCGACACGGCGGGCCGCCAGATCGCGGCCGCGGCAACGCCGAACCATTATGAAACGTTGCCGGGCGGCGGCGCCGAACAGGATCTGGCGCGCACATGGGCCGACGCCGCCACGACCCTGCGCCAGCTTGCCGACAAGGTGCCCGATCTCGCCAGCCGGACCGTCGCCATCGCGGTCACCGGGCAGGGCGACGGCACCTGGCTGATCGATGGCAAGGGCGAACCGGTGGCCAAGGGCTGGCTCTGGCTCGATGCGCGCGCTGCAGGTGTCGTCGAGGAGATCCGCGCGCGGCCTGATGACCGGCTGCGCTTCGAAAAGACCGGCAGCGGGCTCGCCGCCTGCCAGCAGGGCTCGCAGTTCGTCTTCATGAAGCGCACCATGCCCGAAATGCTCGGCAAGGCGGCGACCGCGTTCCACTGCAAGGACTGGCTCTATTTCAAGCTGACCGGCGAGCGTGCCACCGATCCGTCCGAAGGCACCTTCACCTTCGGCGACTTTCGCACCCGCGACTACAGCGACGAGGTGCTCGACGTGCTCGGCGTCGCCGATCTCAGGCACCTGCTGCCGCCGGTTGTCGACGGCACGAGGCACAGCACCGGACTATCGCCTGCGGCCGCCGCCGTCACCGGCATGCTTGCCGGTACACCCGTCGTGCTCGGCTATGTCGACGTCGTCTGCACCGCGCTCGGCGCCGGCCTGCTTGACCGCGAGCGCAAGCCCGGCTGCTCGATCATCGGCTCCACCGGGATGCATATGCGGCTGGCCGAGACACCCGACGATGTGCAGCTCAACGAAGCGGCGACCGGCTACACCATGGCGATGCCGGCGCCCGGCGTGTTCGCGCAGATGCAGTCCAACATGGCGGCGACGCTCAACATCGACTGGGTGCTTGGCCTTGCCTCGGGCATTCTCGCCTCGCAAGGCATAACCCGCAGCAATGGCGAGATGATCGCCCTGGTCGATGCCTGGATCGCGGCATCGCAGCCGGCGTCGCTGCTCTACCAGCCCTACGTGTCGGAAGCCGGCGAGCGCGGGCCGTTCGTCGATGCCAATGCCAGGGCGGGCTTCGTCGGCATTTCCTCGCGCCACGGCTATGCCGATCTGGTGCGCGCCGTCTTCGAAGGCTTGGCGTTCGCGGCGCGCGACTGCTACGCCGCCATGGGTCCGCTGCCACGCGAAATCCGCCTGACCGGCGGGGCCGCCCGAAGCCCGGCGCTGCGCAAGATCCTGGGCGCGGCCATCGGCGCCGATACGCGCACCAGCGCGCGCGAGGAGGCTGGCGCCGCCGGTGCGGCGATGATCGCCGCGGTCTGCGTCGGTCAATACGCCTCGATGGACGAATGCGTCGGCGAATGGGTGACGCCGCTGCTCGGCGAGGCCGAACCGAGCGACCCGGACCTTGCCGCGATCTACGACAGGATGGCCCCGTCCTACATGCTGGCGCACCAGGCCCTGCGGCCGGTTTGGCGTGCCATGGCGACATCGCAGGAAAATTGAGAAGTCGAGTATGCCCAGGAAAATAGCGATCATTGGCGACAATTTCATGCTGCCGGAGGTGTTTCGCGCCAAAATCGAGAACGTCGCCAGTGGCGGCCTCGATATCAGGACGTTGCAGACGGCCTGGCCCGACGAGCCGATGGAGTTCGGCGATCCGGCGCTCGGCCTCGACAAGGTCAAGGAATATTTCGGCCATCCCGACGAGGTCGTCGACTTCATCGGCGATGCCGAAATCCTCGTCACTCAGCTTGCGCCCCTGTCGGAAGGCATGATGCGGCGCCTGCCGGGGCTCCGGCTGGTGGCGGTTTCGCGCGGCGGCCCGATCAACGTCGACATGGAAGCGGCCAGGGCGAACGGCATCACCGTGGTCAACGTGCCCGGCCGTAACGCGACCGCCGTGGCCGAGTTCACCATCGGCGCCATCCTTGCCGAGACGCGGCTGATCCGGGTCGGTCACGAGGCCCTGCGCAAGGGGGAATGGCGCGGCGATCTCTATCGCGCCGACCGCACCGGTCGCGAACTCGGTGAAATGACAGTCGGCGTCGTCGGCTATGGCAATATCGGCACGAAAGTGGTGCGGCTGCTGCGCGCCTTCGGCTGCCATGTCCTGGTCAGCGACCCCTATGTGCAATTGAGCGCCGAGGACCGCAACGCCGGCGTCGAACTGGTTGCACTCGACGATCTCCTGTCGCGCTCCGATGTGGTCACGCTGCATTCGAGGGTGACGCAGGAGACACGCGGTCTGATCGGCAAGGAGACCATCGCGCGGATGAAGCCGGGGGTGATCTTCGTCAACACCGCGCGTGGGCCATTGGTCGACTATGACGCACTCTACGACGCGCTGGTTTCGGGGCGGATCGCCAGCGCGATGCTGGAGACCTTCGCGGTCGAACCGGTGCCCTCGGACTGGCCGCTGCTGCAGCTTCCCAACGTGACGCTGACGCCGCACATCGCCGGCGCCTCGGTGCGCACCGTGACCTATGCCGCTGAGCAGGCCGCCGAGGAGGTGCGCCGCTACATCGCCGGCCTGCCTCCGGTCAATCCGTGCTGAGAGCGAGAGCCATGATGCGAGAGTCCGGTCGCGGGATAATGGCAAGATGAGCGTCGGCCCCGACATCGTCGATCTCTTCGTCATTGGCGGCGGCGTCAATGGCGCCGGCATCGCGCGCGATGCCGCCGGCCGCGGCCTTTCCGTCATTTTGTGCGAGAAGGATGATCTCGCCGAAGGCACCAGTTCGCGCTCGGGCAAGCTCGTGCATGGCGGCCTGCGCTACCTCGAATATTACGAGTTCCGCCTGGTGCGCGAGGCGCTGATCGAGCGCGAGGTGCTGTTGGAATCGGCGCCGCATATCATCTGGCCGATGCGCTTCGTGCTGCCGCACAGCCCGGACGACCGGCCGGCATGGCTGGTGCGGCTCGGCCTGTTCCTTTACGACCATCTTGGCGGCCGCAAGCGGCTGCCCGCCACCCGCACGCTCGACCTGCGCACCGCGCCCGAGGGGGCGCCGATCAAGGATAGTTTCAAGCGCGGCTTCGAATATTCCGACTGCTGGGTCGACGATGCCCGCCTCGTCGTCATCAATGCTCTCGACGCGGCCGAACGAGGAGCGAAGGTCTTCACCCGCACCGCCTGCACCGCTGCCCGCCGCGAGGGCGGCCTCTGGGTCGTCGAGATGCGCGACGTCAGGACCGGCATCAAGACCAGTGTGCGGGCTCGCGCGCTGATCAATGCCGCCGGCCCCTGGGTCAACGACATCGTCAACCGCGTCGCCGGACAGAATTCCAGGCGCAACGTCCGCCTGGTCAAGGGCAGCCATATCGTCGTGCCCAAATTCTGGGAAGGTCGGCAGGCCTATCTCGTCCAGAACAGCGACAAGCGCGTCATCTTCATCAATCCCTACCAGAACGACCTTGCCCTGATCGGGACCACCGACATTGCCTACGAAGGCCGGCCCGAGGAGGTGACGGCGGACGAGAGCGAGATCGATTACCTGATCAGGGTGGTCAACCGCTATTTCAAGCGCGGCCTTGCGCGCAACGATGTGGTCTATTCCTTCTCCGGCGTCAGGCCGCTTTACGACGACAACGCCGACAATCCGAGTGCGGTGACCCGCGACTATATTTTCGAACTCGACGCGCCGGACGCGCAGGCGCCGCTGCTCTCCGTCTTCGGCGGCAAGATCACCACCTTCCGCAAACTGGCCGAGCACGCGCTGGACAGGATCGCGCCGTTCTTTCCGAAGATGGGCAAAGCATGGACCGCGAAGGCGCATCTGCCCGGCGGCGACATCGCCAATGCCGACTTCGAACAGTTCCTCGGCGACCTCGCAAACGAGTATCCGTGGATGCCCGCGTCGCTGCTGAAGCATTACGGCCGGCTCTACGGCACCAGGACGCGGTCCGTGGTTGGCGGCGCCCATTCGCTCGCCGCACTGGGGCGGTGCTTCGGCGGGGATTTCTTCGAGCGCGAGGCGAACTACCTCTTCGAACAGGAATGGGCGCAAGACGCAGCCGACATTCTCGAACGGCGCACCAAGCATGGCCTGCATCTGTCCGCGGAGGAGAAGTCGGCCTTCGAGCATTGGTGCGCGAATCGGCAGGCGAGGGCAGGCTGATGGCGCTCATTGGCCCCATTCGGCGACTGCGTTGAAGGGATCGCGACCTTGGCCTTCACGCTCTCCCTCAACACCAATCCGCTGGTCAACCGCTTCGCGGAGCCGGACGATGTGATCGACACCATCGCCTACGGCATCGGCATCAGGGACATTCAGCTCACACATGAATTCGTCAATCCGGGCTGGCCGGCGGCGACGATTGTCAAATTCATCCGCCTGTTCCGTAATGCCTTGGACCGCACCGGCGTGCGTGTGACGTCGGGGATGACTGGCCCCTACGGCCGGCTCAACCATTTCGGCCACCCCGATGCCGATGTGCGCCGTTACTATGTCGACTGGTTCAAGACCTTTGCCGATATCTCGGCCGAACTTGGCGCCGGCGGTATGGGCACGCAGTTCGCCATCTTCACGCATCGCGACTATGACGACCCCGCCCGCCGCGCCAGGCTGTTCGACATCGCGCTGGACTGCTGGCGCGATGTCGCCGAACACGCCCGGGCGGCAGGCCTGAGCTACCTGTTCTGGGAGCCGATGTCGGTCGGTCGCGAATTCGGCCACACCATCGAGAATTGCCGGGTGCTGCAGAGTGCGATCGACGCGGCCGGCATGGCCATTCCGCTGGAGATGATGGTCGACATCGACCATGGCGATGTGACCTCCACCAACCCGGCCGATATCGATCCCTATGCCTGGGCCGAAGCCTTCCCCCGGAAGTCACCGATCATCCACATCAAGCAGTCGTCGATGAACAAGGGCGGGCACTGGCCGTTCACCGCAACCCACAACAAGGACGGCCGCATCACGCCTGAGAAGCTGCTGGAGACCGTGCGACGCGGCGGCGGCACGGACAACGAGATCTGCCTCGAACTGTCGTTCCGCGAGCGCGAGCCGGTCGACCATCAGGTGGTCGCCATGATCCGCGAGTCGGTCGACTACTGGGCGCCCTTCATCGAGACCGGCAGGCCTGGCCTGCTGCCGAAAGCCGGATAGAAATCGGACAGGAGCCGATGCGGCTCCTGTCCATGAAATGCAACGGGGAGCGAACTCAGGCGAATTTCGGATCGAGGCTGCCCGACTTGTAGCGCTTGGCCATTTCCGAGACCGGCAGCGGCTTGATCTTCGGCGCATTGCCGGCGGTGCCGAATTGCTCGAAGCGCTCCTTGCAGAGCTTCCTCATCGCCGCCATCGCCGGCGTCAGGTATTTGCGCGGATCGAACTCGCTTGGGTTTTCGGTCAGCACCTTGCGGATCGCGCCGGTCAGCGCCATGCGGTTGTCGGTATCGATGTTGATCTTGCGCACGCCATGCTTGATGCCGCGCTGGATCTCTTCCACCGGCACGCCCCAGGTCGGCTTCATCTGGCCGCCATATTTGTTGATGATTTCCTGCAGGTCCTCCGGCACCGAGGATGAGCCGTGCATGACCAGATGCATGTTCGGCAAGCGGCGATGGATCTCCTCGATCACGTTCATCGCCAGCACCGCGCCGTCGGGCTTGCGCGAGAATTTATAGGCGCCGTGGCTGGTGCCCATGGCCACCGCAAGCGCGTCGACATGGGTGGCGCGCACGAACTGTTCGGCCTGCACCGGATCGGTCAAGAGCTGGTCGTGGCTGATCGCGCCTTCGACGCCATGGCCGTCTTCCTGCTCGCCGCCGCCGCTCTCGAGCGAGCCCAGCACGCCGATCTCGCCTTCCACCGAGACGCCGCCCCAATGCGCCATGTCGACGACGCGGCGTGTGATGCCGGAATTATAGGCATAGTCGGCCGGCGACTTGCCGTCCTCCTTGAGCGAGCCGTCCATCATCACCGAGGTGAAGCCGTGCTGGATGGCGGTGACGCAGGTGGCTTCGTTGTTGCCGTGGTCGAGATGCATGCAGACTGGGATGTCGGGGTGGATTTCGACCAGCGCGTCGATCAGCTTGGCCAGCACCACGTCATTGGCGTAGGCGCGCGCACCGCGGCTTGCCTGCAGGATGACCGGCGACTTGGTCTCCTCCGCGGCCTCCATGATGGCTAGGCCTTGTTCCATGTTGTTCATGTTGAAGGCCGGCACGCCATAGCCGTATTCGGCGGCGTGATCGAGCAATTGTCTCAGTGTGATGCGAGCCAACGATTAGTCTCCCGTATCTGGTTTCAAACCTGTGGTTGCGGGCTGTCCGCGCATCGTTCAGCCCACCGATGCTTCTGGCCGGAATTCCGCGCAACCGCAACCGCGACAGAGGGTACCGGCAGCAATTCTTGTTACAGCGTCGCGATAGAAGCCGGCGAAATATCCCAGGGAAATGTCTCATTATCACAAAAATTATGATACTTCTGCGGTGATATCTGTTATATCTGGGCTCGATCAAGGAGCCAGGCTTCTGCGTTGGCGGGTCTGTGACAATGAAGAGCGACAACAGGCGGCAAGGCATCATGGATTTCCTCGTGGACGCCGGCGCGGCGAGCGTCGACGACCTCGCTTCGCGTTTTGGCGTCTCCAGGATGACCGTGCACCGCGACCTCGACGAGCTCGAGGAGAGCGGCTTCCTGCGCAAGGTGCGCGGCGGCGCGTCGATCCAGCCGAGCAGCCTCTTCGAAAGCGATTTCCGCTACCGGCAGAAGCAGGCGATCGGGGAAAAACAGCGCCTTGCGGCGGCGGCCGTGGCCATGATCGAGCCTGGCCAGACGGTCATCATCGACGACGGTTCGACGGCGGGCGGCATCGCGCGTCATCTCGCCGATCTCAGGCCGCTGACCGTGATCACCAACAACCTGGCCGTCATCCAGGATCTGGCCGGTGCCGGAGGCATCAACCTGATCGCGCTTGGCGGCCAGTACTCGAAGAAATTCCATGGCTTCTTCGGCCTGCTCGCCGAGGCTTCGCTGAGATCGCTGCGCGCCGACGTCGCCTTCCTGTCCTCATCCGCCATCCACGGCGCCTCCGCCTTCCATCAAGACCAGGAAGTGGTGCAGGCCAAGCGGCTGATGATGGCCGCGGCGACACGCAAATACCTGCTGGTCGATCACGGCAAGTTTGGCCGCAGCGCGCTGCATTTCCTGACCGATCTCAAGGCATTCGACGCCGTCTTCACCGGGCGCGAGCCGGAGCTCGGGATGCGCGCGACGCTGGATGCGGCCGGGGTTTCGCTGACGGTCGTCGCCGACAAGGATTGAGGGTCAAGGAGAGTACGCGTGGTTTACTGGGTCGGTACAAGCTGGAAGATGAACAAGACGCTCGCCGAGGCGCTTGATTTTGCCGGGGCGCTGGCCGGCTTCGTGCCGGGTTTCGACGATCGGATCCAGCCTTTCGTCATCCCGCCCTTCACGGCGGTGCGCGAGGTCAGGCAGGCGCTGTCGGCAACGCGCGTCAAGGTCGGTGCGCAGAACATGCATTGGGCCGATGCCGGAGCCTGGACCGGCGAGATCTCGCCGGTCATGCTGAACGATTGCGGCCTCGACCTGGTCGAACTCGGCCACAGCGAGCGGCGCGAGCATTTCGGCGAGACCGATCGCACGGTCGGGCTGAAGACGGCGGCAGCGGTCAGGCATGGACTGATACCGCTGGTCTGTGTCGGCGAGACGCTGGCCGAGCGCGAAAGCGGCAAGGCCGATGCGGTGCTGACCAGCCAGGTCGAGGGTGCATTGCAATTCCTCGAAGGCGAGGCGAGGCGAGCAGAAATCCTGTTCGCCTACGAGCCGGTATGGGCGATCGGCGACAAGGGCATTCCGGCCAGCTCCGACTATGCCGACAAGCAGCAGGCGCTGATCAAGAAGATCGCTGGCGGCCTGCTGCCGTCCGTGCCGCCGGTGCTCTATGGCGGCAGCGTCAACCCTGGCAATGCCGCGGAACTGATCGGCCAGCCCAACATCGACGGCCTCTTCATCGGCCGCTCCGCCTGGCAGGCCGAAGGCTACGTCGACATCCTGCGGCGCGCCTCGGCGGCAATCTGAACCAATCGAACTGGAAAGGACAAGAAATGAAAATAGCCATCGGAGCGGACAGCGCCGGCAAGCCGCTGCTCGACGTCATCGCCGCGCATCTGGCGACCAAGCCCGGCCTCACCGTCAGCGACCTCAGCCAGGCCGGCTTCTATGCCGACCTGTCGCAGAAACTTGCCCAGACGATCGTCGAAGGCGAGAACGACCGCGGCATCCTGTTCTGCGGCACCGGCATCGGCGTCTCGATCTCGGCCAACAAGGTGCCGGGCATCCGCGCCGCGCTCACCCACGACACCTATTCGGCCGAGCGCGCGGCGAAATCCAACAACGCCCAGATCATCACCATGGGCGCCCGCGTCGTCGGCCCGGAACTGGCCAAGGCCATTGTCGACGCGTGGCTGGCCTCGGAATTCGACGAGAACGGGCCATCGGCCGGCAACGTCCAGGCGATCAACAAGCTCGACGCGGCGAAGAGCTAAGCGAGACTGTCGCGCATAGCGCCGATGACGGTGACGGCCGATGCAGCGCCCGGATCCATGTGGCCAAGTGAACGCTCGCCAAGCCGTGACGAACGGCCTTTGGCGGCGATCATGTCCTTTGTCGCTTCCGCGCCGCGCTCGGCGGCGGCAAGGGCTGCCTCAAGGCTTTCCGGCAAAGGCTTGCCGGCCGCATTTGCAGCGCCAGCCGCGTCTGCCGCCGGCTGCCAGGCATCGACCATTGTCTTTTCGCCGATCTCTGCCTTGCCGCGATCCTTGATGCCTTGCGCCATGGCCTGCAGCAGCGTGATGAATTCGGCATCCGCCAGCGTCGCCTTGCCCTTGACGGCTACGGCGGCGCGCATGAAGGCCGTGGCATAGAGCGGGCCGCAGGACGCGCCGACGGCATTGAGAAACGATTTCGCCGCCGTGTTGAGGAGCGTGGTCGGTTCGGTCGCCGTAAGGTCGAGCGATGCCAGCGCATCGCGCACGGCGTTGAATCCGAGCGCCATCGCAATGCCGTGGTCGGCGTCGCCGATGACGCCGTCGAGCTGGCAAAGCCGGTCCCTGTCTGCCTCGATCGCGATCGCGATCGCGTCGAACATTCTCTTCAGGTCGGAGGTACCGATCGTCATGCAGCGCTCCTCAGCCGGCACGGAACATGGCGCAGTCGCAGGGGTGGTCGAGCATTGCCTGCAATTCTTCGTCGAGATGAAACAGCGTCACCGAAGCGCCGGCCATTTCCAGCGACGTGCAGTAATTGCCGACCCAGGTCGCATGAATGGAAACGCCGATTGCATCGAGCCGCTGCTTGACCCGGCGGTTCATGATGTAGAGCTCCATCAGCGGCGTCGATCCCAGCGAATTGACCAGCACCGCGACCTTGTCGCCGCGCTTCGGCGCCATCTCGGCGAGAATCTTGTCGAGCATCTCGTCGGTGATCTGATCGGCGGTTCCGAGCTTGCCGCGCGCAATGCCGGGTTCGCCATGGATGCCCATGCCGATCTCCATCTCGTCGGCACCGATTTCGAAATTCGGCCGCCGCGTCTGCGGCAGCGAGCAGGGCGACAGCGCCACGCCCATGGTGAAGGTGCGGTCGTTGGCCTTGCGCGCGATGCGTTCGCATTCGCCGAGGGAGAGCATGAGGTCGCAGGCCGCACCGGCCGCCTTGAAGATGAAGAAATTGCCGGCGACACCCCGGCGCTTCTGTCGCTGGTCGAGCGGTGCCGAGGCGACGTCGTCGGTGGTGAGCACGGTGCGCACCTCGATGTCGTCCATGCCGGCCATCTCGGCCGCCATGTCGAAATTCATGACGTCGCCGGCATAGTTGCCGTACATGAACAGGACGCCGGCGCCGCCGCTGATCGCCTTGGCGCATTCCAGGATCGGATCCGGTGGTGGCGAGGCAAAGACGTTGCCGATGGCCGCTGCGTCCGCCAGCCCCTTGCCGACAAAGCCGAGAAAGGTCGGCTCGTGGCCGGAGCCGCCGCCGATCACCAGCCCGACCTTGCCGGGCCGTGGTCCGTCGCGGGCGATGATCGAGCGCGGGCTGCCGTCCACGCTTGCGAGATGGCGAGGATGCGCGGCCAGTATCCCTTCGAGCATTTCGTCGACGGCGCGGTTGCCGTCATTGATGATCTTCTTGGTCTGCACCAGCATCCTCCCGAACTCGGCATGTTCCTGGAAACGTGTCGCGCTGAAACGAATTAACGCGACGCGTTTCCAGGTCTTTTTCTATGCACGTCCTTATCCCAAAACCACTGCGCGCTTTTGGGCGACGTGCATCCGATACTACCGGCTGTCATCGGGATTTCCACCCGGCTTCGGTACTTCAGGCCGCGATCTTTTCCCGCGCTGCGAGAATCTCCACGCATGCCTTGGCCGCCTCTTTGCCCTTGACCGTGAAGTGCTCGAAGAAGAAGCGGAGATGCTCGGCGCTGTCGTGAAAATTGTGCGGCGTGAGCACCGCCGAAAGGATCGGCACGCCGGTCGAAAGCTGCACGTTCATCATGCCGTCGATGACGGCGCCGGCGACGAAGTCGTGCCGGTAGATGCCGCCATTGACGACGAACGCCGTGCCGAGGATCGCAGCATAGCGGCCGGTCCCGGCGAGCGTCTTGGCGTGCAGCGGGATTTCATAGGCGCCGGGCACGTCGAAGACATCGACGGCAAAACGTCCACCGCCGATCTCGGCCAGCTCCGCCTCGAAGGCTTGCACGCACTGGTCGACGATGTCGGCATGCCAGCGCGCCCTGATGACGGCGATGCGGATCGTTTCAAAGTCTTTGTGGGAATGCTGATTCATGGGTCCATCCTTCCGTTTCGAACCAGAATCAGGACGCACGATACGAAATCCGGCCGCCGGGGCGGTCCGTTTTCCGTTTCGTTCTCTTTCATCCGGACTCTAACCGTCGGCTCCGGAATCGCACCGGATCTGCTGACCTTTCCGATGCCGGAAAGCGCTCGCGGGCTTCGGCCGAAGCCGTTACCGCCGGTGGGGACTTTCACCCCGCCCTGAGAAAATTAACGCGCTCTGTATGGAAGGGTAGGGGTGCCGCTGTCAACGGCGCCAGCGGCCGGTGGCCAACCACATTCCGTCGACTGGAGCAACGCGATGCGAGGCTGGCTCTACCGGGTGCGCCATGCTGCAGCCGAGGCGGCAACCAGCATCAGCACCGCCGCGACCATCGCACATGTGGCAAAGCCGAAGCCGGAATAGAGCGGCCCGAAGCCGGTGGTGCCGACGAACACCGCGAGGTAGGTCACCGCGCTGTTCAGGCCCATGATCGTGCCCCGCCGTGACGGATCGAGCGCCGAAAGCCGCATCACCAGCACGTTCAACCCGAAATGATTGGCAAGCCCCCAGGCCGCTACCATGGCGAGCGTCAGCCCATAGCTGTCGCTGGTCGCGGCAATCGCTACATAGACCATGGCGACGAGAAGATAGGCGAAAGGCATGACGCGTCCGGCGCCCAGGCGATCGATGATGCCGTCGAAGAGCGCTGCCGTGCCGAAACCCACCCCATAGGCAAGCGCGGCAAGCCCGTTGGCGCTGACCGGCTCTCCCAGGCCGACATGAAGGTGATCGCCGAGGTAGCCATAGACGCCGTAGAAGGCGGTCATGAATGCCGCACAGGCGACCAGCAGCGGGATGATGCCAGGCGTGCTCAGCGCCTCCAGCGGGGCTGGCGCAGGCCCGGCTTTTCTGGCGTCGCTGAGCGAGGTCATTGTCAGTCCCGCCCAAGCGAGAGCAGCAAGTAGCGCCACGGCCGCGAAGACGGCGCGCCAGTGCACGAGATCGGCAAGCACCGCCGAAAGGGAAACGCCGGCCACCATGCTGAGCGTCCATCCGGTCAGCACCACGCCGATCGTTCCGCTTTCGCGCCCGGGCGGAGCGATGGCCGCGGCACTGGCGTAGATCGCCGGCATGGCGACGCCGGCGGCAATGCCGGCGACAAGCTGCGCGGCAACCAGCGCGCTCACCGTCAGCGCGGCCGCGCTGGCGACCAAGGCCAATGCCAGCAACAGCAAGGCCGCCTGCAGCATCCGGCGCGCGCCGACCCGGTCGATATGGCGTGCCAGGAACAGGGCGCTCGCCGATGTGCCGAGGCCGAAGGCCGCCGCCGCCATCATCACCATCGGAACGCTGGTCGCGAACGATACGGCCACCGCCGGAGCGATCGGGCCCAGCACCAGCGAATTCGAGCCGATCACGGCGATGCATCCGGTCAGCAGATAGGCGAGGGCAGGGATGGGCGGCCTGGTGTCCGCACCCAAGGCTGTAGCTTGATCGTTGTTCGACATTTCATCATAATGGCCGTATTAAATTCCGTGACAATTGGGAATGTCGATATGGATGAAGAAACAGATGGCATTCAGCGGAACAGGCCGGCGGCCCGGGATGTCGACGCGACCGACCGAAAGATATTAGGCGTTCTGGTCGACGACGCGACGGTCAGCTATGCCGAACTCGGCGATCGCGTCGGCCTGTCGCCGCCGGCCGCGCATGAGCGCGTCAAGCGGCTTCGGCGCAGCGGCGCCATCCGCAACACGGCCGCCATCATCGATCCCAACGCGGTGAGAAAGCCGCTGCTCGCCTTCGTTCACATCGACACCAGTGGCTGGGGCAAGACCCCTGAACTGATGGCGATCTCGGAATACCCCGAAGTCGAGGAGATCCACACCGTCGCCGGCGATACATGCGTGTTGCTCAAGGTGCGCACCGAGGACACCAAGGCGCTCGAAGGATTGCTGTTGCGTCTCTACGAGACACCCGGCGTCACCTCGACACGCAGCTACGTGGTTCTGGCGACCTACCTCGAACGGCCGGTGCAGCCCGGCATCACCGCGCAGTGGCCGACTCCGAAGCACATGGGCAAGCCGCTGTACTGAAGCAATTCCAGGAAAAATGTGCAGCGGGTTTCCATCCGGAATCGCGCCGAGACGGTCTAGCTCCCCAGCCGGATCGTCTCGAAATAGGCGTCGGTGCCGACCTGGCCGCCTTTCAGTGCGATCTCCAGGCCATCGATCGCACCGCTGCCATGGGCGACGCAGAGCGGCGACCCCGGCGATTGCGGCAACGGCATGCGCACGGTCAGCGCGTCGATGGCCAATTGTCCGAGCGCGTGGCTGGACGTGTCGCCACCGGCGATCACCGCGCGCTCGAGTTTCTGCTCGGCGATCAGACGGCGCAGGATGGTCCCCAGCGCCCGCCCGAGCGTGTTCCGGGCGCCGTCGATGCGGTCGATCTCGGCGCCGCGATCGGCCTGTGGACCAAGCGCGGTGTAGAGGATGACGCTGCGGCCCTTGGCCAGGCTCGCCAGCCCGGCCGCGACCGCCTGCTCGATCGCTTCGCCGGCGCCTTCGCGGACCAGTCGCATCGCATCCATCTCGACGCCGTCGAACCCGCGGGCAAGCGCGTGGCGGATCTGTTTTTCCGTGGTCGGGGAGACGCTGCCCGACACCACGGCGAGCCGATCCACCGGACCGGGCGGTGCAAATGCCGCATGCCCCGACACGATGCCTTTGGCGGCCCACTCGGCAAGCAAGGCATATTCGGCGCCGGAAGATCCGACGACGAAACTATGGCCTTTCTCGTGAATGCGCCAGAGCTGTTCGCCGACCCGCTTCTGCGTCTGGGCGCTATCGACATCGAACAGGACGATGTCCTTGTCCTGCAGGATTTGGTCGACCGTTCGCGCGAGATCGTGAGCCTGCAGGGTCGCCAGGTCGACCAGGCCGGAACCGAGGCCGGTCTGGCGCGAGAGGTGGACGAGCAGGTCGGCCTCGTCCATCGGCGTCACCGGATGCCTGCTCATCACCGGGTGCCGGTCGATGCGGAAATACGCGCCACGGAATGCCGCGAAGAGATGGCCGAAGGCGGTGTAGCGCTTGAGTTGCGGCGCCCCGACCACCATCGGCACGCTTGCCCCGCCGAAGATGCGCCTGCCGATCTCGGTGGCGCGGCCGATGCTGCCAATCGCCGGGCTGGAATCGAAAGTCGAACAGATCTTGTAGTGGCACACAGCCGCCCCGAGGCCTTTCAGCCATTCGAAGGCCGGCGTCAGGTTTTCCTCCATCCATTGCGGCGTTTCGCTTCGGCTGGTACCCGCCAACCCAACCGCGCGGCAATGCGAAAATCGTGCCAGCAAGGACGGGTCGGGCCGGCGCATGAACAGCACCGTCGGAACGCCGCCGAGTTCGAGCGCCTCCATGACGTCGGTCGAGCCGGTAAGATCGTCGCCGTAGTAACTGAGGAGCAGGTTTTGCACGGCCATGCTCATGCTGCCTTGCCGTCGCCGAACTTTTCGATCGACCGGGCCAGTTCGATGTGATCGCGGGCATAGTCCGCCAGCGCAATGCCCTCGACGGCGGCTTGCCAGGCTTGCAGCACGGCCCGTACGCCGGCGCCGGGCCCGTCCGGATGGCTGACGATGCCGCCGCCGCAGAGGTAGAGAAGGTCGACCGTGCGGCCGGTGCGCTCATAGGTTTCTGGCGCCTGGCCGCCCCACTGGCCGGAACAGGCGACGGGCAGTGCGCAATCGTCTGGTGAGAACAGCGGCGTCGTCACAGCCTCGAAGGAGCGGATGAAAGAATCATCCGGCTCCCAATATTTCGAGCCGATGCCGTTGATCTGGAACTGGTCGACGCCGAGCAGCCGCCAGAATTGCTGCCAAACCTTGAAATCCATGCCGAGGCCGGGATGGCGTGTGAGGATGTCCGAGCCATTGCGGTGCGCATGCAGCACCAGCCCGGAGCGCTTCCTCAGATAAGCCATGCCGCCGAAGCCGGTCGAGTTGATGTTGACCACAGCGCAGTTGCCGCCGGCTTCGAGCACGAGATCATGGTTGCGCATCATCTCGTCTGGATCGGCATGCGAGATGCCGAAGGCGTACATCACCTTCTTGCCGGTCTTCTGCTCGTGGTCGAGGATCAGCGGCATGATCGCCTTCACCCGTTCCGCGAGCGGCGAATAGGCAGGGCTCATCAGCTTCTCGTCGTCCTTGATGAAATCGACGCCGGCCTCGATCAGTTCGCCCACCATTTCGGCCGTCTCATGCGGCCTGAGCCCCAGCGCCGGCTTGACGATGGTGCCGATGATCGGGCGGTCCTCGACCCCGGTCAGCCCGCGGCTGCCGGCCAAGCCGAACTGCGGGCCCGGATGGGTGCCCCGGTATTGTTCCGGCAGCTTCATGTCGATGACGCGGATGCCGGACAGGCCCCTGATCGAATAGGTGCCGCCGATGGCGATGGTCATCAGCGCCGACAGGTCGGTGCCGATGGCGTCGAACGGAAAGGCGATGTCGACGTCGGCGCGCCTGAAGGGCCCGTTGCCGGATCCCGGGAGAGACGGTTGCGCGGCATCGGGCAGGTGCCGGATCGCCAGCACGCGCGCCGCCACGCGCGCCTTCAGTTCCTCGGTCTCGCCCGGCAGCGCGACGAAGGTCCCGGTCGACTGGTCACTGGCGATCTTGGCCGCCAGCGCCTCGATGCTGCCAGAGGTTTCGATGCGATAGGTAAGCGTGATCATGGTCGGCCGGCCGCTCGAAAAGGGTTCGAAAAAAGTTTCGTCGCGCAGGAAATCTGGTATAATGAGTACATAAGTATTGCAAGAAATATCCGAGCCTCGGCATTGGAGCGACCCGCTCCAGGCGCGGGCATTCCGGTAATCCTGCCGGGAATGCTAAACAGGAACCGGGCCAGGGAGTGATTCGTCACGATGAACCGTTCGGAGCCGATCGTCCGGCGCAAACTTTCCGACGAAGTCTTTGCAAGACTGAAGCGGCTGATCACCAGCGGCGAACTGCAGCCGGGCGACGACATGCCGTCCGAGCGCGAGTTGATGGAGCGCTTCGAGGTCGGCCGGCCGGCGATCCGCGAGGCCATGCAGGCGCTGAGCAATATGGGGCTCGTCGCCATCTCGCATGGCGAGCGTGCGAAGGTGCTGCAACTGACCGCCAAGTCGATCATCAAGCAGGTCGATGGTGCGGCCAAGATCATCCTGTCCTCGTCCAGGGACACGCTGGAGCACCTGAAGACCGCGCGCATCTTCTTCGAGCGCGGCATGGTCAGGGAAGCCGCGGAAAAAGCCACATCGGAGGATGTGCAACTGCTGAAGGCGACCGTGGCCGAGCAGCGCGCCGCGCGCGGCGATTCCGAAGCCTTCATCTCCGCCGACATGAAGTTCCATACCCAGATCGCATCCATTTCAGGCAATCCGATCTATGTCGCCGTCAGCGAAGCCACGCTGGGCTGGCTGAAGGAATACCACACTGAAATGCTGATCTGGACCGGCAAGGAAAGATACACGTTGACCGAGCACGAGGAGATCATCGACCGCATCGAGCGCGGGGATGCCGACGGCGCCGAGAAGGCGATGATCAAGCACCTCGAACGCTCGCGTGCGCTCTATGTGATGAATTCCGAGAAGTAAGGCTGTTTGCCTAACCGATCCTGGTAATCGCATAGGGCGACATTATGAGATCGCCCTGGCCAAGCGCGAAAGCGTCGACCGGGACGTCGTTGGCCGTCAGGTTTGCCAGCCATACGATGGTTTCTCCTGAGGCGGAGCGGCCGGCCAGCGCCAGAACCCGCGTCTCGTCGCTCGTCGTGGCGGAAACATGGGTTAGCCCGGCCAACTCACAAAGCCCTTCGATGGCGCGGAAGATCGGCCGCGACGTTCCTTGCGCGACGGGTTCGCCCGATTCCGCGACCACGCCGAACGGCCCGCTGAAGCTGGACAGTGTCAGCATCTCCAGTCCCGCCGGCGCGACGCGCGCGGCATAGCCGATCGTCCATGCGGCGGCGAACTGCGCGGCATGGCGGGGATCGCGGTTCGCCATGGCGATGCGCTGTCCCTGCGGATTGTCCTTGGTCGCGCCGCCATAGGGGTTCTGGCGCATGGCGATCGTCGATGGCCCGATCCGGTACGGCTTTGTCCCGAAGATCGCCCGGGTGGACCGGGTGATGAAGGGCAGCGCCTCCAGCGACTGCATGACGCTGAGATCGTCGGCGGCATGCACGATCGGACAGGTGCAGTGGGTGATGAAATCGAGCTGGTCGGCCGGAACGCGCTTGCGGTTGAGCTCGGTGAAATAGCTGAACATACCGCCGCCGAGACGGAGGCCGGGAAAGGCGCGGCGCGCCGCGGCGTAGACGTCCTCGAGCGGCGGACATGCCGGCCAGGCGCTGCCCGGCGGGGTCGACTGGCGGTCGACCGCGGGCGACACCGCGATGGCGTCGAGCCGCAGACCCGCCCGGCGTACCATATCGGCGACATCGGAAAGTTCGGCGTCGAGATCGCCGGTGCAGGCGACCACGCATTCCAGCGTCGTCGAAGCAGGATGGGCGGCGGCGAGGCGGGCATGGGCGCGCAGCGCTTCGAGGCCGTGGCCGCGCGTCGGGTCGAAGTGGAAAAGCAGCTGCCGGGGACCAAGCCTTCCCAGCATCGGCAGGTCGGCAAACGCCGCCTCGACATCCTCGGGATAGATCACGATGCCGATGTCAGGCAGCTTCGAGCCGGCCTTGCCGAGTTCGACGCGGACCGGTCCGGCCGGCGCTGCCGAGGTATGCGCGTTGGCATCGCCGGTGATTTGCAGGCTGATCGTCTGGCGCAGGGCTTGTCTGGCCGGCAGCACATAGGGCCAGGGCAGCGCCAGCGGCCGCACATAGGTCTTGTAGGAGGCGTCAGACCAGTTGCGCTGGTCTTCCATCTCGAATGTGTCGCCTTCCATACGGCATTGCGCGACAACGCCGGGCCGCACCTGATGCGTGATGGCGCGCAAATCCTTGAAGGGCTGCCAGGGGTCGACCAGATCGGGCAGTTCCGTCTCGACCACGCTGCCGTCGATGTGCTCGACCGTCACCGGGCAGCCGGCAAGGCCAGCGATCGGATGCAGGATGCAGAAGCCGCAGCGGTTGGTTTCGAAATTGCTCTGCGGCAATGCGGTCACATCGAAGACCAACCTGCCGTCGGCGGAGCCTTCGATCGTGGCGTGGAAGACGAGCCGGCTGCCATCTGGGCCGAGGCAGCTTGCCGCGTAGCTGACGGAGAAACGGTTGTCCTTCTGGTCGATGGTGAGGTCCGTCAGGTCGGGCTCATAGGTGCCCCAGTCGCGGTCGCGCACGATATAGGCGATGGCGCGCAGCACTTCGGTGCCGCCATGGCGGATGGTGCGCAGATTGCCGTTGACCAGTTCCGCGCTCAATGCGCCCGCGCGCAGCGTGACCGGCTTGGGCTCGACCGCGCGCGTGCCGTAGAGCTGGAAAGCGTCTGGTGTCATCTCAGCAAGGCGTCGATCTGCACCGGCTCGCGGCTCGCGGCACTCGCATAGGCGGCCTCGACCAGGGCAAATGTCTTGAGATTATCCGCGCCCGAGGTCGCCGGTTCCTGGCCTGATGCAAGGCAGTCGATCCAGTGCTGCTGGATGGCGGCAACGCTTTCCTGGATGTTGTGCCAAGGCCGCGAGGCCCAGGGCAGCAGCGGCGGAGAGACATCGCTCACTCTGGTTCCGCTCTTGCCGGTGACGGTCAGCCTGTAGCCCTGTGTCAGCCGGATCGTGCCGTCGCTGCCGTCGAGTTCGATGAGCGTTTCCGGGAACGGCTCTACTGCAAGCTTCGTCGCATAGCTGCAATCGACCACCGAGGTGGCGCCGCCGACATGGTCCATGAGCATCGTCGCGACATCCTCGCCGGCGATGGCGGGGTTGATGCGCGTTGTCCGCGCGGTCAGGCTCGACACATCGCCGAGCAGGAAGCGGGCGATGTCGAGAATATGAATGCCGAGATCCTCGATGATGAAGCGCTTGCCCGTCGCCAGATAGGGCTGGCCGGAAAACACGTCATAGCCGGAGCGGAAGGAGATGCGGCCGAAGAAGGGCGTGCCGATCTCGCCGCTGTCGAGCACCGCGCGCACCGCCTGGATCGGCGACTGCCAACGAAAGTTCTCATGCACCATCAGCGGCACGCCGGCGATTTCGCAGGCCTTCACCATCGCCTTGGCATCACTGAGCGTCGGCGCGAATGGTTTCTGGCAGATGACGGGAACGCCATGCGCGGCAGCCATCTCGACCAGAACACGATGGCTGCCCACCGTGGTAGCGACGTCAACGAAGTCTAGTTTCTCCGCGGCGAACATCGCCGCTGCGTCCGTGTAGCGCCGCGCCACGCCGAACTGGTCGCCGACGATCCGCAGTCGTTCGGCATCGCGGTCGCAGATGGCGACGATCGAGGCGCCCTCGATGTCGCGCCAGGCATGCATCTGGTTGACGGCGAAGAAGCCGCAGCCGATCAGCGCTCCACTTAAGCTCGCCATGCTCAGCCCGCCTTCGCCATCTGCATCAAGGTAACGCGCTGCTGCAGCCGGCGCTGCGCCTGGTCGACGACGACGGCAACGATGATGACCAGGCCCTTGATCACCATCTGCCAGAAGGAACTCACGCCCATCATCACCAGCCCGTCCGACAGAATGCCGATGACGAAGGCGCCGACGATGGTGCCGCCGATCGTGCCGCGCCCGCCCGACATCGAGGTGCCGCCGAGCACCGCTGCGGCGATCGCGTTCAATTCGAAGCTCTCGCCGGTCGCCGGATGCGAGGCCATCAGCTCGGACGAGATGATCAGCCCGACGATCGCGGCGCAGAAGCCGGAGAACATGTAGACGAACATCTTGACCATGTTGACACGCACGCCCGAGATGCGCGCCGCGCGTTCGTTGCCGCCGACGGCGAAGATGTGGCGGCCGAGCGGCGTGTAGCGCGCGAGATAGGCAGCCCCCAGCGCCACCACGATCAGGATCCAGATCGACACCGGCAGGCCGAGCAGCCGCCCGGCGCCGAGGAAGCCGAAGCCGGTGGTGCCGAGTTCCGGCTTGCCGACGAGGTTGGGGAAGGTGCGGCCGTCGGAGGACAGCAGCGCGAAACCGCGGGCGACATAGAGCACGCCGAGCGTGGCGATGAAGGGCGCGACGTTGAGCCTGGTGATCAGCAGGCCGTTGACGGCGCCGATCGCCATGCCGACCAGAAGCGTGATCAGGATGATCTCGAAGACGTTGAAATAGACGGTGTAACCGATCTGCAGGTCGATGCCGTTGAGCACGAGATAGCCGGCCACCATGCCGCATAGGCCGACGATCGAACCGACCGAAAGGTCGATGCCGCCGGTGATGATGACGAAGGTCATGCCCATGGCGAGGAAGGCGTTGAGCGCCACGTGCTTGGCCATCAGGATCAAATTGGCGGCCGAGAGGAAGTTCGGCGCGGCGATCGAGAAGAACACCAGAACCGCGATCAGCGCGATGAAGGTCCTGAGCTTCATCAGCGTCAGCAGCGCGGAACCGCTGGAGGCGGAAGGAGCGGCCGCCTTGGCCGGAATGTCAGTCATCAGCGTTGCTCTCCATGTGCCGGTCCGTGACCCAGCGCCGACGCCGCGACGATCGCCGCTTCCGTCGCCTCGGCGCGATCGAACATGCCGGTCAGTCTGCCATTGCTCATCACCGCGATGCGGTCGGACAGCGCCATCACCTCGTCGAGATCGGAGGTGGCGAACAGGATGCCGAGCCCGTCACGCGAAAGCTTGCGCATGGTGCGGAAGACGTCGGCCTTGGCGCCGACATCGATGCCGCGGCTGGGTTCGTCCATCAAAAGCACTTTCGGTTCGGTTAGCAGCGCCTTGCCGATCACCACCTTCTGCTGGTTGCCGCCCGACAGCGACGACACTTCCTGCACCGGATCGGCGACCTTGATCGCCAGTTCCCGCACCATCTGCACGACGGCCTGCCGCTCGGCGGCGCCGCAAATATGAAACAGGCTGACGAAGCGCGACAGGCTCGCCAGCGTTAGGTTGCTGGCGACCGAGAGGATCGACACCAGCCCTTCGCGCTGGCGGTCCTCCGGTATCAATGCCAGCCCTCGCTGGATACGGCGTGTCGTGTCGCGCTCCTTCACCTGTTTGCCGGCGATGAAGATGTTGCCGCTGGCATGGCCGTGACGGCCCATGATGCAGTCGAACAGCTCGCTGCGCCCGGCGCCCATCAGCCCGTATATGCCGAGGATTTCGCCGGCGCGCAGCGACAGCGAGACATGGTCGACCGCCAGTCCGCCGGTGACGCGCGGCAGGCAGATCTCCTCGGCGCGGAAGATTTCCTCGCCGGGCTGATGGCCGTCGGCCTTGGCGAAATCCTTGGCATCCGAGCCGATCATCTGCCGCACGATCCACTGCGTGTCGACGTTTCTCATTGCCTCCTGGCCGGTGATACGGCCGTCGCGCAGTACGGTGACGGTGTCGCCGATGCGGATCAGTTCTTCCAGCCGGTGCGAGATGTAGACGATGGCGACGCCGCGCGCCTTGAGGTCGGCGATCACCTTGAACAGGATTTCGACTTCCGCCGCGCTCAGCGCCGAGGTCGGCTCGTCCATGATCAGGATCTTGGCGTCGAGCGAAACCGCCTTGGCGATCTCGACCAGCTGCTGCTGGCCGATGCGCAGGTCCTCGACCAGCATGTCCGGCCGGATGCCGGCTTCGAGCCGGTCGAGGAATTCGCCCGCCCGTTTTTCCTGCTCCTTGCGGTCGATCTTGCCCAGCCGGTTGGTGATTTCGCGTGTGGCGAAGATGTTCTCGGCCACGGTCATGTTGCCGAACAGGTTCAGCTCCTGGAACACCATGCCGATGCCGCGCGCCACCGCATCTCCCGACGAGGAGAAGGAAACCTCTTCGCCTTCGAGCAGGATGCGGCCGGCGGTCGGCTGCTCGACGCCGGCGATGATCTTCATCAGCGTCGACTTGCCGGCGCCGTTTTCACCGACCAGCACGTTGACCGCACCCCTGCGCACCTCGAAGTTGGCCTGCTTGACCGCCACCGTGCCGGCATAGACCTTCGAGACGTCCTCGAGCTTGAGGATGACCTCGTGAGCGGCCGCCATGCTCATGGCTTCGGCCCGATCTCGGCCTCCGCCGGCGTCACCAGCGGCAGGTCCTGGCCGCCTTCGATCGTGTAGGCGCCGATCACCTTGGCGGTGCGACCTTCAAGTGCCTCGCGCGGCAGTTTGGACAGCACGGTCTTGTCGGCATAGGCATTGAAGGCCTTGCCGAACTGGGCGAAGTCGATCTGGTTGGTGAAGTCGTTGAACTGGACGAAATCGAGGCTGTCGCGCAGTGCGGTGCCACGCATCGCCGGCCCGATCTGGACGCGCGCATCGGCCTTGCCGTCGCCGTCCACGTCGATGTCCATCGTTGCCGCGCGCGACTGCGTGTTGGCGGCGACGATCTTGCCCTCGACGCGCACCGCGAAGGTCCATGGCGAATTCGCCTGCTTCCTGGGATTGCCATATTTGGCGCCGGCCGCCGCCGGATCCGTCTTCGCCAGCGCATGGACCTCGGCGAACGGCCCGGCTTTCTGCCCGAGATAGGGGATGACCTTCGAGGCCCAGATTTCCTCGACCATCTTGTCCGGGTTGAAGGTGGGCGCCTTGCTTTCCTCCTGTGCCGACGACGTCGGCAGGATCTTGCAGGCGCTGAGACCGATGCCGGCGAGGGCGACAAGCGTCAGCCAAGTGAAAGGGGTCAGCCAGGTCAATCTGTTCGGCATGGCGGTCAAAAAAATCACCCGGAACGTGAAACTGGAGCAATTCCAGGAAAAGTGTGAAGCGGTTTTCCGTGCGGAATTGCGTCAAAACAAAACTGGGCGAGGGGCGAACACGGGTCCGCCCCTCCCTGTTATTTTGCGTCGGCTCAGTTCTTCAACGCGAAGGTTTCCAGCTTGGCGGCGTTGTCGCCGTTGACGAGCACGCAGTCCATCAGCTGCTTCTCCTTCTCGGGCGACTTCTTGTTCTTGATGAAGTCGTTGGCCTGTTCGACCGCCATCTGCGCCTGGGCATAGGCAGGCTGCAGCACCGTCGCCTTGATGCCGCCCGAGGTGATGGAATCGCGCACGTCGTTCGATCCGTCGAAGCCGACGACGATGACATCCTTGCGGTTCGCGGCGGCGAGCGCGGCATAGGCGCCCATCGCCATCGTGTCGTTGCCGGAGATGACGCCCTTGATGTCGGGATTGGCCTGCAGGATCGATTCCATCTTGGAATAGGCCTCGGTCTGGCTCCAGTTGGCCGACTGCTGCGCGACTATCTTCAGGTCCGGATAGTCGTCGATGACGTCGTGATAGCCCTTGGAGCGGATGCCGGCATTGGTGTCGGATTCCTTGCCGACCAGCTCGACGAAATTGCCCTTCTCGCCCATCAGCTTGACGAATTCCTGCGCGCCCAGCTGGGCGCCTTGGTAGTTGTTGGAGACGATCTGCGCCACGGCGACGCCGGTGGCGTTGATCTCGCGGTCGATCAGGAAAGAGGGAATACCGGCGTCCTTGGCCTTCTGCACGGCGGCGACGGTGGCGTCGGCGCCGGCATTGTCGAGGATGATCGCCTTGGCGCCGCGGCCGATCGCGGTGTCGATCAGTTCGGACTGCTTGTTGGCATCGTCGTCATGCACCAGCACCAGCGCCTCGTAGCCGAGTTCCTTGGCTTTGGCCTCGGCGCCGACGGCTTCGGCCTTGAAGAACGGATTGTCGTGCGATGGCGTGATGATGGCGATGAGGTCCGTCGCGTAGGCGGGCATCGCCGTGCCGAGTGCCAGCACGCCGGCGAAAGCCGCAAGCGTCATTCTGCGTGTCAGTTTCATGAAGTCCTCCCGTTTGAAAAGTCTGTGTCTCGATCGATCGAGGCCACTGTCCGCGTTTGAATCCGTCAGGCTGTGAAGGTTGCGGAACGCCTGGGCTCAAGCCGTCGGTCGGCTCCGCCAAAGCAAGTTCCTGTTCCCCGCCATCCTCCACCCGTTTCAGCTTCGAACTCCCGGCGAAGCGTGATTGATCCGAGCGAAGATTAGCTTAGCCAACTGGTATGATGAGTCAATCACAAATTCAGGTGATCTGTACCTGAGGCACTCAAGTGATCCGTTGAATGCTGGCCGCGATCTCTTCCGGCTCGAAGACGCGCTTCCAGTCGTCGCGCATCAGCACCGGCTTGCCGAATTCTATCGCCTTGTTGCAGGCGTCCGAGAACACGCCCTTGGTTTCGCCGAAGATGACGGCGCCGAGCACGTTCATGTGGCCAAGCAGGAAATCGAGCGCCGCCTGCTGGTCGACGCCACGCGCCACGACCTCGTCGACCGCTTCCTTCATGACGACCAGCAGCGAAGCGCATACGGTTTCCGAAAGACCTGGCTCGAGCAGCGCCATCTGTTCGACGGAAACGCGGTGCGAGCGCATTACCGGCGCCCAGATGATCTTGGCGATGGCCTCGCCCTTGGCGTAGTCGGCTTCCGGTCCCTGCATCAGGGCGCTGACCATGTGCTGCTTGGCCTTGACACCACCGAAATAATCCTTCTTGGCCGCCATGTCGGTCTCGTCGTTGAAGATCGGCGGATGGCAGGGATGGGTGACGAAGTAGGTCAGGTCGGGACGATCGGGCAAATGGCCGGCAAACGGTGCGGCCGCGTCGAGCACGATGACCATCGTGCCCGGCGCGAGCTTGCTCTCGATGCTTGTCGCGACCTTGCCGATATGGGTGTCCGGCACGGCCAGGATCACCACGTCGGCGCCTTTCAGCGCCTCGTCGGCGCTGACCGTGTCGAAGCCCAGTCCGGTCTTCAGTCGATCACGCCCGGCCTCGCTGACCTCGACATGGCGGATCGTGTAGGGCGAGCCGCGGAAATTGGTCGAAAGGCGGTAGCCCATTTTCCCGCCGGCACCGAACAGCGCAATCGTCGTCATCTAGCCCTTGCTCCCCTGGTCGGGGACGATGGCGTTGCCGATCGTCACCTTATCCACTGGTATGATCACTCTACCACAACTTGGCAAGAGAAATCATCATCCGCTCGTCATTCCGGTCGGCCTGCCGCCGCGCTTGGCTCGGATTTCACGGTGCCGTCGTCGGCGGCGCGGTCGACGGCGGCTCGACGCGACAGCACCTGCCGGCCGGCCAGCGCCAGAACGAAAATGACGACGATGCCTTGCACGATGTCTTGCGCACCCGGCGGCAGACCGACGATCTGCATGGTGGTGACGATGAGGATCAAAAGGATGCTGGCGAACAGCGTGCCGACGGCGCTCGCCGAGCCGCCGAAGATCAGCGTGCCGCCCAGCACCACCGCGGCAATCGACTGCAAGAGATAGGGCTGGCCCATTTCGAGGAAGGCGCCGCCTATATAGGCGCCGAGCAGTAGCCCGTTGAGCGAAGCCAGCACCGACGAGATAATGAACGCCGAAGCTATGACCCGGTTGTTGCGGATCGCCGCCAGCCGCGCGGCGGTGCGGTTCTGGCCAACCGCCGACAGCAATTGTCCGAACACCGTGTAGCGCAGCACGAAGGCGGTCGCGGCCACGCCAACGATGGCGATGATGGCCATGATCGGCATGCCGGAGACGCGGCCCGTCGCTAGCGTCTTCAGCAGCGGGCTGACGGCAAAACCCGATATGGCGCGGTTCGATAGCAGTGTCGCGGTCGCGAGAACGTAGCCTGTCGCCAGCGTGGCGATGATGGCCGGTATGTTCAGCCCGACGACGAGCAGCGAATTCAAGCCGCCGACCGCGAGGCCGAGCAGGATCGCCGCACCCACGCCGATGGCAAGGTTGGCGTCCTGGCCCTTGATGGTGAGCAGCGCCACGAAGGCGCTGAGCGTGATCACCGACGCCACCGAAAGGTCGATATTGCCGCGCCCGGTGGTGACGACGAACATCTGCCCGATGCCGACGACGGTCAGGAACGAGGCCGACAGCATGATGCCTGACAGGCTGGAGAGGCTGAAGCGGTTTGTGACCACCGAGAGCACCAGCCAAAGTACGAGCACGCCGATCGCCGACCAGACCCAGCGGTTCTTCTGCGCCCAGAGGCTGAAGGCGGCGAGGCCGTTCATTGTTCGCTCCTGCGGTCTGCGGTCAGGCTGCGCAGCGTCAGCAGGGCGATGAGGATCAGCCCTTGCGTTGCCGCGTTGAAGTCGCTGCTCACGTTCAGCGTGCCGAGCAGGGCGCCGATCAAGGCCAGCGTGACCGCGCCGGCGATGGCGCCGATCGGCGAAATGACGCCGCCCAGCAGCGAGCAGCCGCCCATGACCACGGCGGCGACGCTGAGCAGCGTGAACGAGTTGCCGGAATTGATGTCGCTTGCCGTGTTGATCGCCGTCAGCGACAGGCCGGCGGCAGCCGCGAACAGTCCGGCGACGAGGTAGCGCACCAGCGCATAGCGCGTCGGCGACCAGCCGGAGCGGATCATGGCGGTCGGATTGTTGCCGAAGCCGCGCAGCACCACGCCGAGCGGCAGCCGGTCGATCACCAACACCACCAGCGCGACCGCGGCGATGAGGATGATGGAGGTGGGCAGGAAGCCTAGCGACCAGCTGAACATCGCCGACAGCCATTCGGGGCTGGCGCCGCCCGGTGTCGGCTGCAGCGCGTAGCCCAGTCCCATCCAGATGAAGGAGGCGCCGAGCGTGACGACGATGGCCGGGATCTTGCGTGCCTGGATCAGGCCGCCGAGCCCGGCATAGGCGGCGACCGCCGCCGCCAGCGCCAGCGCGCCGAGCCATGGCTGATCGTAGAGCAGCGTGGCGGAGAGCACGCTGACGAGGCCGGCAAAGGCGCCGACGCCGAGGTCGATCTCGCTGCCGCCGACGATGAACATCTGCGCCGCCGTCACCAGCACCAGCGACAGCGCCGGCATCAACAGCAGGTCCAGCCCGAAGATCGAGGCGACCGCCGGGTTGGCCGAGATCATCACCGCCAGCACGGCGGCGAGGCCGATGAAGGGAGCCGCGTTCACCAAGCGGCGGGCAAGCCCGGCGCCGGCGGCACTATGTCCCGCGCCGACGCGCGTTTCCGCCTGCTGGGTGAAGGATACGCCGACGACGGCCGATTCCGTGATCGCCTCGCCGCTCAATTCCTTGACGATGCGCCCGCCTGAAAACACCAGCACGCGGTCGCAGGCCAAAAGCTCGGCATCTTCGGTCGTGTGCCAGACCAGTGTGCGCCCGCTGCGCGCGATCTCGTTGCAGAGCTTGTAGAAGTCCTGCTTGGTGGCGATGTCCACGCCGCGCGTCGGATCATCGAGCAGCAGGATCGGCGTGTCGGCGACGAGGGCGCGGGCGACCAGCGCCTTCTGCTGGTTGCCGCCGCTGAGTTCGAGGATATTGGAGCCGAAGCGTTTGTCGTCGAGCCGCAGCCGGCCGGCCGCATCGGCCGCCGCCTCGCGGCTGGCGCGCTCCGAAACGAGGCCTAGTGCCGGACGGCGTGCAAGGCTGCCGATGCTGATGTTTCCAAGCACGCTCCACAGCGGGAACACGCCTTCCTTCTGGCGGTCGCCGGCAATGAACCCGGCATCGCCGCTCCTGGTGACTGCGGCTCCCCTGGTGGAAACCGGCTCGAAGATGGCGTGCAGCAACTCTTTCTGGCCGCTGCCCTCGAGTCCCGCCAGTCCGATGATCTCGCCGCGGCCGATCGCGATGTCGCGGCCGAGGCCGGCGGTCAGGGAGCCGGACAATTTGACCAGCGCCTCGCCGCTGCTGGCGGCGGCGGCGCTGTGCTGGTGGATTGAATTGGCGTCGCCGCCCATGAGTTGCACAAGTTGGCCGATCGAAGTGTCGGCGACATCTCCGCGCCAGGCGGTACGTCCGTTGCGCAGCACCATCACCTGCGTGGCGATGTCGATGATTTCCTGCAGCTTGTGGCTGATGAAGATGAAGGCGAGGCCGTATCTGGCTCGCTCGCGGATGAACGACCGCAACTGCCTGGAGCGGTCGAGGTCGAGCGAGGAGGTCGGCTCGTCGAGCACGATCAACCTGACGTCGGGCGTTGCGGCGGCGCGCGCGATCTCGACCATCTGCCGCTCGGCGATGGAAAGGTGGCCGACTTCGGCATTCACATCGATGCCGTTGGCGGGAAAGACGGCGTCCAGCGCCGCGCGGGCGCGGGTCCGGTAGAGTGCGCGCCAGCCCGGCCGGTTGGTCGCTTCGCCGGGCGTCTCCAGGAAGAAATTCTCGGCGACGGAAAGATTGGCGCACAGCGACAGTTCCTGATGCACCATGCGGATGCCGCGCCTTTGCGCCTCCGCCGTGTCGTAGTCGGCGAAGCTCACGCCCTGTCCGGCGAACGAAATCGAGCCGAGGGTCGGCGACGTCGCCCCACACAGGATACGCATCAGCGTCGACTTGCCGGCGCCGTTGCCGCCGACCAGGCCGATGATTTCGCCGGCCGAGACGGCGAGGTCGATCTGCGCATTCGCCAACGTCGGGCCGAAACTCTTGGTGATCTGCGACAGCGAGACGACGTTGGGCCTGATGTCGGGCATCGTAGCGGCTGCGCCTTCCGGATCGGCTACGGCGAGATGGGACATTCGTCCTCCGTTTCTTTACGGACAAGGACCGGGCGCGGCGTTTGGCTGCGTCCGGTCCCTGGCAATGGCAGCCTTACTTGCTGAGCAGGTTCTGCTTGACCCAGTCGAGCGAATAGCTGGGGCTGATGATCTGGCCGCCCGGCAGCTTCGCATACTCCTTGAGATTGTTGGCATCGACGGTCGCTACCGGCATGATCATCAGCTTCGGTGCCTTGCCGCCCTTGAGCAGCGAAAGGCCGAGCCAGAGTGCGGCGCCGCCAATGCCCGGTGTGGTGTTCATCGAGACCGTCTGGTAGCCGTTCTTGGCATTCTCGTCGGCCCACCATTTGACGAAGTCGGTGCCGCCGCCGCCTTCGATGATCGGCATCTTGCCGGCATAATCGCCGCCATATTGGACGAAGGCCTGGGCAATGCCGACATCGTCGCTGCCGCCCTGGCCGAGCACGGCGTCGACATGCGGCAGCGAGGGCAGGACGTTGGCGATCGCCGCTTGCGCGACCGAGGCGGTCGCCTGGCCATAGACGGTGGCGACAACCTTGATGTCGGGATATTTCGCCAGCACCGACTGCTGCGCGTTGAACATGTCGTTGTCGGGCGCCGAGCCCTTCACGCCGCGCACCTGGATGACGTTGCCCTTGCCGCCGATCATCTTGAAGACGGCTTCGGCCTGGGCCGCCTTGTAGCCCTTGAAGTCGAAGTTGAGCTGGTAATTGCAGGGCGCCGAAGCAACCGAATCGAAGGAAACGACGATGATGCCGGCCTTGCAGGCCTTTTCGATGATGCCGTTGACCGCGGTTTCCGAAGCGGCGTCGACGGCGAGCACGTCGACCTTCTTGAGGATGAGTTCGGCGATCTGGCTGTTCTGTTGCGCCACCGAGCCGTCACCGTTCATGACGATATAGTCGGCGATCTGACCGGCAGCCTTGGCTTCCTTGGCCGAGGCCTCGAAAGCCTCCACCATCTGATGCCGCCAGGTGTTGCCGTAATAGGCGTTGGCGAGCGCGATTACCGGTGCGTCCGGCGACGCCATCGCCGGCAAGACCGAAACACTGGCGAACGCGGCGCCGGCAAGCGCCGCCACAATTGAAAACTTCATGATTTCTCCTCCCAAAAAACCCGGCCGACCTGATCGGCTCATCCGTCATTTCGTGTCTCTTCCGAAAGACACCATACCAGCTACATGTTATACCAGCATACCAAATAGGCAAGCCGGTCGGAACTCATTTGATTGCGTCGACGGAACCACGGCCTGCCGGGTTCTTCTGTGTCACCCTTGGCCAGTTGGGCCGGTCCGTTGCGGCAACCATGTTTGCCGTCATGTGCCGCGCTGACGTTGGCTATGGCTGGACGTTATGTCATCATATATGTAATGTCAAATAAATGCCGGGACCTTGCCTGTCGGTGCGACTCGGGATCGATTATGCCTGGGAACGATCAGGGGAGATGCGGATGGAGCCGGTCCAGAAGAAGAAGTTGTATGTCGAGGTGCTCGACCGCCTGATGGCGGCGATCTCGACGTCCGAATTCCCGCCCGGTTCCCAATTGCCGTCGGAAAAGGAGCTGATGACGATGATCGGCGTCGGGCGGCCGTCGATCAGGGAAGCGATGCTGACGCTGCAGCAGATGGGGCTCATCAGGATCTCGCACGGCGAACGTGCGCGTGTCATCAATCCGACGCCCGAAGTGATCGTCGACCAGGTCTCCGCGGCAATGGTCATGATGCTGGCGACGAACTCTCGTGGTCTCGAAGAACTCAAGGAAGTCAGGCTCTTGCTGGAAACCGGGCTGGTCCGGATAGCCACGCGGCGGGCCACCGCCAAGAGCCTGGAACGGCTTGCCGAGACCTTGCGCCACTTGCGCGACGCAAAGGGCGACCAGGCACGATTTGTCATTGCCGACATGGAATTCCACGCCGTCATAGCGGAGATGAGCGGCAATTCGATGATTGCTGCCGTGGCCAAGGGCATGCTCGAATGGCTGTCCCGCTTCAAGCGCGATCTCGTGGCCGTGAAAGGCGCCGAGCGCCTGACGGTCGAGGAGCACGAACGGATATACAAGGCAATCGCCAGCGGCGATGCGGAAGGCGCGAGCGCCGCCATGGCCGACCATATCGGTCGTGCCAATGAACTCTATTCGAAACTGGCCGATGGCGGTGGGGGCTGACGGCGGCCAAAATTTTTTGATCAGAAAACTCATGTGATGACATGATGTCTTTTTAGTGGTATCGCTCGCCGCCATGAAAGTTCATTCCAGCCGGGAAACCTGCATTGACCGGTCGCCTCCGCGCCACCTACCTGATCGAAACCCGCTACCCGCCGGAGATTGCAGCGGCCGCGATGGCGGGCGAGCAATCGAGCGGGACGTTCCGCGCCATACCCGGGGAAACGCCGGAACTGTTGCGCCGGTTCGGAGCGCGCGTCGAATTCGTCGAGGATGTTGTCGAGGTTGACGGCGAGGCGCTGCCGTTTTCGCGTTCGCCCAAGAATGCCGCCGCCGCCATACCGCGCCGGGCCAAGGTGGGTCTTTCCTGGAACATCGAGAATACAGGCACCGTGCTGGCTTCGGTCTGGTCGACGGTCCTCGGCAATCTGTTCGAGCTGCATCATTTCTCGGCCATGCGCCTGCTCGACGTCACCTTTCCCGACGCCTTCGCGGATGCCTATCCGGGACCGGCTTTCGCCGTCGAAGGGACGCGTCGCCTGACCGGAGTCGAGGGACGCCCGCTGATCGGCACGATCGTCAAGCCGAGCGTTGGCCTTACGCCCGAAGAGACGGCGGGTCTTGCCGATACGCTGATCGCCGCCGGTCTCGATTTCATCAAGGACGACGAACTGATGGGAGATCCCCCGCATTCGCCGTTTGAACAGCGGCTCGAGGCGGTCATGGCGGTGATAGACAGGCACGCGGACAGAACCGGCCGCAAGGTCATGTATGCTGCCAACATTTCCGGCGACATCGACGCCATGCGCCGCCAGCTGGATCTGATCGAGCGCCGCAGCGGCACCTGCGCGATGCTCGTCCTGAATTCCGTCGGCCTGTCGGGTGTCGTCGAGATGCGTCGTCATTCCGGCGTTGCGCTACACGGCCACCGGGCAGGCTGGGGCCTCTTCAGCCGTTCCCCTGATCTGGGCATGAGCTATATCGCCTACCAGAAATTCTGGCGCCTGGCAGGCATCGACCACATGCACGTCAACGGGCTGTCCAACAAATTCTGCGAACCCGACGAATCGGTGATGGCCTCGGCCCATGCCTGCCTGACTCCGATGCTCGGACGGGCTGACCGCCCCGATACGGTCATGCCGGTGTTTTCGTCCGGACAGACAGCGGTGCAGGCGGGCGAGACCTACGAAAGGCTCGGCTCGAACGATTTCATCTATTGCTGCGGCGGCGGGATCATGGCGCATCCCGGCGGACCGGCCGCGGGCGTTCGAAGCCTGCATGATGCTTTCGAAGCCGCGGCGGTCGGCATTCCCGCGCGCGACTATGCCGCCACGCATCCGGACCTCGAGGCCGCGCTGCGGGCGTTCGGCTGAACCTGCGCCAACCGCGCCATCAAGATGAAATGGGAGAAGAGCAAATGTCGATATCGGTAGCGGTGCTTGGAGCCGGCGGGAAAATGGGCTTCCGCGTAACCGGAAAGCTGATCGGCGCTGGCTATGGTGTCCGTGCCGTGGAGGTCGGCGAGGCGGGCCGCAAACGATTGGCTGAATCAGGCATCGCCGCCGTTGCCATGGAGGAAGGTATTCCCGGCGCCAAGGTCGTGGTGATGGCCTTGCCGGACAACATCATCGGCCAGGTGACGCGGCAGATCTCGCCCATGCTTGCCAAGGGCACCATGATCCTCGTTCTGGATGCGGCCGCACCCTATGCCGGCGACCTGCCGAAGGACCGGCCGGACCTCACTTATTTCGTCGGCCACCCCTGCCATCCACCCTTGTTCGGCGACGAAACGGAGTGGGCCGCGCGTCGCGACTATCATGGCGGCATTGCCAGGCAATCGATCGTCTGCGCCCTGATGCAAGGTCCCGAAGAGCACTACGCGCTTGGCGAGGAAGTGTGCAGGGCGATGTGGTCGCCGATCATCGACAGCCACCACGTCACGGTCGAACAACTGGCGATCCTGGAGCCCGGCCTGTCCGAAATGGTCGCCATGCCTTTCGTCGACACGATGGTCGAGGCGGTCGAGGAGTGCGAGCGCAAATACGGTATTCCCAGGCAGGCCGCGCTCGATTTTCTGATCGGCCATTTGAACGTCGAGATCGCCATGTGGTTCGGCTTCTCGCCGAAAGTGCCGTCCGACGCGGCGCTGCGCTTGATGCGGTTCGCCAAGGGCGTCGTGGTCCGCGACGACTGGCGCGAAGCGCTGTCGCCGGCCAAGGTGAAGGAAGCCTCCGAATTGATCGTCTACGGCAAGGGGGCCTGAGCCCTGCCTTCGCGGATCATATCGGTATCGACCGCGCTCTTCGACGGCTACTCCATGGACTTGGCCGTCGAAGAGATTGCCGCTGTGGGTGCTGCCCATGTCGAGCCGGCCTTCATTCGCGGCTATGTCGATTTCGATGAAGGCATGTTTGCCGACGCGAACGCGTCGCGGTTGCGCCGGACGGCGAAACATGCCGGGCTTGGCATCAATGCCGTGTCGGCTCATCTCGACCTGTCTGGGCCTGATGCCATCGAGGCGTTGTCCCGGCGCATCGGCTTTGCCGCCGGCCTTGGCGCATCCTTCCTGATCACCAATGCCGGCCCGATGACGGACAGCGCGGCGATCCGCACGACGATCGATGCCGTTCTGCCGAGGCTGGAACAGGCTGACATCGTTCTGGCGCTCGAGAACCCCGGACATGGCTGCGGCAATCTGCTCGGCAGCGCGCGATCAGGGGCAAGCTTCATCCGCGCCATCGGATCGCCGCACATCCGCCTGAACCACGACGCCGGCAACATTTTCACCTACAGCGGCGAGACCATGCAGCCGTCGCAAGATATCGCCGATGCCATCGACATGGTCGGCCATGCTCATCTGAAGGATGTCGTCAGCACCGGGGCAGGATGGGCGTTCTGCGCCATCGGCGACGGCTCGGTCGGCTATGAACCCTATTGGGCGATGCTTCCCGCGATGCTGCCGGTCAGCATCGAACTGCCATTGCGATTGGAGCGCCCGGGACGCCGTGATCCTGAGCGACGCAACACGCCCGTCGACATCGCCGCCATTCGCGGCGCCTTGCGGCGCTCGCTGGATTTCGTGAACGCGTTGGAGATCCCGGACGTCGAGTTCTGAGCGCGTCCCGACTATCCGCGTTCGGGGAACATGGCCTTCAGCCCTTCGCGCGAAGCCTTGGCGATGCCGCGCTCGGTGATCAGTCCGGTCACCAGCCGAGCCGGCGTCACGTCGAAGGCGGGGTTCCTTGCCGGCGTCGCTTCGGGCGATACACGCACCTGGGCGATCTCGCCCTTGTCGGTCTTGCCCCAGACCAGCGACACCTCGTCGCCCGAGCGCTCCTCGATCGGGATCTCGGCGAGGCCGTCGCCCACCGTCCAGTCGATGGTGGGAGAGGGCAGTGCGACGTAGAACGGCACGTCATTGTCGGCGGCGGCGAGCGCCTTCAGATAGGTGCCGATCTTGTTGCAGACATCGCCATCGGCTGTCGTGCGGTCGGTGCCGACGATGACCATGTCGATCGCGCCACGCTGCATCAGATGGCCGCCGGCATTGTCGACGATCAGCGTGTGCGGCACGCCGTGGCCCGCCATCTCCCAGGCGGTCAGCTGGGCGCCCTGGTTGCGCGGCCGTGTTTCATCGACATAGACATGGACGGGAATGCCGGCTTCGACAGCGAGGTAGATCGGTGAAGTCGCTGTGCCGTAGTCGACTGTCGCCAGCCAGCCGGCATTGCAGTGGGTGAGGATGTTGACTGGCTCGCCCGGCTGCTTGCGCGCCGCGATCGCCTTGATGATTTCAAGGCCATTCTCGCCGATGGCGCGGTTCAGCCCGACGTCCTCGTCGGCGATTTCACTGGCGCGCCGATAGGCGGCCGCTGCGCGTTGTCCGGCCGGCAGCGGTCGCAGGAAACGCCGCATCTCGTCCAGAGCCCAGCGCAGGTTGATCGCCGTCGGCCGTGTCTCGTGCAGAGTTTCCCACACAATGTCGAGCGCTTCGTCGGACGGATCGTGCGCCATCTGCATGGCGACGCCATAGGCCGCGGTGACTCCGATCAACGGTGCGCCGCGCACCCACATGTCGCGGATCGCGGTGGCGATGTCGGCGACCGTGCCGAGCTTCTCGATGCGGAATTCATGCGGCAGCCAGCGCTGGTCGATGATCTCCACCGAGCGGCCGTCGTCGCCGAGCCAGATGGTCCGATAGTGGCGGTCGCCGACGTTCAAATGCTGTTCTCCCGTTCGATCAGCGCGGCCAGTGTGTTGACCTCGTCGATGCTGTGAATCTGGCGCCGGTTGACGGCGATGTGACGGCCGAATTTCAGCGCCTTCGCCTCACAACTGGCGCGCAGATCTTCATCGGCAATGGTCTCGAAGTCGGCATTGTGGGCGAGGCCGAGGATGCGCCTGTGCACCTCGATGCCGGCAAAACCGAGCAGATCGTCCCAGATCTGGTGCAGGACATTATCGAGCGCCTGCTCGGCGCCCAGCCTGTCGCCCTGATCCTCGAACAGGCTTTTTTGATAGAGCATGCCGGCGCGCTCGGTGCGCCACAGATGCGAGAACTCGGCGCGGAACACCGCCCATGTCTCGACGACGACATCGAGCAGATAGGCGCGCATGGCGTCGCGCTTGCCCTTCTGCTCATGCCCGCGTTGCGAGAAGAACGACATCCAGAAATTGGCGAGCAGCATGCCGACATCGAAGGCCATCGGACCGTAGAAGGCGAACTCCGGATCGATCATCCGCGTTTCCTGGTCCGTGACCATGATCGAGCCGGAATGCAGGTCGCCATGCAGCAGCGTCTCGGCATTGGCGGCGAAGATCTGCTTCAGCCGCTGCGCCTCCACCTTGAGGTCACGGTCGGCCCGCAGTTCGGCCACCAGCCCGTCGAGCTGCGGACTGGTGTGGCGGTTCATCTTGGCGTCGAAATAGGGGTCTGAGAACACCAGGTTCTCGGTGATGTCGCAAAGTTCGACATTGTCGGCGAACAACGCCAGGTCCGCCTTGCGATCCTTGGTCGCCATCGACAGATCGGAACCGCGAAACAGCGTGCGGGCCATGAACAGGCCGATATCCCTGGCAATGTTGGGCAATTGGCGGCCGTCGATCAGGGCGCGCCTCAGAATGATGTGTGGCGGCGCCAGATACTCCATGATGATCAGCGCCTGGACTTCGTCGAAGTAGTAGATCGCCGGCACCGAGCCCGGCGCGCGCGCCTCCTGGCGGGTCAGCGCGTGATACTCGAAGAAGGAGCGTTTGAGCGGCAGCGGCCAGCTGTCGCCGACGAGGCGGACATAAGGCAGGGCTTGCTTGACGATGGCACCGCCACTGGCACCTTCGACGATGAACACCAGGTTCAGATTGCCGTCCCCGACCTCGCGGACCTTCCAGGCGCTAGCATCCTTGCCGATCTTCGCGCACAGCGCCTCGTTCGTACCGAGACGTGTTGCGAGGGTCTCCACCGACAATGCTTCGAACGGCAATTTCCCAGTCATCCTTGTCCCTCCCGCCGATGTGCTCCGATCATAAGGGAGCCTTGGCGGCGAGGCCAAGCTAGGAAGCTGTCTGGCAATTGTCAATCGTGTTGACAATTGCCGACATTGACCATAGCGTCATGGTCAGGGAGGAACGCATGGTCGGCAATGCCGTGTTCCGCGTAGAGGGACTGAGGAAATCCTTTGGCCGCAACGAGGTGCTTGGCGGCATCGCGCTGGACCTCCATGCCGGTGAAGTGACCGTGCTGATGGGCGCCAACGGCGCCGGTAAATCCACCCTCGTCAAGATCGTCAGTGGCGTCTACGAGCGTGGCGGCGGCAGCATGACGCTTGCCGGGCAGGATTTTACGCCGAACACGCCGGCGGAAGCGATCCGCGCCGGCGTCGTCACCGTACACCAGAACATCAATGACGGCGTCGTCGCCGACCTCGATGTCGCCACCAATCTCACCCTCGACAGGCTGAGCGGCAAAGGCGCGCCGACCCTGTTCAATCCCGCTCGCGTGCGCCGTGAGGCCAAGGTAGTCGCAGACCGCATGGGGCTGGCCATTGATCTCAAGGCCCGCGTCAGCGACCTTTCGCTCGCCGATCGCCAGATGGTGGCGATTGCCCGAGCGCTCGCCCATCAGCCGAAGGTGCTGATCCTCGATGAGCCGACCTCGTCGCTCTCCAGCGCCGAAGCCGACAGGCTGTTCGCGCTGGTCGACCGGCTGCGCGAGCAAGGCGTGGCGATCCTCTATATCTCGCACCGCATGTCGGACATCAGGCGGCTCGCGGACCGCATCGTCTCGATGCGCGACGGTGTCGTCTCCGGCGCCTTCGACACCAAGCCGCTCGACTATGAGGGTGCGGTCAACGCCATGCTCGGCCGCAAGATCCATCTCGACCGGATCGTCGCCAGAAGTTCGGCCAGGGCGGTCCTGAGCGTCGAAGAGCTGCGCATCGCGCAGGGTGCCCGGCCGATCTCCCTGACGCTTGGCGATGGCGAAGTCGTCGCCATCACCGGTCTCGTCGGTGTCGGCAAGACCGCTCTTGCCGAGACGCTGTTCGGTGTGCGCCGACCGCTCGCCGGCACCATGACGATGAACGGCAAGCCTTACGCGCCGCGCTCGACGGGCGACGCGATCGCCGCCGGCGTGTTCCTCGTCGCCAAGGATCGCGCAACCAGCGGCATTGTCGGCGGCTTCAACATAGAGCGCAATGTCAGCCTGCCCTTCCTCAAGCGGATGTCCAGTCTGAGTGTCCTCAAACGCCGCCTCGAACGCGCCACCGCACGCCGGCAGATCGAGCAACTCGGCATCGTCTGCCGCTCGGAGAAGGATGAGATGTCGGCCTTGTCCGGCGGCAACCAGCAGAAGGTGATGGTCGCCCGCTGGATGGCGCAGAATGCCGCGCTATTCATCCTCGACGAGCCGTTCCAGGGCGTCGACATTTCGGCCCGCCGCGATATCGCAGCCAAGCTGAGGGCAAGCGCCAATGGCCGCGCCACGCTTTTGTTCGTCACCGAACTCGACGAAGCGCTGGAGACGGCCGACCGCATCCTGGTGATGTCGGAGCACACAATCGTCGGCGAACACCGCAACGCCGATGTCGATCTAGATCGCCTGCTGGCCGAGGTCGCGGGCGGGCCGCTGCACAGCGCCGCCTGAGCGTGGCGGACGATGGAATTGGAATGGAGAGATCATGGGTGGGAGTTGGGTAAAAACGGCAGCGGCGCCGGGGTGCGCGCAATGACGCTGCGCGACTACGCCATCCGCTATGGGTTCATAGTGCTGTTGTTCGGATTGGTCGCTTATTTCGCGATCGCCGCCGACGGGTTCGTCTCGCCGCAAAGCGCCGTCTTCATCTTCCAGTCGGTCGCCATCACCGGCGTGCTGGCGCTCGGCGTTACCGCAACTTTGGTTGTCGGCGGCTTCGATCTGTCGATCGGTTCGGTCGCGACCTCGGCCATGATGGCGGCGGCCTATGTCATGGTGGTGCTGGAGCAGAACGCTTTCGTGGCGGTCATCGTCTGCCTGCTGATCGGCGCCATTGTCGGCCTGATCAATGGCTGGCTGATCGTCTACATGCGCGTGCCGGACCTGCTGGCGACGCTCGGCATGATGTTCCTGCTCGTCGGCCTGCAGCGCATCCCGACAGAAGGCCGCTCGATTGCCACTGGCATGACCATGCCCGACGGCTCGGTCGCCAACGGCAAGTTCTCCGATTCCTTCCTGGCGCTTGGCCGCCACCGCTTCGACTTCTTCATCCCGAACCTCATCCCGGTGTCGGTCGTCGTGCTTCTGGTGCTGGCCGTGCTGATCTGGTTCTTCCTCGAATATACCCGCTTCGGCCGCATGATGTATGCCGTTGGCTCCAATGAGCGCGCCGCCGAACTCGCCGGCGCGCCTGTCAAGGCATACAAGATCTGGGCCTACGTCATTTCAGGAGTTTTTGCCTCGACCGGCGGCATTTTGCTCGCCGCCCGGCTTGGACGCGGCGACATCGCCTCGGGTAATAATCTGCTGCTCGATGCGGTTGCCGCGGCGCTGATCGGCTACGCGGTGCTCGGCGCCGCCAAGCCGAACGCCTTCGGCACCGCCGTCGGCGCGCTGTTCGTCGGCATCTTGCTGCAAGGCCTGACGATGATGAACGCGCCTTACTACACGCAGGATTTCGTCAAGGGCGTGGTTCTGGTCGTCGCCCTTGTCTTTACCTTTGCCCTTTCGGGCAGGGGCAGGAGCTAGCATTCGGCCGGATAGGATTTTGGGTTCAACAAAAGTGGAGGAAAACAAGGTGAACATCACAAGAAGACTTCTGGGGAAGGTGGCGCTCGGGCTGGCCGGCGCAACCATGCTGATGCAGGTCCCGGCGTTGGCCGCGGACAAGCCGGCGCCATTCGACAAGCCCGGCGTCAAGATCGCGCTGGTGCGCTATCTCTCGACCGGCGACTTCTTCCAGGCCTACCTGTCGGGCGTCGAGGCGCAGTCGAAGGCGCTCGGCATCGACCTGCGCGTGCTCGACAGCCGCCAGGACGCCGCCCTTCAGTCCGACATGGTCGACCAGGCCATCGCGCTCGGTGTGCAGGGCATCATCATCCAGCACGGCCTGACGGAATCGATGAAGGACGCCGCCCAGCGCGCCGTCGACGCCGGCATCAAGGTGGTGGCATTCGACGTCAATGTCGAAAACCCCAAGATCCCGCAGATCGAACAGTCGGACAAGGACCTGGCGCGTCTGGCGCTCGAGCAGGCGGTCAAGGACAATGGCGAAAGCTGGAACGCCGGCTATGTCTACGTCGCTGGCATCGCGCCGCTCGACCGCCGCAACGAAACCTGGGTCGACGTGAAGAAGAAATATGCCGGCATCAAGGAAGCCGCCATGTTTGGCACGCTCGACAATCCGATCGCCAACTCGGTCGCCAACCAGGCGCGCTCGGTGCTGTCGGCGCACCCCGACATCAACGTGATGTTCGCCCCTTATGACGAATTCGCCAAGGGCGTGAAGATCGCCGTCGACGAAGCGAGCCTGAACAAGAAGATCAAGATCTATTCGGCCGACATTTCGACGTCCGACATCGCGGCGATGCGCGAGCCTGACAGTGCGTGGGCGGCGACCGCGGCGACCAACCCGGCCGTCGTCGGCCAGGTCTCGGTGCGCGCCCTGGCGCAACTGCTCGCCGGCGAAGATCCCGGCCACAACGTCATCGTGCCGCCGACGCTGATCACCCAGAAGGAGCTGATCGACAAGGACATCAAGAACATGGAAGACCTGTCGGCCAAGCTGCCGCAGTTCGCCCATGCCGATGTCGCCATGCCTGCCTGGATGCCGAACCCGAACGCGAAGTAGCTTTCGGCACAAAACTCTTGCTGGTTGCTGAGTTGAGACGAAATGAAAGCCGCCCTGCAGCAAATCGCTGCGGGCGGCTTTTTCGATGACGTTCACTCGTTGAACAGGTCGGAATGCGAACCGGTACGGGCAAGCTGCAATTCGTCGCCGACAACGCGGTAGATCAGGAGCCAGTCTGGTTCGATATGCACGTCACGAAAGCCTTTCCAATCCCCTTTCAGAGGATGATCCTTATACGTCCCTGGCAGTTCATGTGCGGCGATGAGCAGTCCTAACAGATCGCGCAACTTGCCCAGGTTCTTGCCACGCTTTTCGATACGCTTCACGTCCCGGCGAAATTGCCCGGAGTGAATGGGCACTGGCACGCTTAGATTCCCAAATCCTTGAACAACTCATCAGCCGAGGCAAAGCGCTTGCCTTTGCCTTTTTCCAACTCGGCCATGGCCTTTTGAGTGGTGGCGTTCGGCACTTTCACGGGAAAAGGAAATTCCTTGTCGGCGGCGACGCGCACCAGAAGCAGGCGAATGGCATCGGAGACCGACAAGCCCATGGCTGCCAAGGCCTCCGTTGCCTGATCCTTCGTAGCGCTGTCGATGCGAGCGCGGACCACTGAATCCGTTGCCATATCGTGGCTCCTTCATGTTGAGCCACAATGTAGCTACGATTCGCAACTCTTACAAGCGGATCGCTGCGAACGTTCAGGCAGCAAGCCTATCGCAGCGCCGCGGCAATGTTGCCGCCGTCGACCGTGGTCACATCGGCAGTGGTCCGGTCGGCCAGGGCGTGATGCAGGAAGGCCTGTGCCACATCCTGCGCCGTCACTTCCTGGCCGAGCAAATTGCCGGACATGTATTCCTTCTCCGATACGCCGCGCGCGCCCGAGCGGCTGGCTATCATCGCGTCGGTCAACAGCCCGGAGCGGATGCGGTCGGCGTTGACGGCGTTCGAACGGATGCCATGGGCGCCGTAGTCGAGCGCGTATTGCCTGGACAGGAACAGCGTCGCCGCTTTCGGCACGCCATAGGCGCCGAATTTCGGACCGGGGTTGACCGCCTGCTTGGAGGTGTTGAACAGGAGAGCGCCGCCGGTGCCCTGTTCGAGCATGATGCGCACGGCGTTCTGCGCCGCCGACTGGTGGGCGAAGAAATTGAGCTCGAAGCTCTTGCGCAGCAGCGCATCGTCAAGCTCGCCGATGCGGCCTTCCCAGGCAGCACCCGCATTGGACACCAATATGTCGACGCCGCCGAACACGGCCACCGCCTTGTCGAAGGCGGCGCGCATCTGAGCCGGGTCGGTGATGTCGGCGCCAACGCCGATCGAATTGTTGCCGGCCTTCCTGGCGGCGTCAGCGGCCTTTTCGGCGTCGAGATCGACGACGACGGCATGAGCGCCATTGTCGGCGAATAGTTTTGCCGTCGCCGCACCGATCGCGCCGGCGCCGCCGGTGATCAGCACCACCTGTCCGGTCAGCGGCTTCGGCTTGTTGGAAGCGAGCTTGGCCTGTTCAAGCGACCAGTATTCGAGCGGGAACAGGTCGGCCTTGGACAATGGGTGGAAACGCCCGACCGCCTCCGCACCGCGCACTGCCTCGATCCACATCTCGCCGACGTCCGATGCGATCCTGGCATCCTTCAGCGTGCGGCCGTGGCCGAACATGCCGAGCCCCGGCACCAGCGTCAGCCGGGGCATCGGGTCGAGCATGGTGCGCTTGACGTCGTCGAGCGCGTCATTGGTCTCGAAATAGGCGCGATAATCCTTGGCGAAGCGGTCGACATGGCTCTCGATCACCGCCTTGTAGTCACCGATTTTGGCAGCATCGGGCGCAGGCACGGCCATCGGCCCGGTCTTGATGCGGATCGACAGATCCGGCGTCGACACGCCACGTCCGGCATAGTCGGCGATCTCTGCCGAATTGATGAAATCGACGATCGCGTCCGAGGTGCGGAAATCGCTGATCATGCGGTCGAAGCGGCCTTCGCCGCGTGGCGCCGCGACGGCGCCGCGCAGCATCGGCGCGATCTCCGCCGGTGACGCGAGCCTTGCCGGCAATGCCGCCTTTGCAGCCTTGGGCTTGGCATGCTTGGCCACATAGTCCTCGGCGACGTTCACATAGTGGATCATCCGGTTATAGGCTTGCCTGGCGTCGTCGCCGAAGGTGAAGATGCCATGCTTGTCGAGGATCAGGCCTTCTACCGTTGGGTCGGCGTCGAAGACATCGGCCGCTGCCTTGGCGAGGTCGAAGCCCGGCATGATGTAGGGCACGTAGCCCATCTTTGTTCCGAACACCTTTGCCACCAGCGGCTTGCTGTCTTCCTGGTCGACAATGGCCAGGATGGCGGTCGAATGGGTGTGGTCGACGAATTTGTGCGGCAGGAAGGCATGCAGCAGGGTCTCGACCGAAGGGTTGGGCGAGGCGGGGTCGATCAGGTTTGCCCGCTGCAGGGCGACCATGTCCTCGTCGGAAAGCCTGTCCAGCTTGCGCGCCTTGAGCAGGGCGCCCATCTTGACAGCGGGCAGGCCCTGCGGCTCGATGACGGCCATGTCCCAGCCGCTGCCCTTGACGCACAGCACGTCCCACTCGTCGCCGACGAGGTCGGTCGCCTTGATCTTGCAGGAGGTGTTGCCGCCGCCATGCAGGACCAACTGTGGCACGCCGCCCAGTAGCCGCGTCGTGTAGACACGCAAGGCCAGGTCGCGGCCGACGCCCTTCTTCGCATAGTCGGCAACGAGTTTTTCGGCCGCGTCGTCGTTCCACAGATTCTTCATGTTCGCTTCGTCCAGTTGCTGTCTTCGATGGTGAAATAGGAATGCCGCGACGCCTTGATGACGATGCGTCGGCAAACGGTTGGTTTTCAGGATGCCTTTTCTGCTGACGTTCCGGCATGATCGAGCAGCCGCTGCGCCATGCGTGCGCCGACCACCAGATGCGTGCAGAGGCCGCCGGCGATGGCCGCGAGCAGCGGCTCGAACTTACTGTCTTCCTGCACGACCATCAGCCGCTTCTCGATGACGCGCAGTGAAGCAAGCCCAGCCGAGATGACCCGCCGGTTGTAGCTGCAGTCGAGCAACTCGCCACCGGCGTCGATGATCTGCCCGGCAATGACACCGGCGGCACCTTCCCTGCGCAGTGCCGCCATCTCGGCTGCCGTCAGCGCGCCGCACTTCACCAGATGGCTGTCGGCATCGACCGCGCCGATGGAGTAGAGCGCAAGATCGCAGTCGCTGATCCCGGCAAGCTGGTCGCGGATTACCGGCTCGGCGCGCAGGCCTTGCGCCAGTTCCTCGGTCGACAGCACCAGAGGCGCGTAGAAATTGAGGCCCTTGGCATTGAGCCGCCGCGCGATTTCCATGGTGCACTGGTCGGGGCGGTAGGAGTAGGGGGCTCCCAAATTGCCGCAGAGCTGCACCACGGTGACGTCCTGCAGGTCGGCATAGGACATGATGTCGGCGATCGTGTAGACGGTGCGGCCCCAGGCGACCCCAATGCGGTCGCCTTTCCTGACGAGTTCCAGGAAGACGCTTGCCGCCAGCACCGCGATATCGGTCGAGGGGTCGGCGAGATAGGCGTTTTCCGGCGCGATCCAGACGGCGTCGAGCTTCAGGGCGTCTTCCAGCCTGCGCGCCATGACGTCGTCGGTGAAGAGCTGCGTCGAGGTCGATATGTTGACGATGCCTGTCTCGCGCGCCTTGCGCAGATACATGGCGACGGAAGCGCGCGAAATGTTGAGTTGATGGGCGACTTCGTCCTGGCGAAGCCCATGGGCATAGTAAAGCCAGGCCGCCTTGTGGATGAGCTGTTCTGCCGGTCGGATCGCCATGCCGCCTCCTTGGCTGACATTAGTCACGGCTCTCGACAAAAGTCAAATTTGGATGAGCAGGAAGGAATCTTCTGCCGGGCCGGCTCGATCGAGATCACCATTCCAGCAAGTCGGCGCGGTATAGCATTCTCAGCCCTTCAGGGGGATAGCGTGACGACGAACCCGGGGCTAGAAAGCTCGAAAAGACTTTGGGGAGGACGGGATGGCCAATCCCTACGAACAGGATCTCGACAGGAACGCCGCCAACCACCAGCCACTGACGCCGCTCACCTATCTGGAGCGCGCGGCGAAAACCTATCCCGACCACATTGCCATCATCCATGGCAGCCAGCGCATCAGCTACCGCGATTTCTGGCGCCGCTCGCTGAAGCTCGCCTCGGCCCTTTCCAAGCACGGCATCGGCAAGTGCGATACGGTGACGGTGATGCTGTCGAACACGCCGCCGATGCTGGAGGCGCATTTCGGCGTGCCGATGACCAAGGCGGTGCTGCACTCGCTCAACACGCGCCTCGACGCCGCGGTCATCGCCTTCCAGCTCGACCATGCCGAGACCAAGGTGCTCATCGTCGATCGCGAGTTTTCCGGAGTCGTGCGGGAGGCGCTCGGTCTGGCCAAGGTCAAGCCGCTGGTCATCGATTACGACGATCCCGATTACGCCGCTGACGCGCCCTATCCGAAAGGCGAGCGGGTCGGCACGTCGGACTATGAGGATTTTGTCGCTGGCGGCGACGAGGATTTCACGTGGTCGATGCCCGACGACGAATGGGACGCCATCTCGCTCAACTACACGTCGGGCACGACGGGCAATCCCAAGGGCGTCGTCTACCATCACCGTGGTGCGGCGCTGATGGCCTACACCAACACCATCCATGCCGGCATGGCCAAGCACGCGGTCTATCTCTGGACCTTGCCGATGTTCCATTGCAATGGCTGGTGTTTTCCTTGGACGCTCGCCGTCCAGGCCGGCACGCATGTCTGCTTGCGCTGGGTACGGCCGAAGCCGATCTATGACGCCATCGCGAACCACGGCGTCACGCATCTGTGCGGGGCGCCGGTTGTCATGTCGGTGCTGATCAACGCCAGGGAGGAAGACAAGCGCGCGTTTGCGCAGACGGTCACCTTCAACACAGCCGCCGCCCCTCCGCCCGAAGCCGTGCTGTCGGGCATGGCGGACGCAGGCTTTGCCGTCACCCATCTCTACGGTCTGACCGAAACCTATGGTCCCGCCGTGGTCAACGAATGGCACAATGCTTGGGACGCGCTCGACAAAGGGGCGAGGGCGGGCAAGAAGGCACGGCAGGGCGTGCGCTATGCCGCGCTCGAAGGCCTGACGGTGATGGATCCCGAAACCATGGCCGAAACACCCGCCGACGGTGAGACCATCGGCGAAGTCATGTTCCGGGGCAACATCGTCATGAAGGGTTATCTGAAGAACCGCAAGGCGACGGACGAGGCTTTCGCCGGCGGCTGGTTCCACTCCGGCGATCTTGGTGTCATGCACCCCGACGGCTACATCCAGCTCAAGGATCGCTCCAAGGACATCATCATCTCCGGTGGCGAGAACATTTCCTCGATCGAGGTCGAGGACGCGCTCTACAAGCATCCCGCCATCGCCTCCTGCGGCGTCGTCGCACGTCATGACGACAAATGGGGCGAGGTGCCTGTCGCCTATGTCGAACTGAAGCCGGGCAAGGAGGCGAGCGAGGCCGAGATCATCGAGCACTGCCGCGGTCTGCTCGCCCGCTTCAAGGTGCCGAAAGCGGTGATCTTCGCCGAGATACCGAAGACCTCGACCGGCAAGATCCAGAAATTCCGGCTGCGGGAAATGGCCAAGGTCGGCTGAATCCGTCCGGCGGCCTTTCGAGAGAATATTTTCAGAGGCCCGCATCCTGAGGGCGCCTTGTGACGTCTATTGGATGTCACCATCTGTCACCTATCGTACGCGTACATCGAATCTGCGTTGACACAGTGCTCTTTTCGATTTACGAGTGATGAAAATCGAAATTCGTCACTCGTTATTTGACAGAGAGCTATGTCCGAAGCCGCCAACATCGTCGCCGACGTCGCCCGACAGGAAAATGTGACGCGCATTCTCGATTGCGCCGAGCGCCTGTTCCGGCACTATGGCTACGGCAAGACCAACGTCGCAGACATTGCCCGCGAACTCGGCATGTCGCCGGCCAACATCTATCGTTTCTTTGCCTCCAAGGTTGAAATCCACCAGGCCGTCTGTGGCCGGATGCTCGGCGCCAGCTACAACATGGCCTACGAGATCATGCACCTGCCGGTCAGCGCCGAGGAGAGGCTGCGGCGCTACGTGCATGCACAGTACAAGATGACGATGGAGGTGATGCTCGACGACCAGAAGGTGCACGAGATGGTCATCGTCGCCCTTGAGCGCGATTGGGGCGTCATCGACAAGCATGTCGACAGCATCCACGATCTCTTCGCCGAGGTAATCCGCGAGGGCATCGAGGCCGGCGAGTTCAGGAAACAGGACCCGGTGACCGCGTCGCGCTGTTTCGGTGCCGCCACCGTTATCCTGTGCCATCCGCAGATGGTGGCGCAGTGCCTCGCCAAGACCAATCGGGCGATGCCCGACGACCTCATCGATTACGCAATCAGAGCCTTGAAATAGCCGCCGCCAGCCGGTGCCGGTGTCGACAGTCCGTCTCCAGTCGGGAGTATCACGATGTTTTTGCCCAGTTCCATCCTTCGCAAGCTGCCGGTTGCCGGCCTGATCGTCGCATCGCTTGGGCTCGCCGGCTGCTCGCAGGAAAAAGCGGAGGTGAAGGACATCATCCGCCCGGTCAAGGTCGTCGAGATCGCCCAGGCACATGATACCCGCACGCTGTCCTATTCCGGATCGGTGCGCGCCCGCACCGAGAGCACGCTGGGTTTCCGCGTCAACGGCAAGATCACCGAGCGTCTCGTCGACATCGGCCAGCGCGTGGCGCCTGGCGATGTTCTCGCCCGCATCGATCCGTCAGACTACGACCTGTCGGTCAAGAGCGCGCAGGCCGCGCTGGATGCCGCCGAACGGCAGGTTGAAACCGTCGAACTCGCCCGCAAGCGCGCCGAGCAGCTATTCGCCAAGAACTTCGCGCCGAAATCGCAGCTCGAACAGGCGACGCTGACCTATGACCAGGCCGTCGCCACACGCGACTCCGCCCGCTCGACCCTTGCCCAGGCCAGGAACCAGGTCGGCTATACCGACCTCAAGGCCGACAGGGACGGCATCGTCACGGCTGTCAACGCCGATGTCGGCCAGGTGGTCGGGTCGGGCACGCCAGTGGTTACCGTCGCGGTCGATGGCGAAAAGGAAGTGCTGATCGCGGTTCCGGAAATGGAGATCGCGCAATTCAAGCCGGGCAAGGACGTCAAGGCCGGTTTCTGGTCAGACGATGGGCTGAAGCTCGACGGCAAGGTTCGCGAGGTCGCTGGCAGCGCCGACCCGCAGTCGCGCACCTTTGCCGTCCGCGTCAGCCTGCCCAACGACCCGCGCGTGCTGCTCGGCATGACCGCCAATATCGAGGCGTCGGCAGCCAACGAAAAGCAGCTCGTGTCCATCCCGCTCAGTGCGCTCGCCGAGAAAGACAGCCAATCGATCGTCTGGACCGTCGATCGTGGCGCCGACACCGTTCATGCCCGTCCGGTCAAGGTCGCCGAGTTCGCCGCCGATGGCGTGCGTGTCGCGGAGGGATTGAAACCGGGCGATATCGTGGTCGCCGCCGGTACGCAGTTCATGACCGAGGACCTGAAGGTGAAGCTCGCCGGCGGCATCACACAGCAGTCCGCCTCGGCCGAGGGCGGGGAAGCCAGCCAGTTGCGCTGACGACAGACAGGTCGGCCGCGCGTTCCCGCGGCCGCAGGTTTCCGGGCGGCGTGCCCGAAAGGTCGAGACGTCAAGACCGATGTACCCCCGCATCGATCCTCGCGTCCCACCGCGATGAGTGTCTCTCCGCTCGAAGAGTGACGCCGCCCGGAAACCAGTACCGAACGCAGATGATTTCGTTTCGCGCGCCGCGCTTCTTCGGAGCACCTTCCTCGAAGCACAATGGCGCCGGCAACCAAGCAAAGTGGACCAGCACCGATGACGACCTCCACTGAAGAAAAGCGGCCCTTCAATCTCTCTCGTTGGGCAATTGGCCATCCCTCGATTGCGCGCTTCCTGTTCGGGCTGATCATCATCGCCGGCGCGCTCGGCCTGATGCGTATGGGCCAGAAGGAGGATCCCGACTTCACCTTCCGCGTCATGGTCGTGCAGGCGATCTGGCCGGGCTCGTCGATCCAGGAGATGGAAGACCAGGTCGTCAACAAGATCGAGCGCAAATTGCAGGAGACGCCGCATCTCGATTTCGTGCGTTCCTTCACCCGAGCCGGCAGCGCCATCATCACTGTCCAGATCAAGGGCGACACCAATGCCGAAGAAGTCAAGGACGCCTTCTATCAGGTGCGCAAGAAGGTCAGCGATATCCAGGGCGACCTGCCGCAGGGTCTGCTCGGTCCGTATTTCAACGACGAGTTCGGCGACACCTTCATCACGCTGCATTCTATCAGCGGCGACGGCTTCTCCTATCCGGAGCTGAAGAAGTTCGCCATCCAGGCGCGTGACATGCTGTTGACTACGCCTGGCGTCGAGAAGGCGGTCATCATCGGCGACCAGCCGGAAAAACTCTATATCGATGTCTCGTCCAAGGCGCTGGCCGAACGCGGCCTGACGCTGACCGACCTGCAGAACGCGATCAAGGGCCAGAACAACGTCGACCCCGCGGGCTCCGTCGACACCGGCGTCAATTCGGTGCGCATTTCGGTCGAAGGCGACGTCGCCAAGGCGGCCGACATCCGCGAACTGCGCCTGCGCGCCGGCGGCCAGGTCACCCGGTTGGGCGACATCGCCACCGTGACTTCGGGGCTGGAAGACCCCTTCCAGCGCAAATACCGCTTCAATGGTCACGACAGCGTGCAGCTTGGCGTCGTCATGGCCAAGGGTTTTAAGGTCACCGACGTCGGCAAGGATGTCGAGGCGACCTACAAGCGCTTCGAGGAAGCGCTGCCCTACGGCGTTTCGGTCGACCAGATTTCCGACCAGCCTGAAGTCGTCAGGGATGCCGTCAGCGAATTCATGCATGCGCTCGGCGAAGCGTTGCTGATCGTGCTCGTCGTCTCGTTCCTGTCGATCGGCTGGCGCTCGGGCCTGGTGATCGCCATCGCCATACCGCTGGTGCTCGCCGCCACCTTCGCCATCATGTACGAGATCGGCATCGACCTGCAGCGCATTTCGCTGGGCGCGCTGATCATCGCGCTCGGCCTGCTCGTCGACGATGCCATGATCGTCGTCGAGATGATGGAGCGGAAGCTCGAGGAGGGGCTGGTCAAGATCGAGGCGGCGAGCTTCGCCTATTCCTCGACCGCCTTCCCGATGCTGACCGGCACGCTGATCACCACCGCCGGCTTCATCCCGGTCGGCTTCGCCGCTTCGACGGCTGGCGAATATGTGCGCACCCTGTTCTATGTCGTCGGCATCGCGTTGATCGTGTCGTGGTTCGTGGCCGTCTATTTCACGCCGTGGCTGGGGCATATGATCCTGAAGCAGCGCAAGCATGCCGGCAGCCATCACGACGCCTTCGACACGAGCTTCTATCGTCGGCTGCGCGCCACGGTCGGCTGGGCCGTGCGCCACCGCATCATCGTCCTGGTGATGACGCTGGTGACTTTCGGCACCAGTCTGTGGGCGTTCCAGTTCATCCCGCAGAATTTCTTCCCGCAATCGTCGCGGCCCGAAATCCTCGTCGACCTCTGGCTGCCGGAAGGCACCAGCATCAAGGAGGTCGAGGCGCAGGCCAAGGCCCTGGAAGCCAAGATGATGGACGACAAGGACAAGCGTTTCATCGCCACCTATATCGGCGAGGGCGCCCCGCGCTTCTTCCTGCCGCTCGACCAGCAACTGCGCAACCCTAACTTCGCCCAGATGCTTGTCATGGCCAATGACGAGCCGGCGCGCGAGCGGCTGATCGTCAAGCTGCGCACGGTTCTGGCGCAGGATTTCCCGTCGATCCGCGCCAAGGTCGACCGCCTGTTCCTTGGACCCCCGACCGGCTGGCCCGTGCAGATGCGCGTCATGGGTCCGGACCGCCAGGAGGTGCGCCGCATCGCCGACCAGGTGAAGGCGAAGTTCCGGCAGAATCCGCTGCTCGGCGCGGTGCATGACGACTGGCTGGAGCCTGTTCCGGCGATGAAACTGGTCATCGACCAGGATCGCGCCCGTGCGCTCGGCGTCACCTCGCAGCGCATCCGCCAGATGCTGCAGGCCGCGATGTCGGGCGCGCCGCTCGACGATTTCCGCGATGGCGAGGAGACGGTGTCCATCGTCGCCCGCGAGCCGGATGCCAGCCGCAGCCTGCTGTCGTCGGTCGACTCGGTCTATATCCCGACCGATTTCGGCGGCTTCGTGCCGCTGTCGCAGGTGGCCAAGGTGGTGCCGGTGATGGAGCAGGGCATAGAGTGGCGCCGCGACCGCCTGCCGACGATCAGCGTGCGCGCCACATTGCCCGACGGCGTGCAGTCCAACGACGTCGTCACCAAGATGTACAAGGACATGCAGGGCCTGCGTGACGGCCTGGCGCCTGGTTACAAGATCGAGATCCAGGGCGGGGCCGAGGATTCGGCCGAAAGCCAGGCTTCGATCGCCGCCAAGGCGCCGATCATGCTGGCCATCATCGTCGTGCTCTTGATGATCCAGCTGCAGAACTTCGGCAAGGCGATGCTGGTGCTGGCCACCGGTCCGCTCGGCATCATCGGTGCCGCCGCCGCTCTGCTGATCAGCGGCGCGCCGTTCGGCTTCGTCGCCATCCTCGGCGTCATCGCGCTGCTCGGCATCATCATGCGCAACTCGATCATCCTGGTCGACCAGATCGATCAGGACATTGCCAGGGGCATGGACCGTTCCGAGGCGATCATCGGCTCGGCGGTGCGCCGCTTCAGGCCGATCGTGCTGACGGCGATGACCGCGGTGCTGGCGCTGATCCCGATCTCGCGTGCCGTGTTCTGGGGGCCGCTCGCCTACGCCATGATGGGCGGCATCATGGTCGCTACCGTGCTGACCATCCTGGTGCTGCCGGCGGGGTATGCGCTCTTCTTCGGCCGCGAGCCCAAGAAGGCGAAGACCGACGAACAGGGTCCGGAGCCGGAAGCGATCGAAGGCATCGAACGTCCGCAACTGGCGTTGGCGGCCGAATAAGAAAAAAACCGGCCCGTCGATTTGCGACCGGCCGGTTTTTCTTGATGCAGTGGCTTGGCCCGCCTGGCGGTCAGACCATCAGATGACGAACACCCAATTGGCGATGAGCATGACCGCCACGCCGGCGACCAGCGTCAGATAGGGCAGCATGCCCGCCTTTTTGATCGAAAGGTCGGCTCCCGCCATGCCGAGGTCGGCCAGCATGTGGTCGGGGAATTTGCCCTTGTCCTGGATGTAGTGGCGGAAGCAGAACACTGGGATGATCAGCGCGGCCGTGATCAGCCCCGCCCACAGCGCCATCGGGTTCCACACCTTGGCGCCTGCGCCCATGAAGATGGCGTTGACATAGGCGAAGATCGCCCCGATCCCCAAGAGCCAGCTCGGCGCTTTCCATGGCCGTGCGATATGGCCGTTGTCGATGCGGTGGATCCAGCCGGCGTTGAGATTGAGGAAGTTGAAGATGATGTAGCCGCAATTCGACACGGCGAGGATGAAGAAGAAGCTCGTCGCGTCGGCCGATGCGATGGCCAGCACGACCAGGTTGAAGCAGAGATCGGTCCACATGGCTCGCGTCGGCGCGCCGTGCTCGTTGACGTGGCTGAGATAGCGCGGCAGCCAGCCGTCGACCGAGCCCTGGTAGAGCGTGCGCGACGAGCCGGCCATCGCCGTCATGATGCAGAGCACCAGCGCCAGGATCATCAGCATCACCAGAAGACTGTGGATCAGCCTGCCGCCGCCGACCATGCCGGCCAGCGCATCGGCCACGCCGGAGCCGTCGACGATCGGCGTTGCCAGCATGCCGTTCAGGCCCAGCACGCCCTGGAAGGTGAAGGGCACCAGGATGAACAAAAGCATGCACAGCAGGCCGGAATAGAAGATCGCCTTGAACGTATCGGTGCCGGGGTTCTTGAATTCCGACGTGTAGCAGACGGCCGTTTCGAAACCATAGGTCGACCACGCGGCGATGAACATGCCGCCGAGCGCCAATGTCCAGCCGGCGATGTTCCAGGAACCGGGCTCGGGTGCGTAGGCTGCGGCGAGCGGCACCAGCGGCGAAAAGTTCGACCAGTCGATCTGGCCGGTGAAGATCGGCACCACCCCGACGATCAGCATCGGGATGATGACCAGCAGTCCGATATATTTCTGCACGCTGGCGGTGCCCAGGATGCCGCGATGCTGGATCGAGAAGATGATCAACATCAGTACCGCGCCGATGAAGAAGGTGGCGTTGAGCGTGAACGAGACCGGACCCAGCGTGTGGCTCCACAGCGTCCAGTTACGGATCGCCGGCGTCGCGGCGGCCGTCACCGCAGTGATCGCATCGGCGGCACTCGTTCCGGCATGCGCGGCGATGTAGGCGACGACATCGGGCGAGGTTTCGGTGAACAGCGGCACCGGCGCCAGGGCGTTTAGGATGTAGGCGGCGGCGATCGAGCAGCCGAGCGAAAGGACCGGCGACCAGGCAAACCAGTTGCACCACACCGACAGCGGCGCGATGAACTTGGAATAGCGCAGCCAGGCCGTGGCGCCGTAGATCGAGGCGCCGCCGGACTTGTTCGGAAATAGGCCGGCGATCTCGGCATAGGTGAAGGACTGCAGGAAGCCCATGATCATGGACACCGTCCAGATCAGGAAGGCCAGCTTTCCCGTCGTGCCGGCAATGCCGCCGATCGAGAACAGGACCAGCGCCGGAACGCCGCTCGCCACCCAGAAGGCGCCGCGCCAGTCGATATGCCTGAGCAGCTTGCTTTCGGCAGGCTGGTCCAGGACCGTACTTATCGTGCTCATGTCGATGAGTTCCCCTTTTTCGATGCTCCCCGCCAGCGATGCCTCGGCTACGCGAAGCTTGCTCCCCGGCAAATGATCGTTCCGGCCGCAGTGTTTCCACTCAGTCGTATTTTTTTCTTAGGAGTGAAGATCGATCCGGCGCGCTTTCACGTCAAGCGATTTGTGAAGCCGTGCACATCACGCTTGCGCGCGTGGATGAAAAAGTGTCCGGCGGCGTGGCCGGCGGGCGTTTTGCGAACCCAAAAAGGGCAGGTCAGGAGCGCGGCTTGGTCTTCTGCGGATCGTAGTGGGCAAAGGCCACGACCCGCGCCGGCAGCCGCTTGGCATGGCCGTCGAGCTTGCCGATCTCGACCTCCGTGCCGACTGCCGCATGGGTGACGTCGAGCCGCGCCAGCGCGATGGTCTTGCCGAGCACCGGCGAGCGCATGCCCGACGTGACCACGCCGATCTGGGCGCGGCCGATATGGACGCAATCGCCATGGCCGACGGCGACATTGCTGTCTATGTCGAGGCCGACCAGTTTCGTCTGCGGGTGGTCCTTGCGCCGGATCAGCGCCTCGCGGCCGATGAAATCGTCGGTCTTGGTCTTCAGCGGCACGGTGAAGCCGATGCCGGCCTCGAACGGGTCGGTCTGGTCGGAAAATTCGTAACCGGCGAAGATCAGCCCGGCCTCGATGCGCACCATGTCGAGCGCCTGCAGGCCCATCGGCTTCAGCCCGTGCGGCTGGCCGGCTTCCCAGATGGCGTCGAACACCTTTTCGGCGTCGCGCGGATGGCACCAGATCTCGTAGCCGAGTTCGCCGGTATAGCCGGTGCGTGAAACCACGATGGGAATGCCGTTGCCACCGCCGATGCGCGCCACGGCGAAGCGGAACCATTCGAGTTCCTCGATCGATGGCTGCAGCGGCGAGGTCCAGATCACCTGTTTGAGGATGTCGCGGCTCTTTGGCCCTTGCACGGCGATGTTGTGCATCTGGTCGGTGGACGAGCGCACCAACACGTTGAGGCCGAGCTTCGTCGCCGTCTCGCGCAGCCATTCGCCGGATAGATCGTCGCCGCCGACCCAGCGGAAATTGTCCTTGCCGAGCCGCAGCAGCGTGCCGTCGTCGATCATGCCTCCATGCTCGTAGCACATGGCGGAGTAGACGACCTGGCCGACGCCGAGCTTCTTGACGTCACGCGTCAGCGTGTATTGCAGTAGCGCTTCGCCATCCGGACCGGTGACCTCGAATTTGCGCAGCGGCGACAGGTCCATGATCACCGCGTCCTGCCGGCAAGCCCAGTATTCGGCGATGGCGCCTTCCCTGGCGAAGGAGTTGGCTAGCCAATAGCCCCTGTACTCGACGAAGTCGCGCGTGTGTTTGGCAAAGCTCGAATGAAAAGCTGTCTCGCGGGTCATTTTCGGTTCCGAATCGGGCGTCATGCGTCTGGCGATCGCTCGCGAGAATTCGTGCTGGCCGGAATAGGTCCGCACATGGATGTCGGTCAGCTCCCAGCCATTGGCCGGCGTCGTGTCGTCAGGACAGGCGGAGGAGACGCAGACGATGTCGGTCAGCGCCCTGAGCAAAACATAGTCGCCGGCCCGGGACCATGGCTCGTCCGACACCATCACGCCATGCGCGTCGATCGCCGTGTTGAAGAAGAAGTTGATCGCCATCCAGCCGGCGCGGGGATTGACGCCCTTGCCGGTAAGCGCGCGGTTGAAATTCTCCGAGCAGTTGGTGTGGCCGGGATAGCCGATGTCGTCGTAATATTTCGCCGCACAGGCGAGCGCGAAGGCGTCGTGCCGGCCGCACGTGTCCTGCACCACTTCGACCAGCGGCTCCATGTCTTGGTCGTAGTATTTGGAATGCAGGCCGGGCATCGGATAGCTCGCGCCCATCAGCGTGCGCGTCGTCGTGACGTCGAGCGGATGGTCGAGCCCCTTGTCCAGCTTGCGCGCCGAAAAACACTGGAAGTCGGTGCACTGGCGCCCGTCGACATCGATGATCTGCAGATAGTCGCCCGCCTTGACGAAATAAGATTCGGCCGTCGCCGAATGGACGCGCAGATCGAGCACCGGATCGGCCAGTGGATCGGCAAGCCGGGATTTTGCTTTCAGACGGATCGTGTTGCGCCGCACGATGACGCTGAGCGGCGTCACCGTGTCGTGGCCTTCGACCAGCATCGGGCCGCCGGGCGCGGCAATCAGCATCGCACCATCGCGCGCTATCGCGAATGCCTGCTCGGCACCGGCCGGTGTGGCGCCGCCAAACACGCGCACAGCCTTGGCCTGGTCGAGCTGAACCTGGCGACGCTCGAGTCCGCGGCGCAGTGTGCCGAGACCGTCGTCGCCCTCGGCGAGCAGCGCCTTGATGCCGGCGGCATTGCTGTTCGATTTTTCGCCGAGAATGCCAGGGTCGGTGACGCCCGACTTGTCCCAGGCCAGCAACTCGCAGGCCTGGCCACCCTCGACGTTGCGCACGGTGATCGTATCGCCGGCCTCGACCTCGATCAGCACCGCGCCGTTGCCCTGTACGGTATAGCGCTCCATGCCGGCCGGCAGTGCGATCTGGCCGGGCCGCAGGATCAGGCTTGGCCTAGGCGGTCCGGCTGTCACGGCGGGGTAGGGCGACTGGCTCATCTCAGCCTTGCGGTTCGAGAAACAAGTTTGCCTGTGCGTGAAATTATTTTAGCACCAAGAATAGCAGCGGAGCGGAGTTTGGCAAGGCGGCGGTAGAAGCGCGGTGCTACGCCAAGTCCTCCGAATGCCCGATCTCGATTCTATACTCGGCACCCGAGTCCAGCATCGTGTGCCACAGGCTTTCGGCGAAGGTCGCGAACACCAGGACGTTGAACACGGCCTGGCCGTCCGGCGCATCATTGCCGCGCCACAGCGTGACGCTGGTGTGGTCCATCGATGTGGCTGCCGCGGCTCCGACCGGGAACGTCGCCGGATACAGATCTATCGACGACAGTTTGGCGAGCAGGGCGCGTGCCTTGGCGCCGGAAATTCTGATCAACAGCCGCGCATGTGACTGGTCCGACAGCGAAGCCGAGGCCGCGAACGCAGGGGACAGCGACGCCACCTGATGTCTGCCGCCTTTCGACAGCACGAAGAACTGATCCGGTCCCGACCAGATGAGCGTGGCTTCGGTTGCTCCAGCCGTCTTCGGTGTTTCCGGAACCGCAACGCCGAAATGCGCCTTAGCAGCGCTCGCCATGTCGGCCGCCTTGCCGCGTCGCGCCATCACCTGGACGAGGTCAAAATTGCGGATTTCGGTCAGGGTGACGCCGACCCCGCCATGCACGCCATGCGGTCCCGAAACGAGCGCGCGATCGAGCGGGCTGCGGGTTTCCCAGGAAAACTCAGCCACGCTGGCGCCCTCCATCTGGATCGTAGAAGACGGGGTTGCAAATCTCGACGTCATAATCCTCGCCGCGCAGCGGATCGTGTGCATGCACGATCTCGCCGATACGCTCGCGGCCGTGCTCGACAAGGGCGAGCCCGATCCACTGATCAAGCGTCGGCGAGAAGCAGACCGAGGTGACATAGCCCTGGTCATTACCGGGTCCAGGTGTTTGTCCCTTCGGAATGATGTGCGCGCCGGAGCGCAAGCGCCGCACCTTGTCGGTCGGCTTGATGCCGACGACGACCTGACGATCCGCTGCGACCAGCGCCTCGCGGCCGGCCATGACGCGGCCGATGAAATCCTTCTTGGTCGACATCATCTTGCCAAGGCCAAGGTCGGCGGCGGTCGTTGTGCCGCTGAGTTCCGGGCCCGCGACATGACCCTTCTCGATGCGCATGACGCCGAGCGCCTCGGTGCCGTAAGGTGTCACGCCGAACGGCTTGCCCGCAATCATCAGATTGCGGGCCATCGCCTCGCCGTAGCGCGCCGGCACCGAAATCTCGAACGCCATTTCGCCGGAGAAGGAGATGCGGAACAGCCGCGCCCTGACGCCGCCGCGCAACGCCACTTCGCGTGCGCCCATGAAGGGGAACCCTTCGTTGGAAAGGTCTTCCGATGGATCGACGATCTCCTTCAACAGGTCGCGGGTTTTGGGCCCGGCGATCGAAAATTGCGCCCACTGGTCCGAGACCGAGGTCAGCTGCACATCGAGTTCCGGAAACAGCACCTGCCGGCAGAATTCGAGGTGCTGCATCACCAGCCCGGCCTTGGCCGTGGTGGTGGTCAGGAAATAGTGGTCCTCGGCCAGCCGTGACGTCGTGCCGTCATCGTAGACGATGCCGTCCTCACGCAGCATCAGCCCGTAGCGCGCTTTTCCCACAGCAAGGTTGGAGAAGGTGTTGATGTAGACACGATCGAGGAAGGCGCCGGCGTCCGCGCCATGCACGTCGATCTTGCCGAGTGTCGAGACATCGCAGAAGCCGACGCCGCTGCGCACTGCCTTGACCTCGCGGGTCACGGATTCCAGCCAGTCCTTCTCGCCAGTGCGCGGATACCATTGCGCGCGCTTCCACAGCCCGGTGTCGACGAAGATCGCACCCTGCTCGGCCGCCCAATGATGCGACGGCGTCAGCCGCGTCGCGTGAAAAGTCTCGTCGCGATGATGGCCGGCGAAGGCGCCGATGGCGACCGGCACATAGGGCGGCCGGTATATTGTCGTGCCGGTCTCTGGAATGGACTTGCCAGTGACCGCCGCCATGATCGCGAGGCCAGCGACGTTCGAGGTCTTGCCCTGGTCGGTCGCCATGCCGAGCGTGGTGTAGCGCTTCAGGTGCTCGACCGATTCAAAACCTTCGCGCTTCGCCAGCTCGATATCCGATGCGGTGACGTCGTGCTGCTGGTCGACGAAAGCTTTGCCCTTGCCGGCGACATGCCACAGCGGTGTGAGCGAAAAGGCCTCGTCATCGGCGACCGGCGTGGAACCTGAACCATTGCCGTGTCCGGCATCGCGTGCCGCCGCCGCGCCCGCCGCAAATCCTTCGCGCAGGCAGGCGCCAAGTCCGAAGGCACCGTTGGCGGCACCAGCCGCGACCATTCCCGGAGGCGCGCCGTCGGGCACGAAGGCGGCGATGTCATCGCGCCATTTCGGCCGGCCGCGATGATAGGAGGTGAGCCCGACAGCCGGGTTCCAGCCGCCGGAAACGGCAAGCCCGTCGGCTTCCACTTCGGCGCGCGCGCCGCCGGTGAGCGAGACGGAAATCTTGCGCACGCCATTCTTGCCGCCATCGATGCCGCTGACGGAGCCATGCAGGATGGGAAAGCCGCCCTTGGTGGCAAGCGAGCGGTGCTCGGGCGAGATTTCCGCGCGCGCATCGATCACGGCGGCGACCTGCAGCCCGGCGCCGAGTGCCGCCTCGACCGTGCGCCAGCCATCCTCGTTGTTGGTGAACAGCGCGATGCGCTTGGCCGGTGCCGCGGCGTAACGGGTGATATAGCTGCGCATGGCAGACGCCATCATCACGCCTGGCGTGTCGTTGCCGGCAAAGACGATTGGCCGTTCGAGCGCGCCTGCCGCGACGACGCAGCGCTTGGCCACGATCCGCCACAGTCGTTGGCGCACCTGGTGCTCCGGCGGCGAGGGCAGGTGGTCGTTGACACGCTCGATCGCGCCATAGGTGCCGCCATCATAGACGCCGAACAGCGTCGTGCGCGTCATGATGCGCACGTCGGGCAGGGAGCCGAGTTCAGCCAGCGTCCGTGAAAGCCACTCGGCCGCCGGCATGCCGTCGATCGTGCCGCCATCGGCGAGCAGGCGGCCGCCGACGACAAAATCCTCTTCGCACAGGATGACGCGGGCGCCGCTGCGGCCTGCTGCGAGGGCGGCCGCGAGGCCGGTCGGGCCTGAGCCGGCGATCAGCACGTCGCAATGCGCCCACGCCTTGTCGTAATGGTCGGGATCCGCGATCCCCGCGGCGCGGCCGAGGCCAGCGGCGCGGCGGATTGCCGGCTCATAGATCGCTTCCCAGAACTTCGCCGGCCACATGAAGGTCTTGTAGTAGAAACCGGCGACGAAGATCGGCGCGAACAGCTGGTTGACCGACATCACGTCGAAGCCGAGCGACGGCCAGCGGTTCTGGCTGGCGGCGTCGAGCCCTTCATAGAGCTCCGCCGTCGTCGCCTTGGTGTTCGGCTCGCGCCGTGCACCGCTGCGCAGTTCCACCAGTGCGTTGGGCTCTTCGGACCCCGCGGTCAGGATGCCGCGCGGGCGATGGTACTTGAACGAGCGGCCAACCAGCTTGACGCCGTTGGCAACCAGTGCCGAGGCAAGCGTGTCGCCCTTGAAACCGGAGAAGCTCTTGCCGTCGAAACGGAAATTCAGCTTCGCGGAGCGGTCGACGAGACCGCCTGAGGTGAGGCGATTGGGTTGAAAGGAAGTCACGATGCACGCCTCACAATCGGAAGGTCGGCGCTGCCCCTCATCGCCCTGCCGGGCACTTCTCCCCGTATAGTGACGGGGAGAAGGACGTCTTCGTCGGTGGTTTCGCCGATCATCGACGCTGCAGAATGGGCGCCGAAGTAGCAGCCAGCTCCCTTCTCCCCGTCACTATACGGGGAGAAGGTGCCGGCAGGCGGATGAGGGGCAGCGCCAACCTGACAGAAGATATTCATTTCGCAACCTGCCTCGCCCCAGCACCAGCGGCCGGTTCGACCGCCGAAATCTCGTGTGTCAGCGTGTTGCGAGTGACCTTCAGCCAGGCTCGGCAGCCGCTGCCGTGATACCAGTTCTCGTCCATCACGCCGGCGATATTGTCGCGCAGATAGACGTAATCGTAGACCTCGTCTTCCGATGCTCCAGGTGCCGGCCGCACCGGCTTGGCGTCGCCGAGGTAGGTGAATTCGCCGAGTTCGCGTTCGCCGCAGAAGGGACAGGTGATGCGCATGGTTCCAGCCGCCTTCAGTGCAGGTTCGGTTGGGCGCCCTGGCCCTTTTCGTCGATGACAGCGCCAGACCGGAACCGGTCGAGGCGGAAGCGGGCGGCCTCCTGATGCGATTCATCGCGGGCGAGCAGATGGGCGAAGACAAAGCCTGAGCCGGGTGTCGCCTTGAAGCCGCCATAGCACCAGCCGGCGTTGAGGTAGAGCCCGTCGACCGGAGTCTTGTCGATGATCGGCGAGCCGTCCATCGACATGTCCATGATGCCGCCCCACTGGCGCAGCAGGCGCACGCGTCCGATCATCGGCATCAGCGCCATGCCGCCCTCGCAGACATCTTCCATGACAGGCATGTTGCCGCGCTGGGCGTAGGAATTATAACCGTCGATGTCTCCGCCGAAGACCAGCCCGCCCTTGTCGGACTGGCTGACATAGAAATGGCCGGCGCCGAATGTCATGACCCCGGGAATGAGCGGTTTGATCGCCTCCGAGACGAAGGCCTGCAGCACATGGCTTTCGATCGGCAGCCGCAGGCCGGCCATCGCAGCGACGCGCGACGAAGAGCCGGCCACCGCCATGCCGACCTTGCCGGCGCCGATCCTGCCGCGCGAGGTCTCGACGTCGGTCACCTTGCCGTTGGCGTCCCTGACAAAGCCGGTGACTTCGCAATTCTGGATGATGTCGACGCCGAGTTCGCTGGCAGCGTGGGCGTAGCCCCAGGCCACCGCGTCATGCCGCGCCGTGCCGCCGCGCCGTTGCAGCAGCCCGCCCTGCACGGGAAAGCGCGCATTGTCGAAGTTCAGGAACGGGATCATCTTCTTGACCGCGGCCAGGTCGAGCAGTTCGGCGTCGATGCCGTTGATGCGCATGGTGTTGCCGCGCCGCGCATAGGCGTCGCGCTGCGCGTCGGAGTGGTAGAGGTTGATGACGCCGCGCTGGCTGACCATCGCGTTGTAGTTGAGGTCCTGCTCCATCCGCTCCCACAGCTTCATCGACAATTCGTAGAAGCCGGTATTGCCGGGCAGGCCGTAGTTGGAGCGGATGATGGTGGTGTTGCGGCCGGCATTGCCGGAGCCGATCCAGCCCTTTTCCAGCACCGCGACATTTTTGATGCCGAACTCGCTGGCCAGGAACCAGGCGGTGGCGAGCCCATGGCCGCCACCGCCGATGATCACCACGTCGTAGCGATCCTTCGGGGCGGCGTCGCGCCAGGTGCGTTGCCAGTTCTTGTGGCCGGAAAGGGCGGCGCGGGCGAGCGAGAAAATCGAGTATTTCATAAAATCATTCCAAGGCCGCTCGCCCTACGCGTTGGAGGTCAGATGTCCAGCGTGTGGTCGCGCTCCCATTGCGTGAAGTGCGAAGCATAGGAATTCCATTCCTGGTGCTTCAGCTTTAGGTATGCCGACGAAAATTCCTCACCCAGCGCCGCCTTGAGCGATTTGTCGTGGTCGAACTCGCGCAGCGCGTCGAGCAGGTTGAGCGGCAGTTTCGGCGCATCCGTGACGGTATGGCCGAGCTGGTACATGTCGATGTCGTAGCGCTTGCCGGGATCGGCCTTGGAGCGGATGCCGTCGAGGCCGGCGGCGATGATGACGGCCTGCAGCAAATACGGGTTGGCCGCGCCGTCGGGCAGGCGCAGTTCGAAGCGGCCCGGCCCCGGCACGCGCACCATGTGGGTGCGGTTGTTGCCGGTCCAGGTCACCGTGTTCGGCGCCCAGGTCGCGCCCGAAATGGTGCGCGGCGCGTTGATGCGCTTGTAGGAATTGACCGTCGGATTGGTGATCGCGGCAAGCGCCGAAGCGTGCTTCATGATGCCGCCGAGGAAGTTCTTGCCCTTGGCCGAGAGGCCGAGTTCCATCGAGTTGTCGGCAAACACATTGGTCTTGCCGGTCTCGTCCCACACAGAGATATGGGCATGGCAGCCATTGCCGGTCAGGCCCTGGAACGGCTTGGGCATGAAAGTCGCGCGCAGCCCATGCTTTTCCGCGATCGACTTGACCATGAACTTGAAGAAGGAGTGCTTGTCGGCGGTCGGCAGCGCGTCGTCGAAGGCCCAGTTCATCTCGAACTGGCCGTTCGCGTCCTCGTGGTCGTTCTGGTAGGCGCCCCAGCCGAGCGCCAGCATATGATCGCAAATCTCGGCGATGACATCATAGCGGCGCATCACCGCCTGCTGGTCGTAGCAAGGCTTCGATGCCGTGTCGTATTCATCGGAGATCGCCTTGCCGTCCGGCGAGATCAGGAAGAACTCGGCCTCGACGCCGGTCTTGACGTGCATGCCGTCGGCGGCTGCCTCGGCGATCAGCCGCTTCAGCGTGTTGCGCGGCGCCTGGCCGACCTCCTTGTCGTCCATGATGCAGTTGGCGGCGACCCAGGCGACTTCCGGTTTCCACGGCAGTTGGATGACCGAGGTCGGATCCGGCACCGCCAGCATGTCGGGATGCGCCGGCGTCAGATCGAGCCAGGTGGCAAAGCCGGCGAAGCCGGCACCATCCTTCTGCATGTCTGATATCGCCTGCGCCGGCACCAGCTTGGCACGCTGGCCACTGAACAGGTCCGTATAGGAAATCATGAAATATTTGACGCCGTTCTCTTTGGCGAATGCGGCGAGATCGTTCCCCATTATAGTTCCTCGCTATGTCTTTGGGTGTGTTCTAGAAGCCGTTCTTCCCCGGTATCCAGTTGGTGCCGGCCAGCGGTACGCCGGCCATGGCGGCTGCCTCGATCGTCAATGCGACGAGGTCCTCGGGTTCGAGATTGTGCAGGCTGTTCTTGCCGCAAGCGCGGGCGATGGTCTGCGCCTCCAGCGTCATCACCTTCAAATAGTTCGCCAGCCGGCGTCCGGCGGCCACGGGGTCGACCCGCTTCATCAGTTCCGGATCCTGCGTGGTGATGCCGGCAGGGTCTTTGCCCTCATGCCAGTCGTCATAGGCGCCTGACGTGGTGCCGAGTTCGTTGTACTCCGCCTCCCAGCGGGGATCATTGTCGCCGAGCGCCACGAGTGCCGCCGTGCCGATCGACACCGCGTCGACGCCGAGCGCCAGCGCCTTGGCGACATCGGCGCCGTTGCGGATGCCGCCGGAGACGATGAGCTGAACCTTGCGATGCATGCCGAGATCCTGCAGCGCCTGCACGGCTGGCCTGATACAGGCGAGCGTCGGCTGGCCGACATTTTCGATGAACACTTCCTGCGTCGCCGCCGTGCCGCCCTGCATGCCGTCGACGACGACGACGTCGGCGCCGGCTTTCACCGCAAGCGCCGTGTCGTAATAGGGGCGGGCGCCGCCGACCTTGACGTAGATCGGCTTTTCCCAGTCGGTGATCTCGCGCAGTTCGAGGATCTTGATCTCGAGATCGTCCGGGCCGGTCCAGTCGGGATGGCGCGAGGCCGAGCGCTGGTCGATGCCCTTCGGCAGCGTCCGCATCTCGGCGACGCGGTCGGAAATCTTCTGGCCGAGCAGCATGCCGCCACCGCCGGGCTTGGCGCCCTGGCCGACGACCACTTCGATCGCATCGGCACGGCGCAGGTCTCGCAGGTTCATGCCGTAGCGCGACGGCAGGTATTGATAGACCAGTTGCTTGGAATGGCCGCGTTCTTCCTCGGTCATGCCGCCATCGCCGGTCGTGGTCGAGGTGCCCGCCAGCGTCGCGCCGCGCCCGAGCGCTTCTTTCGCCGGGCCGGACAGCGAGCCGAAGCTCATGCCGGCGATAGTGATCGGAATTTTCAGCTCGATCGGCTTCTTGGCATGGCGCGACCCCAGCACGACTGACGTGTCGCAGCGCTCGCGGTAGCCTTCCAGCGGATAGCGCGAGATCGAGGCGCCGAGGAACAGAAGATCATCGAAATGCGGCAGCTTGCGCTTGGCGCCGGCACCTCTGATATCGTAGATGCCGGTCGCGGCGGCGCGGCGGATTTCGGAAAGCGTGTAGTCGTCGAAAGTCGCTGATTTGCGCGGCGTCGTCGGCGGGTTGCGATAGGTCATGCTGCCTCAATACGCGTCGGCGTTGTCGATATTGAAATTGTAGAGCGTGCGCGCCGAGCCGTAGCGCTTGAACTCCGACGGCTTGACGCCGGTGACGCCAGCGCGATCGAGCAGGCCCTGCAGCAACTCCAGATGCTCGGGCCGCATCTCCTTGGCAATGCAGTCGGCGCCCAGGCTGTCGACCTTGCCGCGTACGAAGAGCCGCGCCTCGTAGATGGAATCGCCCAGCGCGTCGCCGGCATCGCCCAGCACCACGAGGTTGCCGGACTGCGCCATGAAGGCCGACATATGGCCGATATTGCCGTGCACGACGATGTCGATGCCCTTCATCGAGATACCGCAGCGCGAGGAGGCATTGCCTTCGATGACCAGCAGCCCGCCCTTGCCGGTGGCGCCGGCATACTGGCTGGCGTCGCCCTTGATGACGATGGAACCCGACATCATGTTCTCGCCGACGCCCGGGCCGGCCGAGCCGTGCACGGTGATCGTGCTGCCCGAATTCATGCCGCCGCAGTAATAGCCGACACTGCCGCGCACATCGATGCTGACGGGCAGGTCGACGCCGACGGCGACCGAATGGCTGCCTTTCGGGTTGAGCACTTCCCACGCCGTCTCGTTCGAACCGGGAGCCAGATTGTGCAGCGCCTGGTTGAGTTCGCGCAGCGACAGGATGTCGAGGTCGAAGACGCGCGCATGGCTGTCGCGCATTGCCTTGGAGGTTGCCGGCATGAACTCAATGCTCCCAGAAATAGACGGTTGCGGGCTCCGGTTCCCAGACCCTCGCATTGTCTATGCCGGGCAGTTTGGTCAACGCGCGATATTCCGAGCCGAAGGCGACATACTGGTCGGTCTCGGCCATCACGGCGGGCTTGCAGGCGATCGGATCGCGCACCACGCCAAAACCATTCTTGGTACCGACGACGAAGGTGAAGAAACCGTCCAGGTCGGAGAGCGTGCCTTTCAGCGCCTCGCCGAGGTTCTTGCCATGCGCCATTTGCGAGGAAAGGTAGGCGGCCGCAACTTCGGTATCGTTCTCGGTTTCGAATTTCATGCCCTCGCGCACCAGCTCGCGGCGGACATTGTTGTGATTGGACAGCGAACCATTGTGCACCAGGCACTGGTCGGCGCCGGTCGAGAAGGGATGCGCGCCCATCGTCGTCACCGCCGATTCCGTCGCCATGCGAGTGTGGCCGATGCCATGCGTACCGGTCATCTTGCGCACGTCGAAGCGATCGACGACGGCTTCGGGCAGGCCGACCTCCTTGTAGATCTCCACCGCTTCGCCGGCGCCCATGATGCGGATGTCGGGTCTCAGCGACTGGAGGGCTTCACGCGCCGCGTCGACCTTGTCGGGCGCGGTCCTGACCACCGCGTGGGTCGATTTCACCGCAATGCTGACTGGCGCTCCGAGAGCCTTGGCGAGTTCGGCGTCCAGGCCGCGGAAATCGCGTTCCGGCTTCGGCGACTGGATGGTGATCTTGGCCTCGTTGCCTGACGTCGCGCCATAGATGGCGATGCCGGCGCTGTCAGGGCCGCGGTCGCTGAGCGATACCAGCATCTCCGACAGCATCGCGCCGAGCTTCGGCTCCAACGCCTTGTCCTTCAGGAAAAGTCCAACGATTCCGCACATGTCAGCCTCCCGACGTTTGTGACTAGAGATGATGTACCGAATGAAATCACCGAATTCAATGGGATGAAAAAAATTTTCCTCTGGTTACGTATGTGGCTCAATGCCGCTCCGCGTATCATCGCCGTCCGATCGTGCATTATGAGCCCATTTGGCGGTACGGATACGAGCGATCTTGTAGGCGTCGAGGATCGACAGCGCATAGATCAGGAAGCCGCCGGCGTGACGGCCGACGAAGCTGGCATCCGGCGGCGAAATCTTGGCGGTCACCCACGCGAGGATCACCATGAAGAAAAGGAACTGCAATCCGCGCACCGGTACGCCAAGAATGACATGACCGCTTGCCGGCAGCACGATTGCGGCGCCCAGGACGAGATAAGGGCTCACTGGTGCCGGCGAAGTGTTTGAAGTGCTCATGCGGCCTGCCGTTCGCTTCGGTTGATGGCGTCGCGCAGCTTCGAGAGAGAGATGAGCAGCCGCTCGATCAGCGTCGCATCGATCCGCGTGTCACCGAACGCGGCTTGCCGGAAGACACCGTAACGTGCCCGCTCGGCCTCGGCTAGCAGCCACACGATGCGCACTCCGTTTGGCGTGATCAGCAGTTCCTTGGCGCGGCCATCCCCAAAGGCTTCGAGATGACCGGCGATGATGCCTTGGGGGAAGCGCGTGCCTCGGCAGTCCGTCCGCAGCACCGCCTCGGCTGGAAATCCCGGAGCTTTCGGCAGCGTATGGTCCAGATGATCGAAATTCGAGAACGTCGTCGGCGAGCCCGGCCGCATCATCATGTCGAAAATGGCTGACACCGCGACCTTCTCTGTGATCGAAACACTAAGCCAGCGCGCCGGCAGTTTCCGCGTCGCCAGCGTGTCGATGATGGTGCGTACCTGCACGCGCTGGCCGTTCCAGGAACCTTCCCAGGTGATGACGCCGGCGGTGCCGTCAGAGACATTGGCCGCGTCCGCGACGACAGTGCGAATGCTGGCCGTATCGGCGGCGAGCGCTGCCGAGGCTCTGTCGCGGCTGCGGCGTGCCAGCCACGCGAAATGAAGAACGAGAGCCAGGACAATTGCCCCGGCAAGCAGTGCTGATGTCACTTCGGACATTTTATCGTGCAAGGCCCGTCCAGATCCTGGGCGGGCCTACTCCCATCAATAGCCCTGCGGTTTCGGCCACGGCATGGTGAACTGGTCGCCGCGCCGCACGAATTTGTAGCGGTAGAAATGGAACCACAGCGAGATCAGGAAATAGAAGGCGACCATGGCGATCAACTGCGAGCCGAAGCCGAGGAAGATGGCGAAGAAGGTCACCACGCACAGGCAGAACAGGACGATTGCCGGCAGCGGATGGAAGGGGTGCGTGTAGCCGCGGCGGATCGAGCCCAGCGGCCACTTCTTCCTGAACATCATGATGTTGATGCTCATGAAAGTGTATTGCAGCACGCCCGACAGGATCGAGAAGGTGATCGCCTGGTTGAGATCGGCGATGAAGGCGAAAGCCAGCGCGATCGGCAGCAGGAACAGGATCGAGCGGTAGGGCGTGCGATATTTCGGATGCACCGCCGAAAACCAGCTCGGCAGATAGCGGTCGCGGCCGAGCGAGAACCAGGCGCGCGCCGCGTCGTTGATGCAGCCATTGGCGGAGGCAAGCGCGGCGAGCAGCGTCGCTATGAACAGAAGGTTCTCGAGCAGCGGGCTTCCGGTCAGCTTGCCGGCATCCCACAGCGGATAATAGGTGATGCCGAGATATTCCCAGGGCATCAGCGAGGCGCAGACATACCAGGTCATGGCGGCGGCGATCAGAAGCGTGATCATGCCGGCCATGGTGCCGTAGGGCAGCGAGCGTGCCGGCGAGCGCACTTCCTCGGCCGCCTGCGTGGTGCCTTCGATGCCGAGATAATACCAGATGCCGAACTGGAAGGCGGCGATGACACCGATCCAGCCATAGGGCAGCGCATTGCCTGGAGTGACCAGTTCGTTGAGCTTCAGCACCGCGCCTTGCGTCCACGGGCTGACCGAGAAGAACAGGACGACGATCGAGACATAGGCGATGGCCGTGATGACGAAGTTGACGTTGAGCGTCATCAGCACGCCGCGATAGTTGAGCCAGGCCAGGACCACGATGGTGGCGGCGATGAAGGAATTGTGGGTCAGCCCTTCGACTCCCGCCTTGGCGACGATGGTGTCGCCGAGCAGGATGGCGTCGGATACTTCCAGCATCGTATAGGCAAAGACCAGGAACAGCGCGACGTTGAACGCCATCAGCGGGCCGACGATGTGCTTGGCCTGCGCATACTGGCCGCCGGCGGCGGCCACCGTCGACGTCACCTCGGAATCGATCATGGCCACCGAGGTGTAGAGCAGCCCGACGACCCAGCACACGATCAGGGCCGCCAGCGCGCCGCCCTTGTCGGCCGAGAAATTCCAGCCGGTGAACTCGCCGACCAGAACGATGCCGACACCGAGCGCCCAGACATGGGCCGGGCCAAGCACCCGAAGCAGCGATACACGGTCGCCGTGAATTGTAGTGGTGGTGGTGTTTTCAAGCGCGACCGTCATCGATCAATCCCCACTCAGATCCGGTGTTTTTCGGAAACAGCTTCGAGCTCGCCTTCACGCGACGAGGTCAGAACGTCCTCGGAGTAGTTCGTATCGACCTTGAACCAGTCGTAGAGCATCCACAGCGCGAGCACGATCGAGATGCCCCAGCATGCGTAAGAGAGTGCCACCCACATGATCGTGTCCCCAAATTCTTCGTCGCCAGACTTTATTTGTCGTCGAACTTTTCGTTGATGACATCGCGATATTCGCGGTCGGATGCCCGGAACAGGAACACGAAATAACCGATCAGCACGGCCGCCATGATGATCAGCGTCGGCCAGTCGATGATGTAGTGGAACCGGTTCTGGATGACGTCGTGCGCGGTCTCCGGCGTATAGCCGAGCTTTTCCCAGATCGACGCCATGGTCGGATTCTGCCCGAGCGCTTCCCAGGTCTTGGCATCGAGCGCGTCGATGGATTTCGCGGCACCGGCAAGACCAAGCTTCAGCGGTAGCCATAGCGCCACGAAGATGGCGACCACGACAACGGCGATGTCGAAGACTTGCCCGGCCTTGCTCTGCTCCGGCGGCGTATAGCGGGACATTGTTTCTCCCCTCAGGACTTGCGGTTGCGGGATGCGTCGGCGTTCTTGATGTCGAGCCCGTAGATGAACTCCTTGTCTTCCTTGTAGTGTTTGACCATCGCCAGGATGGCTGCCGTGTTGAAGATCAGCACCGCGGCGGCGGCCATGGCGACGACGGCCTTGATGCCGCCCTGCGGAATGAATGGCCATGTCATGAAGAGGACGAAGAGGATCGTCGCCCACAGGCAGACGATCAGGAGCGCGGATCCGCGCAAGTCGGAGCGGTACAGCGCCTCGATGCGCTGATGCAGGTCTGACATCGGTTTTCCCCTTCTTTGCCGACGCCCGGTTCCGAATCCACCGCTCGCCGCTCTCTTTCAAGAGAGTGAAATTTTTTTCATAAGTTCCGCCCGAATCCCGGACTTGTCAAGACGAATTTACGCGGCGTTAACCGCTCGTTTCGAGTGAACAATTTTGCCTGACAATGAAATTATTTGCTTGAAGGGGATTGCAGGCTTCCCGCGTTTGCGGTCAATATTCCATCCAAGCTCCGGCCTCGGGCAAAGGAGCAGGGAACATCAGGACTTTCGAACGGAGGACGAGCGGATGACTGCATCCTGGAGATTTTCAACCCTGGCGGATCGCCATCGCGCTCTGGGGTCGAAACTCGAAGACTGGAGCGGTATGGGCACCGCCTGGACCTACGACAAGGATGCCGATGAGGAATATACCGCCATCCGCACCAAGGCCGGGCTTATGGATGTTTCCGGCCTGAAGAAGGTGCACATCACAGGGCCGCACGCCTCGCATCTCATCGACCTCGCCACAACGCGTGACGTCGAAAAAATCTATCCCGGCAAGTCGGCCTATGCCTGCATGCTGAATGAGGCGGGAAAATTCACCGACGACTGCATCCTCTACCGCACTGGACCGAATTCCTGGATGGTCGTGCACGGCTCGGGCACCGGCCACGAGGAATTGCAGCGAGCGGCGATGGGCCGGGACGTATCGCTGCGCTTCGACGACAATCTGCACGATTTGTCGCTGCAGGGGCCGACTGCGGTCGACTATCTGGCCAAGCACGTGCCCGGCATTCGCGACCTCAACTATTTCCACCACATGCAGACGCAACTGTTCGGTTTTCCGGTGATCATCTCGCGCACCGGCTATACCGGCGAGCGCGGCTACGAGATCTTCTGCCGCGGCCAGGATGCCGGCACGATCTGGGACAGGATCCTCGACGAGGGCAAGAGCGCCGGCATCATTCCGTGCCGCTTTACCACCCTCGATATGCTGCGCGTCGAGAGCTACCTCTTGTTCTATCCCTATGACAATTCGCAGAAATACCCGTTCGAGAATGAAGGTCCCGGCGACACGCTATGGGAACTCGGCCTCGACTTCACCGTCAGCCCCGGCAAGACCGGTTTCCGCGGCGCCGAAGAGCACTATCGCCTGAAAGGCAAGGAGCGCTTCAAGATCTACGGCGTCCTGCTCGACGGCAAGGAACCGGCGGACGAGGGCGCTCCGGTCTATCGCGACGGCAAAAAGGTCGGCGTGGTCACCTGCGCCATGTATTCGCCGCTGGTCGAGAAATCGATGGGCATCGCCCGGCTCGACGTCGACTGCGCGGTGAAGGACACCAAGCTCGAGATCCGCAACAACAGCGGATCGATCAGGGCGACGGCGCAGCCCTTGCCGTTCGACGATCCCAAGAAGACCAAGCGCACGGCGAAAGGCTGAGGCATAGTCGACAGCGAGGGGTTTCGAGGCACAAAGACAGAATGGCAGCCAAGACCATCATCAGCCGGCCTATTTACGGGACCCTGTCTCCGCAGCCGGGCAAGCATCATCTTTTCCTGGCGGATGCGGAAGGCGCGCTCGCGATAACGGACATGGCCGTCAGGGCTCCGGCCGGGTTCTTCGACGGCGCCGAAATCGTCTTCATTGCCGGTCCTGAAGGCAAATATGGTGCCGCTCTCGAAGCGTTGAAGCCGGCGCAACTGCACATCGCACCGTCCTTCGCCAGTCTGCTGCCGCGTCTGAAGCAGACGCTGGCCAACGCGCATATGGGTCTGCGCCTCTACCTCGCCGGCACGGAAGGGCTGATCGGCCAGGCCATGCAGGTGGCGCTCGAAGCCGGCATCGACCACACCTCCATGCAGACCGAGCATCGCGGCTCGCTGGCACGGCGCATGCAGTGCGTGCACTGCAAGGGCATCACCGAGAATGTGACGACGCAGCCGGCGACCTGCTCGCATTGTGGCCTGCTTCTCCTGGTACGCGATCACTACTCCCGGCGCCTCGCCGCCTTCCAGGGCGTCTGCATCAATGCCGAAGACCGCAGTGAAATTCCTCCGATGGAGGAGATCTTCCGATGAGCACCGGAACCACCAAGCTCGACGTCGTCGTCAGCGATGTCGTCCCGGTCAACGAACTGGTCACCCGTTTCCATTTTCGCCGGCGTGACGGCGAATTGTTGCCGACCTTTTCCGGCGGCGCCCATGTGGTGGTCGAGATGCGCGATGGCGAGCGCACAAGGCTCAATCCCTATTCGCTGATGGGCTCGCCGCTCGACACGCGCGAATACACCATCTCGGTGCGCCGCGACGATGTCGGCCGTGGCGGCTCGCTGTTCATGCACAATCAGGTCCGGCCGGGGCTGGAGATGGTGGTGAGCTATCCCGTCAATCTGTTCTCGCTCGACCTGCGCGCCAAAAAGCATCTGATGCTCGCCGGCGGCATCGGTATCACGCCCTTCATGGCGCAGACCGCGCAGCTGGCAGGCGATGGCGGCAATTTCGAACTGCATTACACCTGCCGCACCGCCTCGCTCGGCACCTATGCCGATGTGCTGAGCGAACGCTACGGCCGTCGCGTCCGGCTGTATCATGACGACCGCGAGGAGCGCATCGAGCTCGACCGCCTGCTGTCCTCGCAGCCGCTCGGCACGCATCTCTATGTCTGCGGCCCCGCCGGCATGATCAACTGGGTGCGCGACCGTGCCGCCGCGCTCGGCTGGCCGCCGGAGACCGTGCATTTCGAGCATTTCGCGGCGCCGCAGCCCGGTTTGCCATTCGACGTGACGCTTGCCGTCAGCGGCAAGATCATCCGCGTCGGCGAGCAGCAGAGCCTGCTCGAAGCCATCGAGGCGGCCGGCGTCGATCCGCCTTATCTCTGTCGTGGCGGCGTCTGCGGCCAGTGCGAGACCAACGTCATCTCTTGTGACGGCAAGTTCATCCACAACGACCATTGGCTGAGCGAGGAAGACCACCGTTCCGGCAGGAAGATCATGCCGTGCGTCTCGCGCTTCGAGGGCAAATCGTTGGTCTTGGAAAGATAGGAGGCGAGCTTGGGCATCACCTTTCGCAAGGAAACGTTCCGCGACGACTTCACCTTCAGGAACAGCCCTGAGCACATCAGGCGGTTCCCGTTTCCGTTCCACGAAGACAGCTACATGTATGCGGTCAACATAGAGCCGCATGTCGTCGGCCCGAAAGGCTCGGTGCTGGAGAACCTGATCGACGTCGACGAGCACTATGTCGCCGAGATGCAGGACCGCGCGATGGTGCTGGCCGAGGATCCGCTGCGCTGCCAGTCGCTGCCGCACATGACGCTCGCCGGCTGGGACCTGCTGGAACTTTTGATGGAGCAGCAGGCGCGGGGCTATCCCGAGCATTTCACGCTGACGCGGGACGGCGATCGCTGGCGCTGGATCAACCGGCCGCTCGGCATCGACGACACCTTCACCTTCGGCGACACCTCGACGCTGCCTTACGGGCCGATGGAATACATCACCCGCCAGAGCCAGGGCGATTTCTGCATCCTCGACCAGCGCGACGGCAATCTGTGGATGGATGCCGGCATGGTCACCACCCAGGCCGACTGGTCGCTCGATTTCGACATCGGCATGAATTTCTTCGAGTGGCACGCGCCGGTGCCGCTGGCGCACGAGAAGGGGATTTTCGTCAGGGCGCTGAAATTCCTCACCAATATCCAGCAGGGCAAACCGGCGCGGCGGCTGAACTGGACGATGACCATCAATCCGCGCCTCGACACCAGCCCCGAAAATTATCACAAGTGGGGACCGGACCGGGCGACGGTGACGCCCGAGAACGTCGGCGACAAGGTGCATCTGCGGGTCGAATTGCAGAGCTTCTGGCGGCTGCCGCGCTCGAACGGCATCGTCTTCCCGATCCGCTGTTACCTGATCAAGATGGACGAGCTGGTGACGCAGCCGAAATGGGCGCGCCGCCTGCACCGCGTTATCCGCGATCTGCCCGAGGAACTCGCCAATTATAAGGGGCTCACGCGTTACCGGCCGACGCTGGTGGAATGGCTGTCGAAGCTGGATGACGGCAGCCCGACATCAGCGGGATTTGGGCCGGATTGAAAGCAAGGCCCCCTCATCCGGCCCTTCGGGCCACCTTCTCCCCGAGGGGAGAAGAGACTTGGCGCCGGCGCACTCCTCTCCCCTTGGGGAGAGGTCGGATTGCCCCGAATTGATCTTCGCAATTCGGTTGGCAATCCGGGTGAGGGGGGCTGCGGCGGCCCGCCTAACCCGCACTGTTCTGCGGATAGCAAATAATCGACAAATAGCGCATCGGGAGTTTCGTCAGTTGTTCGGGCCCATGCGGCGCGTCGGCGTCGAAGAACAGGCTGTCGCCGGGCTTCATCGGGTAGAGATTGCTTCCGTGCCGGTAAACGACCTCGCCCTCGAGCATGTAGAGGAACTCCATGCCCTCGTGCTGGAAGGTCGGGAACACATCCGAATCTTCGGTCAGCGTGATCAGATAGGGTTCGACGACGACGCCACTGGTGTTCGAACCGATATGGCCAAGCAGATTGTACTGGTGGCCGGCGCGCGTGCCGCGGCGCTCGACATCGAGGCCTTGGCCGGCCTTGACGAAGACAGCACTTCGCTCCTCCTCGAAGCGGCGAAAGAAGGCGGTGACGGGAACGCCCAGTGCTCGCGACAGTGCCTGCAAGGTGGTGAGCGACGGCGAGGTGATGCCGTTCTCGATCTTCGACAGCATGCCCAGCGAAATGTCGGTGGCGACCGCGAGATCCGCGACGGTGATGCCGAGCTTCTTGCGGAAGGCCCGCACCTCGCGGCCGATCGCGACCTCCAGCACTTTTTCGCGGGTGTCGCGAATGGCGTGCGGGTTTTGTGTCAGCGGCGCGCGGATGGTCCTGCCGTCCGCCGACACTTTCGGCGACGGTTTTGCCTTTGCGCTCGCGGGAGCCTTGGTATCCGAAATTGCCTTTGCCATGTTGCCCCCCAATCGTCAGGATTTATTTCACTCAAGGTGAACATGTCAGGTGCCGATACGGAGCGCAACCGCAACGGCAAGCCATCTTATGTCGCACGCGGCAGTGCGGCCATCGCGGCCGCCGTGGGTTTTTCGCCAGGAATCCGCTGCGCGTAAACGCCGTTCCCGCAGATGTCTGTTGACAGCACCAAGCGGCCAATTACTGTCACTGCCAGTGAAATTTGTTTCGCTGGGGAAATCAAAAAAATGGAGGCCCGGAAATGAAAACTCGCGTTGCCGTCATCGGAGCCGGACCGTCCGGTCTGGCACAGCTCAGGGCCTTCAAGTCGGCCGCCGACAAGGGCGCCGACATTCCCGAGATCGTCTGCTTCGAAAAGCAGTCCGACTGGGGTGGCCTGTGGAACTATACCTGGCGCACAGGCCTCGATGAGCATGGCGATCCCGTGCACGGCTCGATGTACCGCTATCTCTGGTCGAACGGTCCGAAGGAGTGTCTCGAATTCGCCGACTACACGTTCGAGGAGCATTTCGGCCGCCCGATCGGCTCCTATCCGCCGCGCGCCGTGCTGTGGGATTACATCAAAGGCCGTGTCGAGAAGTCGGGCCTGCGCAAATGGGTGCGCTTCAACAGCCCGGTGCGCATGGTCACCTTCTCCGACGAGACGAAGAAATTCACCGTCACCGCGCATGATCGCACCAACGACGTCACCTATTCGGAAGAGTTCGATAATGTCGTCGTCGCCTCAGGGCACTTCTCCGTGCCCAACGTGCCCTATTTCGAGGACTTCTCGACGTTCAACGGCCGCATCCTGCACAGCCATGATTTCCGCGACGCCATGGAGTTCAAGGGCAAGGACATCCTGATCATCGGCCGCTCCTATTCGGCCGAGGACATCGGTTCGCAATGCTACAAATACGGCGCCAAATCGATCACCTCCAGCTATCGCTCGAAGCCGATGGGCTTCAAATGGCCGGAGAATTGGAAAGAGGTGCCGCTGCTGCAGAAGGTCGTCGGCAAGACGGCGCATTTCAAGGATGGCACCACCAAGGACGTCGACGCCATCATCCTGTGCACCGGCTACCTCCATTCCTTCCCCTTCCTCACCGACGATCTCAAGCTCAAGACCGCCAACCGCATGTGGCCGGACTCGCTCTACGAGGGCGTGGTCTGGGAGAAGAACCCGAAGCTTTCCTACATCGGCATGCAGGACCAGTTCTACACCTTCAACATGTTTGACGCGCAGGCCTGGTTCGCGCGCGACGTTATCATGGGCCGCATCAAGCTGCCCTCGGCCGAGGCGATGGCGGCGCACGGCGCGAAATGGCGCGCCCGCGAGGAAACGCTTGAGGACGCCGAGCAGATGATCTGGTTCCAGGGCGACTACACCAAGGAATTGATGGACCAGACCGATTATCCCGGCTTCGACGTCGAGGCGGTCAACCAGACCTTCATGGAGTGGGAGCATCACAAGGCGGAAGACATCATGAGCTTCCGCGACCACGCATACCGCTCGCTGATGACCGGCACCATGGCGCCGCTGCACCACACGCCCTGGCTACAGGCGCTGGACGACTCCATGGAGAGTTATCTCGAGGTGAAGGGCGTCGCGGCGGAGTAGCCGCGGCGCATCTTGCTGACTATCCCAGCCTTGCCCGGGCCTTCGCCGTCCACGCATTGAACAGCCGGTCGGCGACGATGCCGATGAAAGCGATGGCCAGGCCCGCGACGATGCCGCGGCCGGAATCGGCCTTCGATAATGCGATGAACACTTCCTGGCCGAGATCGCGCGTGCCGACCATGGCGCAGATGATGATCATCGCCAGCGCCATCAGGATGGTCTGGTTCACGCCCAGCATGATCTCCGGCAGCGCCAGCGGCAGTTGCACCCGAAAAAAGGTCTGACGCGGCGTGCAGCCCGAAACCTTCGCCGCCTCGATCAGCGCCGGCGGCACCTGCCGGATGCCGTGATTGGTGTAGCGGATTGCCGGCACCACGGCGAAGGCGACCGTGGCGATCATCGCGGTGACGTCGCCGACACGGAACAGCATCACCACCGGAATGATGAAGCAGAAGGACGGCAGCACCTGCAACGTGTCGATGATGGGCGTGACGATCTTTTCGAAACGGTCGCTGCGCGCCGCCGCAAGCCCGATCGGAATGCCGACCAGGCAGGCGATGAAGGCCGAGATACCGCAGAGATAGACCGTCGCCATGGTCTTTTCCCAAAGGCCTGTGATGGCACAGAAGGCGGTGAGTGCCGCGACAAGTGCGGCCAGCCGCAAACCTGACAGCTGGTAGCCGGCAAGGCCGAGCAAGAACACCGCGCCCAGCCACGGAAATCCCTCGCAAAAGGCGCGCACCGGATTGAGCACATTGAGGATCAACGCCACCCGAAACGCCTCGATGACGTCGAAGAAGTTGATCGTCACCCAGTTCACAGCCGCTTTCCACAGTGGCGCGGTGGTGAAGGTGATCGCCTTCGGCACGGCCGCGAAGGCCGGCACGAACAGGCCGAGCAGCGTCGTGACGACAAGGATGGCGATGGCCAGCGTCAGACTGGGGTAGCGCCGCCAGAAACGCGGGCTCGCCGACCGGTGGACATTGCCTGTTGCCTGCTTGTGGGCGATGGCCTGGCTCAGACGGTCGAGCGCGATGGCGAGCGCGACGATGGCAAGACCGGCCTCCATCGCCTCGCCAACCTTCAGCGCGCGCAGGGCGAGCAGCACGTCGTAGCCGAGCCCGCCAGCGCCGATCATCGAGGCGATGATCACCATGTTCAGCGCCAGCATGATAACCTGGTTGACGCCGACCATCAGCGTCGGCCGCGCCGACGGCAACAGCACGCGCCACAATTTCTGCCGCGCCGTGCAGCCGGCCATTTCGCTGAAGTCGTCGATCTCGGACGGCACCCGCGACAGGCCGAGCATCGTTGCCCGCACCATCGGCGGCGTGGCGAAGATGGCGGTGGCGATCATCGCCGAGACCGGGCTGTTGCCGAACAGCAGCAGCATCGGGATGAGATAGGCGAAGGTCGGGATCGTCTGCATCAGGTCGAGGGCAGGGGAGACGATGAACCGCTCCGCCCACGGCTTGCGCCACGCCCAGATACCGAGGAATAGCCCGGTGACGATGCAGAACGGCACGGCGATCGAGATCAGCGCCAGGGTCAGCATGGCGCTGGTCCATTGGCCGAACAGCGCGATGTAGAGAAAGCAGCCGCCAACCAGCATGCCGAGTTTTCTGCCACCGGTCGCGTAGCCGGCAAGGAACGCCGCAGCGCAGACGCCAACCCAGGACAAGCGCGGCAACACGGAAGCGTCGGCGCCATGGCCGAACTTGAAATTCTTGGCCAAGAGATCGAGCGCGAAGTCGAGCGGCACGCCGAGCACCGCGGTTACCGAGCGGGTCAGCCAGGACAGGTTCGACTTGATCCAGCCCATCAGCGCGCTGACCCAGTCGGCGACGGGAACGACCGCCTCGACCGGATAGTTGACGGCCCAAGGTAGTCTGTCCTGCAGCAGGAACACCACCAGCACGGCGGCAAGCGCGAGCGCCCAGATCACCAGCCACCGCTGAATCGGCGGCTTTGCCTGGCTGGCGCTTGCCGTTACCGTCATGCGCCGGCTCGTTCGATGCCGGCCAGCAGATCGATCACCGCTTGCGGCGTCACTTCGCCGATCGGCTTGCCGGTGCCGTTGATCACCGCGAAAGGCTTGCCTGCGGCGACGATGCTGGCCGAGAAACTCGCTATCTTGGCCTCCGGCGCCACCGTGCCGCCATGCTCGGCGCCGTCGCAGGCACGCATCAGGCTGCGCGCCGAAATCACCTTGGCGCGGTCGACGTCGCGGGTGAACTCGGCGACATAGTCGGTCGCCGGATTAACCACGAGTTCCTCCGGCGTGCCGATCTGGATGACTTCCCCGTCCTTCATGATGGCGATGCGGTCGGCGAGCCTGATAGCCTCGTCGAAATCATGGGTGATGAAGACGATGGTCTTGTGCAGCATGGTCTGCAGCCGCATCAGCTCGTCCTGCATTTCGCGGCGGATCAATGGGTCCAGCGCCGAGAACGGCTCGTCGAGAAACCAGATCTCGGGTTTCGTCGCCAGGCTGCGGGCGATACCGACACGCTGCTGCTGGCCGCCGGACAATTCGCGCGGATAGAAATGCTCGCGCCCGCGCAGGCCGACGAGTTCGATGACTTCGCGGGCGCGCGCCTCGCGTGTCGAACGATCCTGTCCCTGGATGCTGAGCGGGAAGGCGATGTTGTCGAGCACGTTGAGATGCGGCAGCAGGGCAAAGTTCTGGAACACCATGCCCATGCGGTGGCGCCTGAGTTCTATCAGCGCGGCATCGGAAATCTTGAGCAGATCCTTGCCTTCGAACTCGACCTTGCCATGTGTCGGTTCGACCAGCCGCGACATGCAGCGCACCAGCGTCGACTTGCCGGACCCCGACAGACCCATGATGATGAAAATCTCGCCCTGCCGGATCTCCAGATCGACGGCGCGCACCGCGCCGACTAGCCCCGCCGCGGCTATGTCGGTCGTGCTGGCCTTGCCGTTGCGCTCGCGGATGAAGTTGGCGGCGTTCGCCCCAAACAGTTTCCAGACATTATGGCAGGCAAGTTTTATCGGGCGGGGATCCTTTCCCGTCGCGTTTGATGCCTGTTCAATAGCTTCCGTCATTCAGTCGTCCTTCTGGAACACTAGGAATTGAGACCTAGCTGGTACCAGCCAGGTCTCCCTTTTCCAGTCGGAGCGATCACTGCGCCCAGGCTTTCCAGTCGGCCTCGTGGGCGGCGATCCAGGCGGCGGCGACGTCTTCCGGCGTCTTGCCGTCGAGGTCGATCTCGCCGCTCATCTTGTTCAACTCATCGGTATCGACCGTGTAGGCCTTGGCCACCTTGTAGGCGACCGGCCATTTGTCCTTCATGCCGTTCCAGGAGTATTTCCAGATCTCGCCATGCGGCTTGCCGCAGTCGTATTTGGCGTCCGGGTTCACGCCCCATTTCGGGTCGTTGTAGCATTCGGGAGTATATTCCGGGAATTGCACCCATTCGCCCTTGTATTTTGCGGGCGCCCAATGCGGCGAATAAATCCACAGCATGATCGGCGCCTTGCGCTGATAGGCGGAATCGAGTTCGGCGAACATCGCGGCATCGGTGCCGGCATGGATGACCGTGAAGGGCAGTTTCAGCGCCGCGACGCGTTCGTCGTCAAAACCTTCCCAGGTCACCGGGCCGCCGAGATAGCGCCCCTTCGGCGCCGTCTCGGCGGTCGAGAACGATGCCGCGCAGGTGGCGTCGAGCAGTGCATGCCAATCTGGCAAAGTCGGGCACTTTTCCTTCATATATTCGGGAAACCACCACTCTTCCTTTGCCTTCGGGCCGAGCTTGCCGAGCCGTTCGGTCTGGCCGGTGGCATCGGAGGCCTTCATGGCTTCGCCGGCCGTGGTGTCCCAGTACTCCAGGCCGACATCGAGGTCGCCATTGGTGAGGCCGGTGGTCAGGCTGGAGAGATAATCGGCGGTCGGGTATTCGACGGTGTAGCCGAGCTTTTCCAGGATGCCGCCGAGAATCTTGGCGTTGAGGTTGACGCTGGTCCAGTCGAACAGCGCGATTTTGATCGGGTCGTTGGATTCCGGTGCCGCTGCCTGCGCTGTTGGCGTCAGGACACTTGCCGCGGCAAATGCAAAAGCTCCCATTGAGAATTTCGAAATCACACTGCGAAGTGGCATTGCTTGGTTCTCCTTCAAGCTGTGACGGTTATCGGTCGTTCCCTTCTTGCGTCTTTTCTTGATTGTGTTGGAAAGGCTGGCTGTTGCGCAAGGCCGTTGTCGCCATGTCGCGGCCAAGGACGGCGCAGGCGTGATGATGCTCGATTTCGGTGATGACGGACGCTGCCGAGGCGGGCAGTCTCATGGCCGATCGATCGCCGCGATGGCGATCATCCGCGGATCAATTGCCAGTCCTGCGGCGCCCTGCAAGCTGCGAGCCATCAAGGTCCCATGATCCCAAGCATTCCGGCGGAATTGCTCTCGGCTATAGCCCCAGCAAGCCCCATCTCGCCAGCGCCGTTTCATAGGATGAAATTATATATACCAACGTTCATGCCGCGCAACGACTAACGCTATGTTCGCGGCGGAATTTCAGACTGCAGGCGAAGCCGGCCGACGCAGGCGGGACATGGCTGGCATGCCCTGTTTACCAGCAGACGTAGCCGCCATCGACGATCAGGTCGAGGCCGGTGACGAAGCTCGACGCGCGGCTGGCCAGGAACACTGTCGGCCCGATCATTTCCTCGGGCGCCGCCATGCGTCCCATAGGCGTGTCGCGTTTGAAGATCTTAACCTCTTCGGCCACCTCGGGGCGCTTGTTCATCGGCGTCAGCGTGTAGCCCGGGCTGACGACATTGACGCGCAGGCCGCGATCGGCCCACTCCATGGCGAGGCTCTTCGACATATGGATTACGGCGGCCTTCGAGGAATTGTAGTGCGCCTGCGTCAACCCGCGATTGACGATGGTGCCCGACATCGAGGCGATGTTGATGATCGAGCCCTTGCCCCGCGCCAGCATCTTGCGCGCTTCGGCCTGGCAGGACAGGAATACGCCCGCGACATTGACCTCGTGCACTTTCCGCCACTTTTCCAGCGGCAGTGTCTCGGCTGGTTCGGAGCCGGCAATGCCGGCATTGTTGACGGCGACCGTCAACGCACCGAGTTCGGCTTCTATGCGATCGATGGCCGCCGCGAGATCGCTGTCCGAGGTCACGGTGCCGGTCAGCACCAGCGCCCGGCGGCCGAGCGCCGTGATCCTGTGAGCGGTTTCGTCCAGCCCGCCCTTCGACTTATGGCCGAAACAGGCGACATCGGCGCCTGCCTCGGCCAGCCCGATCGCGATTGCCTGGCCAATGCCGCTGCCGGCACCGGTGACCAGCGCGACATCGCCCTCCAGTTTGAAAAGATCCATTGATAGCCCTCCCTTGTTGAGAGAGGTTATGCGCGTTGCCGTACTTTGATCAATCTCAGAAGTCGCAAGCCTTTGGGCGCCGGTCACCGGACCAGGCCTTGAGCGGGTGCGGTCATTGATCGACTGCACGCCGGTCCAGAAGGGCAGGCACATATGTTCGGCGCCGGCAATGTCGAAGGCGTCGCGGCCGACCAGCCGTTGGGCGAGAACATCATTGATGATGGCGGCGGCCGCCGGCGTCGGCGGCGTTGCCTTGGTGCTGCGGATCGTCAGCGGCCGATCTCGAAGAAGGGCTTGCCCAGCATGCCTGGATCCACATCGATGCCGAGGCCCGGGCCGTCTGGAATGCCCATGCGGCTGCCGGTGACCGGCGGCGCATTCGACGCGGTGCGCACCGTGACCCATTCATGGAAGGCGATGGCGTGCAGCCGGCGCTCCTCTGGCGTCGACAGCGACAGATGCGCCATGGCTGATGTGTCGATCTCGGCGCCGCCGGTGTCTTCCACCGTGATCATGAAGCCGAGATCGACGGCGACGTCGCGGATCAGCCGCGTCTGCGTCACGCCGCCCAGCCGCGAGATCTTCAGCGTCAGCCCGTCGGCCGCGCCCCTGCGGTGGATTTCCAGCATCGCCTCGAGCGAGGTGACGGATTCGTCGAGCACCATCGGCTTGTCGAGCATGCGGCGCACCGACATGTTCTCGTCGATCGTCGTGCAGGGCTGCTCGAACGTATAGTCGATCGCCCGCGTCGCATCGGCGAACCGGCGCGCCTGGTACGGCGTCCAGCCGGCATTGGCGTCGCAGAAAATGACAGTGCCTTTCGGCACCGAGGCGGCGACCGCGGTGACGCGTTCGATATCGTCATGGACATTGCCGCCGACCTTGACCTGCAGCCGGTGAAAGCCGTCCTTGACGATGCGCCCGGCAAGTGCGGCCATTTGATCGACCGTGCCATGGGTGACGACCTTATAGAGTTCGGCCGTGTCGCTTTCCTTGCCGCCGAGCAGCGTCACCAGCGGCACGCCGGCCGCGCGGGCGGCGAGATCCCAGCACGCCATGTCCAGCGCGGACTTGATGTAGGGGTGGCCCTTGAACACGGTGTCCATCAGCCGGCCGATGCTGGCCAGCCCACACGGGTCCTGGCCGATGAGATGCGGTGCGATCTCCGGCACGCCGGCCCTTGTGCCGGCCGGGAACGCGGCCGAGTAGAAATTGCCGAGCGGCGCCATCTCGCCCCAGCCGGTCACGCCGCTGTCCGAGGTGATGGCGACGATCACCGCGTCGAAGCAGTCGGCGACCCGCCCCTTGGACATGCGGTAGGGGCCGTCCACGAAGGGCTGCACGACGCGATAGGCTTTGATGGTTTCGATCTTCACTTTGCTGTCCGTTGTCCGCAAGGGTGTCAGTTCTTCGACGCGCGCTTTTCAAGGCTGCGCGCATAGGCGAGAAGCTCTTCGAAATCGAGGTCGATATGCTCGCGCGCATGGCGCTGGGCGGCGCGAATGTCCGAGCCCTTGAGCAGCGCCACATAGGTCTCGTGCAGGTCCTCTGCAGGCACCGGCTCGTTGCGGGCGCGCTGATGCAGGGCGAAATACATCTGCAGCCGGCTCGTCAGCCTTTGCCAGGTTTCCAGGAGCACCGAATTGTCGGCCCATTCATGGATCAGACCATGCAGTTGCAGCGCGGTTTCGATCTGCCTTGTGGTGTCGCGGTCGCGCGTCGCCTGCTTCACCGCCTCGTGGCGCCGGTCGAGTTCGTCGAAGAAACGCTGGTCGCGCTGCTTCCACATCCGCTCGATGGCGAACTCGTCCAGCACCTTGTTGAGCGAATAGGCGTCGTCGATGTCCTTGGCGGTGACATTGATGACGAAGGTGCCAGCATAGGGGACGCTCGTCAGGATGCCTTCCTGCGCCAACTCGCGCATCGCTTCGCGCAGCGGCGCGCGGCTGACCCGCATCTGTTCGGAAATCCTGAGCTCGTTGAGCTTCTGGCCGGGCTCAAGCTGACCGGTCAGGATCGCGCGCCGCAGCAGTGCCACGATTTCGGCACGGCGTGTCGTGTCGGCAATCGGACCGAACTCCGTCTTCACCATCCGGCCCACTCCAGCGAGAACAGATGGCAAGACAATCAGATTGTCGACAATCTAACAAGAGGTCGTGGTCTGATTTCTCAGTTTCCGACGGCCGGCCGCGCAGACGTCGCCGCTCCGGTCGGCTTGCTCGTGAAAACGGCGCCCTCGGCCTGAGAAAAGGTCGAGGGCGCCGCGCGGAAACCGGGCCTGCGGGGGAGTCAGGTAGCCGGTTTCTGTGGGAGAGGCGAAATCGGCATTCCGGGGCCGATCTTCTGCAGATTGCCTGTGATCACCTGGTCGCCTTCGGCGACGCCGCTGAGGATGGCGACCATGTCGCCGCTGGTCGGCCCCAGCGAAACCAGACGCTGGTCGACCGTATTGCCCTTGCCGACAACGTAGAGATATTTGCCGAGCTGGCTTGATCCCAGTGCGACCTGCGGTACCATCAGCGCATCGGGCTGTTGTTTGACGTGCAGCCGCACGCGAACATACTGGCCAGGCAAGAGTGTGAACTTGGCGTTGCCGATGGTGGCGCGTGCGGTAATCGTGCCGGTCGAGTGATCGATCGTGTTGTCGATAAAGGTGAGCTCGCCCTTCTGGTGGGCTTCGGTCTCGCCCGGAAGCAGGACCTCGACCTCGATCGGGCCGGCAGCGCGCGCTTCCTCGATCTGCGCCAGATCCGTCTCGCTCGGATTGAAGGTGACGTAGATCGGATCGAGCTGCACCAGCGTGTTGAGCACGGTGCCGGCAACGCTGACCAGCGTTCCCACGGAAGCCTGGTTGCGGCCCAGGCGTCCGGCGAACGGCGCGTGGATTTCAGCATAGCTCAGATTGAGCTCGGCAGTGCGCACGGCAGCCTGGTTGAGCGCCAGCGACGCCTGCGCCTCGCGCAAGGTGCTGGTGCGCTGGTCGAAGCTGTCCTTGTCCAGGTAACCGCTCTTGGCGAGCTCGGTGCCGCGGCCGAGATTGGAACGCGCATAATCGAGGGTCGCCGTATCGCGTTGAACCTGTGCCTTCGCCTGGTCGAGCGCGGCCCGAAAATCATCAGGCGAAATCTTGTAGAGCAGGTCGCCCTGCCGCACATCGGCGCCGTCTTGCGCCGTCTGTTCCTGCAGGTAGCCGGGGACGCGCGCCTGCAGCGTGATGCTGCGGATCGGCTCGGTCCGCGCGGCATAGTCGAGATAGATCGGGATCGTCTTCTTGACCACGCTCGCCACCGGCACCGGCATGACGAACGCCGCTGGAGCGGGCGCCGCCCCGGCCGTGCCGGCATTCAGGCTGAGATTGCCCATGTCCAGCAGGTGGACGCTGGCCACCGAGATCGCACCCAGCGCGACTGCCGTTCCCAACGCGATTTTCCATTTACGCATAGTGAGTCTCCAATCTTATTCAGCCGCTTCCGCCAGGGGAGGGAAGGCGGGTTTGGCCGTTGGTTCAGTGTGTTGAGAGGCGGGCTCGTCGCCGCCGCGCCGTTCGCGCAGCTGCTCGATGACCGCGTAGAAGACCGGCACGAACACCAGCGACAGGATGGTCGCCGCGACCATGCCGCCGAACACGGTGGTGCCGATCGATTGACGGCTTGCGGCACCCGCGCCGGTGGCGATCATCAGTGGCACCACGCCGAGGATGAAGGCAAACGCGGTCATCAGGATCGGCCGTAGTCTCAGCCGCGCGGCCTCCATCGACGCCTCGATGATGCTGAGGCCTTCCTCGCGCCGCCGTCTTGCGAACTCGACGATCAGGATCGCGTTCTTGGCCGCCAGGCCGATCAGCATGACGAAGCCGATCTGCGAATAGACGTCGATCTGCATGCCGCGCGCCCAAAGTGCGGCGAACGCGCCGAACAGGGCGAGCGGCACCGCCAGCAGCACCATGAACGGCATCGCCCAGCTCTCGTACTGCGCTGCCAGGATCAGGAAGACGAAGACGATGGCCAGCGCAAAGACCACCGACGCGATCGATCCTGCCTTGAGCTCCTGGAAGGTGATGCCGGTCCATTCGAAGCCGAAATCCCTGGGCAGTGCTGTCGCCGCGGCCCGTTCCATGGCGGCGACTGCCTGGCCCGACGAATAACCGGGAGCAGCGCCGCCATTGATGGTGGCCGAGGCGTTGTTGTTGTAATGCGGCACGGTTTCCGGGCCGACGAACGGCACCAGCTTGCCCAGCGTGCTGAGCGGCACCATGCCACCGGAAGCATTGCGCACATAAAGCCGTGAAATATCAGCCGCACCCGCACGTGAATCCTTGTCGGCCTGGATGGTCACCCGGAAGGTGCGGCCGAACAGGTTGAAGTCGTTCACGTAGAGCGAGCCGAGATAGATCTGCAGCGTGTTGAAGACGTCGGGCAGGTTGAGGCCGAGCAGCTTCGCCTTGGCGCGGTCGAGATCGTAGTTGAACTGCGGCGTCGAGGTCGAGAAAGGCGAGAACAGCTGCTGCGGATTGATTTCCGGCTGCTTGCGCGCCTCGGCGATCACCGCTTGCGTGGCATCGTTGAGGGCCGTGCTGCCGCGGCCGGTGAGGTCCTCGACGACGAATTCGAAGCCGCCCGTGGTGCCGATGCCAGGGATGGAGGGCGGATCGAACGAGAGCGCGAAGGCCTCCGGAATCTGCATCAGCTTGCCGCGCACGTCGGCGACGAGCTTGGAGGCACTCTGGTCGGGGCCACGCTCCTCCCACGGCTTGAGGATGGCGAACTCGACCGCCGAGTTCGACTGCGCTGCGCTGGTCAGGAAGTTCAGGCCGCTGATCGAACCGACGATGTCGACGCCGGGCGTGGCCTGCAGGATGTCGCGCGCCTTCTGTGCCACCGCATCGGTGCGCTCCAGCGAAGCGCCGTCGGGCAGCTGGATGACGACGAAGAAATAGCCCTGGTCCTCGACCGGGAGGAAGGTCGAGGGCAGCTTCTGCCAGACGAAGTAGGTGGCGACGAGGCCGGCCGCGAACAGGCCGAGCATGATCCAGCGCAGCCGGATAAGGATGCGCACGCCATTGGCGTAGGCATGCGACAGTCTGTCGAAGCCTGTGTTGAACCAACGGAACAGGAAGAATTGCGTCTCGCCGCGATGGCGCAGGAAGGCAGCACTGAGCGCCGGGCTGAGCGTCAGCGAGTTGAAGGCGGAGATGCCGACGGAAATCGCCACCGTCAGTGCGAACTGGTTATAGAGCTTGCCTGAGACGCCGGGAATGAAGGCAACCGGCACGAACACGGCCATCAGCACCGCCGTGGTCGCAATGATGGGGCCTGTCACCTCGGCCATGGCGGCTTTTGTCGCCGCCAGTGGTTTCAGTCCGGCCTCGAGCTGTCGCTCGACATTCTCGACCACGACGATGGCGTCGTCGACGACAAGGCCGATGGCCAGCACCATGCCGAGCAGCGAGAGCATGTTGAGCGAGAAACCCATCATCTCCATGATGACAAGTGTCGCCACCAGCGACACCGGAATGGCGATGGTCGGAATGATGGTCGTGCGCCAGCTCTGCAGGAAGATGAACACCACCGCCACGACGAGCACCAGGGCTTCGCCGAGCGTGATCAGCACGTCATGCATCGAGGCCGAGACGAAGCGCGTCGTGTCGTAGTGCATCGCATAGTCGACGCCCTTGGGGAAACGGGCCGACAGTTCCTGCATCTTGTCCTTGACGCGCTGCTGCAGATCGAGCGCGTTGGAACCGGGCATCTGATAGACGGCGAGCACCACGGTCGGGTCCTTGCCGAAGAAGGCCGACGACGAATATTGCAGGGCGCCGAGCTCGATACGAGCAACGTCGCGCAGCCGCACCAGCGAACCCGTATCGGTGTTGGCACGCACGACGATGTCGCCGAATTCCTTGGGGTCGCTCAACCGGCCGACGGCGTTGACCTGCATCTCGAAGGCGGTGCCGGCGGGCGCCGGCGATTGGCCGATCTTGCCGGCCGCCACCTGGACGTTTTGTTCAGCGATGGCGTTCTGGACGTCGACGGCGGTGATGCCGAGATTGGCGAGCTTGTCCGGGTCGAGCCAGACACGCATCGAATAGCGCCGTTCGCCGAAGATCTGCACGTCGCCGACACCAGGCAGCCGCTTCAGCGGATCCACCACCTGCAGATAGGCAAGGTTGGAGAGCGCCACCGGATCGACGGAATGGTCGGGCGAGGTCAGGTTGACGATGAGGACGAAGTTCGGGTTCTGCTTCTTGATCGTCACGCCGCCCTGGTTGACGATCGCCGGCAGCGACGAGGCCGCCTGCGAGACGCGGTTCTGCACGTCGACGGCGGCGGTGCTGAGCGAATAGCCGACATCGAAGGTGATGGTGATGGTCGACGAGCCGTCATTGGAGCTCGTCGACGACATGTAGGTCATGCCTTGCACGCCGTTGATCTGCTGCTCCAGCGGCGTCGTCACCGTGTCTGCCACCACCTGCGCGCTGGCGCCCGGATAGTGGGCGCTGACCACGACTTGCGGTGGTGTGATGTCGGGAAACTGCGAAACGGGCAGCAGGAAATAACAAATCGTTCCGGCGAGCACCATGATGATGGCGATGGCCGAGGCGAAGATCGGACGATGGATGAAGAAGTTTACCACGACACGCACGCCTCTCCAGCCGCTCTTGCCCGCCCGAAGGCGCTGGCGACCTTGGACAACTGGCCGTGCCGTTCACGGGACCCTTCCCGTGAACGCAGCAACGGCACCTCGCGATGCTGCCCATCGGCGAGCGAGCGCAACATGTTCTCGAAGGCGCGGGGGTCTACCCCGTCTGCTTTCATGACCAGCCGGATCATCGGATCCCGGACGGCCTCATCTATGGTAAGATCGCGGCGCTGTGGCATTGGCCGGCTCCTTGTCTGTCGATTCGCAGCCCATGCTCGCGAATCGTTTTTCATCTCTTCACCGGCCGAAGCCGCATGATTGGCAGTCTTTTCGTCCATCTCGATCTGGTAGGACCAGTTCACGACCTTGTTATTGACGACGGACGTTATAGGTGTTACCAGTAAGTAACATTCTGGAAGTTACAGACCGGTAACACCCTAGTCAAGAGGTGGCCGAGGGTTTTTTGGAAACGAAAGGAGATCATGATGACAGACGGCGTCGTGGAGCGCTCTCGTCCCCGGGATCGGATTCTGGAGACGGCGCGTGACATGTTCCACAAGCACGGCATCAAGGGCGTCGGCGTCGACGCCATCACCGAGGCTGCCGGCACGAACAAGATGACGCTCTATCGTCACTTCGAGTCCAAGGACGAACTGATCGTCGAATGCCTGCGCGCCAACGCGTTGAAGGCTGGCGCGATGTGGGAAACGTTCGAGGCCGAGCATCCGGGCGACAAACTCGCCCAGCTTCACGCCTGGGTTCACAAGGCCGCCGCCATGCTCAACACCGACGGCCGCGGCTGCGACATGGCCAACGCCGCCGCCGAACTGACCGAACCCGATCATCCGGCAAGGCGCGTGATCAAGGAACTCAAGGAAGCCCAGCGCGAACGCCTGGTCGGGCTCTGCCGGGATGCCGGCATCGGCCAGGCCGAACTTCTCGCCGATACGCTGTCGCTGCTGTTTGAAGGCGCGCGCGTCAGCGTGCAGACGGTTGGTGCCGAGGGCCCCAGCACGCAGTTCGTGCGCATGGCGGAAGGGCTGATCGTTTCCTTCCGGGGCACTGCCGCCGGTTAAAGTTTTGCCGTGGCTGTCGGTGATTTTGCCGGTCGCATGACCGAGGTGATGCCTGCTGCAGCATTCCCGTTGACTGAACGAAAAAAGCCCGCTGCCGGGAGGAGGTGGCAGCGGGCTCGATTTCGAATGTGGTGCGGGAGGAGATGCACCCCATTCAGCGTCGGCATCGCATCTGGGAGGAGTAGATGGCCGACAACCAGAAACTACGAATTGCCCAATGATTCGGCAACAATGAATTGTGCATAGCTGCTGTGCAGATTCGCCGTAACGCTGCGTGAATTCAGGAAGTGCGACCTCACTGCACCGGCACGTTTTCCCTGAAAATCAGTCGCGGCTCGATGAATTTGCGCGTGAGATAAGGCGCCGATGATGCGATCGAGCCGAGCAGTTGGATGACCGACTGCTCCGCGATCAGCCTGGCGTTCTGATCGATGACGACGTCGGCGAGGTCGTCGACGAGATAGCCGCGTGTTTCCCTTGTCAGGTCGTGGCAGATGAACACCGGCTTGCGGTTGGGCCTGGCTTCCCGGATTGCTTTGGCAATTCCGGAGCGCCCGGCGCCGACGCAATAGATGCCGAGCAGTTCCGGTTCGTTGTGCAGCGCCTTCATGGTCTCGGCATAGCTCGCGTCCGGCTCGTCGTTGATCTCGACGGCGCTGCTGACGGTAAGGGTGGGAAAGTCCTCGCCAAGGACGGAGCGGAAGCCCATTTCGCGCTCTTCATGGCCGCGATAGGAGCGCGAGCCGACGACCATCGCCAGCTGCCCCTCGCGGCCGCCGAGAAAGCGTCCCATCAAGAGTGCTGCCGTCCGTCCCGCCACGCGGTTGTCGATCCCGACATAGGCCGAGCGGGGTGCGGCCGGAATATCGGACACCAGCGTCACCAGGCGAATGCCGGCCTCGACCATGTCGCGCAGGATGTTGCGTGTCCTGGGGTGATCGACCGCGATGACGCCGACGCCGTTGGCGCGCAGCGACAGTCTTTCGGCCGCTGTCCGCAGCGCATTGGGCGAGATGCCGGCAAGATTGTGGATCCGGCAGGACGCCACAAGCGGCAGGCGCGAGGCGTAGTCCTCGATATGCTTTGCCAGGTCCTGCATGAAGGCGTTGCGGCCGATCGGCAGGAAGAATTCGAGGTTTGCGGGCTTCGAGGGAAGCGTCACCTGGTCGGCGACCGGCAGATAGCCGAGCTGCTTGGCGGCCTCCATGACGCGCTGCCTGTTGGCGGCGCTTGCTCCGGGCCGATTGTTGAGCACCCTGTCGACCGTTGCGGTCGACAGCCCACAGTTCCTGGCAATGTCGGAGACGGTGGCCTTCATGCCGCGACCCTATGCGTCGATGCTCCCTCAGTGCCCCGGCTTGCCATCGGCGAGAGCGTCGCGGATGTCCTTGTCCGACATGCCGGTAATGATGCGCTCGACTTCCGCCACGGTCGTCGTCTTCGGATCTATGTCGTCGGCGACCACCTTGCCCCTGCGCATGACGACGATGCGGTCGACCACCTGGAAGACATGGTGGATGTTGTGCGCGATGAAGATGCAGGAGTGGCCGGAATCGCGGGCGTTGCGCACGAAGCTCAGCACCCCTTGTGTTTCGGCGACGCCGAGATTGTTGGTCGGCTCGTCGAGAATGATCAGGTCGCTGTCGAAATGCATGGCGCGCGCGATCGCGACCGCCTGGCGCTCGCCGCCGGAGAGCGAACCGATCGGCGTCGTCGGCGGGATGTTCTTGGAGATGCCGACCTGCTTGAGCAGGTCGCGGGCGACCGTGTTCATGGCGTCCTGGTCCATGCGGTTGAGGAAACGCGGCGGCTTGATCGGCTCACGCCCCAGGAACAGGTTGCGCGCGATCGACAATTGCGTGACCAGGGCCGAGTCCTGGTAGATGGTCTCGATGCCAAGCGCGATGGCGTCGCTGGTGCTGCGCAAGGTGACCTTCTTGCCGCGGATGAAGATATCGCCGCTGGTCAGCGGCACCGCGCCGGAGAGAACCTTGATCAGCGTCGATTTGCCGGCGCCATTATCGCCCAGCAGGCCGACGATCTCACGCTCGTTGACATGGAAGTTGGCGTCCACCAGCGCCTGCACGCGCCCATAGGACTTGCGGATGTTCTGCATGCGGATCAGTGGCTCGGCCATGGTTCAAGTCCCCGCCTGGTGCCGGCGTTCCAGCCATGAATGCAACGCCATCATGCCAAGGATGATCGCGCCGATGAAGATGTTGTAGGCAAGGCCGGGCACGCCGATCAGCACGATGCCGTTGCGCATCACGCGCAGGATCAGGATGCCGAGCACGGTGCCGATGATGGTGCCGCGCCCGCCGGTCAGCGCCGTGCCGCCGATCACCACCATGGCGATCACCTCGAGCTCGTAGCCGGTGCCGCTGTTGGGGTTGGCGGCGGATGTGCGCAGCGACGAGATGACGCCGGCAAGCGAGGCCATGAGCGACGACAGGACGAACAGGCCGACCTTGACGCGGTTGACATTGACGCCGCGTGCGCGCGCCGCGTTGGGATTGCCGCCCGCCGCCTGGATCCAGTTGCCGGTCCGGCTTTGCGTCAAGACATAGCCGAGCGCGATCGCCGCGGCGATGAACCAGAACAGCGACATGTAGATGCGGAACGGCCCGATGAAGAAGTCGCCGACCAGCGCCTCGGCCAGCCAACTGCCCTCGGCGCTCCAGGTGCGCTGCGGAAACCCGTCTGTGATGAAAAGCGCACTGCCGCGCACCACCAGGAGCATGCCGAGCGTCACCAGGAAGGACGGGATCTTGAGCCGCGTGACGAACCAGCCATTGACCAGGCCGATCAAGGCGGCAACCACCAGCGCGACGACGAAGCCCATCTCCAGCGAGGTGACGCCCGCATTGAACAGCGTCCACATCAGCACCGGCGAGAAGCCGAACAGGGACCCGACGGAAAGGTCGAATTCGCCCGACGTCATCAACAGCGTCATCGCCAGCGCGATCAGGCCGAGCTCGACGGTGAAGGCCAGCGTGTTGGAGATGTTTTGCGGTGACAGGAAGTCGTGGTTGAAACCCCAGAAAACGGCGATCTCTACGATGAGCAGAACGAAGGGGCCGAATTCCGGCCGCGCGATCAGGCGTTGGGTGAGCGAATGATTTTCCACTGGGAACCCGCGACATGGTTGGAACGGGCAGCGACCTCCACCGCACGCATCGGGTGGACATAGCCGCGGCACAGGAAGATATCTGGCGCCGTGCGAGATGCGCGGCGCCAGGGATCGCGGACTATTTGCCGGACAGGATCTTGTCGTAGACCGCCGCGGTGTCCTTTTCATAGAGCGCGCCGGTGATGACGTTGAAGCCCGGAGGAATGCCGCTGGCCGCCATGTTGGCGAGCGACAGCGCCACATAGCTGGTCGCCTGCGGGTCCTGCCACTGGCCGGCATTGACGTAGCCGTTCAGCACTTCCTGGGTGGTGTCGAGCGAGTTGCCCCAGCCGACGACCGGGATTTCGCCCGGCTTGACGCCGACCTGGTCGAACACGCGCTTGATCGAACCGGTGACGAGGTCGCCCAGGCCGATGATGGCTTTGACCTTGCCCTTGTGGGCGGTGAGGTAGTCGACCATGCGGTTGATCACCTCGGCCTGGTCGAGCGTCGCTTCGGTCACTTCATAGGTGATGCCGAGCGGGCCGAAGACGCTCTTGATGCCCTCTTCTTCCTGCACGCCGTAGGTGGCGCCGGGAATCTCGACCGGCATCCAGACGAAGTCGCCCTTCTTCACCAGGCCCTTGTCGACGAGATACTGCGCCCAGTGCTTGCCGAAGGTGACGTTGTCGCCGCCGACATAGGCGTTGAAATTGGCCTTGGGATCGGGCGTGTTGAAGTTGATGATCGGGACGTTGGCCGCGCGCGCTTCCTTGACGATCTCGACCAGGCTGCCCGGATCGGGGCTGGTGGTGACGATGCCGTCGGCCTTGGCCGAGAGGGCGGCGCGCACCGCTTCCTGCTGCGAGGCGACGTCGCCATTGTGGAACGAGGTGTTGACGGTGTTGCCGGTGTCCTTGGCCCATTGCTTGGCGCCGGCGAGGAAGTAGGTCCAGACCGGGTCGGCCGGCCCGCCATGTGAAATCCAGTAGAATGTCTTGGCCTGCGCGGCTGCCGGAATGACCGTCAGCGCGATCAGCAGGCCGTAGAGCACAAGTCTCAATCTCGTCAGCATTTGATTTCCTCCCGGTTGAAGATGATCCGTCCCTTGTTCCGGCTTCGGCCGGATTGCGTCTTTTGCCAGCGCCGCTCGGATGCCTAAGAGCATTCCCTTTTTCGGCGGATGGCAAGCCTCCATCTGTAAGTCGTAATTGGCGCCTGACGCGGCGCCATCAACGACCCCATCAGATCGCATCAGTTGGGATGACTTTTTCCGGGCAGTCGGATGATTGGCGCCGAGGCTCAGCCGAGCCGACTGTCGATCATGTTTGGGCGGTCACTTGGGCGAAAGTCCCCGAAGAACCACTTAGAGCAGGCCCGCCTTGGCGAGGTCGCGCATCAAGTGGCTGGCGCCATAGGTCCAGTGCGGGCAATCGGGCGACAGCCGCACGCGGTTGACCAGCGCGCCGAATTTTTCCGACGAGATGGTGACGATGTCGCCGACCTTGTGCGTGAAACCCTTGCCCTTTTCACCGCGATCCTTCGACGGCACGAACATCGTGCCGAGATAGAGCGCCAGTCCGTCAGGATACTGGTGGTGCGGCCCCATGGCCGCGGCAACCAGCTCTTCCGGCGAGCGGCTGATCTCGGCCATCGAGCTTGCCCCCTCCAGCGAGAATCCATCGTCTCCCTCGACCTTCAGGCGCACTACGGCCTGCTTCACGTCGGCGATGGAGAACGTGTCGTCGAACAACCGGATGAAGGGGCCAAGGGAGGCCGAGGCGTTGTTGTCCTTGGCCTTGCCGAGCAGCAGCGCCGAGCGCCCTTCGACGTCGCGCAGATTGACGTCGTTGCCGATTGTGGCGCCGACGATCCTGCCGCTCGAGGCGGCGATCATGGCGATCTCCGGCTCCGGATTGTTCCAGGTCGACACCGGATGGAGGCCGACGTCGGCACCGAAGCCGACCGAGGCCATCGGTTGGCACTTGGTGAAGATCTCGGCATCCGGGCCGATGCCGACTTCCAGATATTGCGACCAGGCGCCGCGCGAAATCAACTTGGCCTTGATCTCCATCGCCTCGGGCGAACCGGGCTTGAGCTTCGAAAGGTCATGGCCGATCAGGCCGGCAATGTCGGCGCGGATGGCGTCGGCCTTTTCCGCCGAGCCGCGCGCCTGTTCCTCGATCACCCGTTCGAGCAGGCTGACCACGAAGGTGACGCCGGATGCCTTGATCGCCTGCAGGTCGACCGGAGACAGCAGAAAGGGTTTTGCCGGATCGCGCGTGGCTTCGAAACTGTTGGCCGCGATGTCATCGAGCTGGCCGATCGGCGTGCCCTTGGCCGAGCCCACATGGCCGGCCGGATCGGCCAACTCGCAGACGTCACGCACGCTAGGCGCCGCGCTCGACGTGATGTCGAAGACAGTGCCGTCACGCACCGTGACCACCATGGGATGCGAGGCGGCCGGCAATCGGGCGCGGCCGAGAAAGACACCGTCACCGGGGAGGTTAGTCATGTTCGTCATCGTTCTCTCGTTGTTGGGCGGGACAATCCGGATTGTGAAATTCCGACGACCTCTCTTCAAGTCAATTCGTGCCGAACGCTACACGCTTCTCCGGCAATCAAAGCTCATGCCAGCGTAGTCGCATCCGCGAAGCCATTGATTCCCTCGGCTCGAGTGTCCTCAGGCCGCCGATGTGATGAGCATCCACCGTATGCGAGACAGGTTCGAAACAGAAGAAATCGGCGTCTCGCGCCGGCGAATAGAGAATGAAGACGCCGAGCGGCGGCGGTGCGTCGATCGAGACGACTATGGCATCATCGGGTTGGACGATCGAGGCGCGTCCATCCCAGCCCTCAAACGCATTGTTTACCCAGGTATCGGGAAGCGACGCACGTTTCGAGAAATCCCAGTCGGGGTGGTCGGAGAGGGACGCCATCCTGGTCGGCAGGTGGCGTTCATCCTCGAGCCAGACGCTCTTGGCCGATGCCTGGAGCGATGTGCGCGCGTTGCGCGGAAACCATGGATGGAAGCCAATGCCATAAGGCAGCCGGATCGCGGCCCGGTTCTCAATGGTCAAAGCAACGCTCAACGCGCCGTTCTCCAGTGCGTAGAGCACGCTCGCATGATAGCGATAGGGTCCGATCGCCCCATCGCTCAGAACGAACTCCGCCTCGGTCCCCGTCCGCCGCGTCAGATGCCAAGGCTTTTGAAAGGCGTCGCCATGAAGCGGGAACGGCTCGCCCTCGACGTTGGGTTCTATCGCATGGAAACGCTCGTCGAATTCGAAGCCGCCGCCGGAAATCCGGTTCGACCACGGCGCCAGCAACTGGGAGCCGAATTTCATCAATCCTTCCGACGGCTTTATCACAGGTGTGAACGCGCCGTGGGAGCGAAGCGCATCGTAGCGCAGGATCGCCGCGCCCTGGCGAGGGCTGACAACCACCCTGGCGCGTTCGTCGGCAAGTTCGATGGTGTCGATGTTCGTCATCGACGGAACGCTACCAGCCACCGTCGACGTGGATGTCCTGACCGCTGATCATGTCTGCGGCAGGCGAAACAAGAAACAGCACGAGATCGGCGACGTGATGCGGTTCGATGCGGCGCTTCAGGCTCTGGTTGGCCACGATCCAATCACTGTATTCCTTGAGCCGCTCGCCGAACACCCGTTCTTCTGCTTCGGAAACGACGGCACCCGGCGACACTGCGTTTACGGTGATGCCATGCGGCCCCAGTTCCCGTGCCAGCGATTTCGTGAGGCCCAGCATCGCGCCTTTCGATGCGACATAAGGTACATAGCCGTCCCACCGGCCATTGAGTGTGATCGAGCAGAAGTTCACGATCTTGCCATACGCCTTCGCCTTCATGCCCGGCGCGCAGGCGCGCACAAGCGCAAAGGCGGCCGAGGAATTGACCCTGATCTGATCCTCGTATTCGGACAGCGAGAATTCCTCGAACGGCCGGTTGATGATCAGGGCCGCGTTGTTGATCAGGATATCGATCCCCCCTTCCTTTGCCGCCAAGGCCGCGACAACCTCTTCCGCCCCGGCAAGCTTGTTGAGATCGCAGCCGACGAAGGCAATGTCGCCTTCGGCCTGCCCGGCGAGCGTCGCCGCGGTCTCCGGCCCGTCTTCGATATCGGGCCGGTCGAGCACCAGCACACGCGCACCGGCCCGCGCCAGCGTGACGGCCTGGGCCCGGCCGAGGGAGCCAAGGCCGCCGGTCAAAAGCACGACCCGATCGGCAAGAACCTTCATTGCCGCCACTCCTTACAAAACGCCGTGGACTTCATCGATCGAGGTATCCTCGATCCGTTTGTCCAGCACGACCTCGCCGCGCGCCATCGCCACCACACGGTCGCAGCATTCGAACACATGATGCATGTTGTGGCTGATGAAGACGCCGGTGACGCCCTGTTCCTTCAGACTGCGTACGAACCCGATCACCTTCTTCGTCTCCTTGACCGAGAGATGGTTGGTCGGCTCGTCGAGGATCATCACCTTCGACTTGAAATGCATGGCACGCGCGATGGCGACGCCTTGCCGTTGTCCGCCGGAAAGTTCGCCGACAAGCGCGTCGGGAGAGCGCAGATGCAAGTCGACATTGGCGATGGCGCGAATGCTTTCGCTTGCCATCTTGTTCTGGTCGAGCAGGCCGACGCCAAGGACCGAGAACCGGATCGGTTCGCGTCCGATGAACAGGTTCCTGGCGATCGACATGGTCGGAACCATGGAATTGTACTGGTATATCGTCTCGATACCGAGATCCATCGCATCGCGCGGCTTGGTGATGCTGACTGGCCTGCCTTCGACCTGGATCTCGCCTTGATCCGCCGTGTGGACCCCGGAGAGGATGTTGATGAGGGTGGATTTGCCGGCGCCATTGTCGCCGACCAGTCCAAGTGCCTCGCCACGTGTGAAGTCGAGCGTCACGCCCTTCAGGGCATGGACGCCGGAATACCATTTGTGGAGGTTGCGGACCGAGATGATCGCGTCGGTCATCGTTCAGCCCTCCATCTTGATAGCCTTGGCGCGCTTGCGCATCCAGGCATTGGCGACGACGGCGAATATGGTCAGGAAGCCGATGGCGAACTTGAACCAGTTGGCATCGACATGGCTGAGCACGAGGCCATTGTCGATGACCCGGATGAGCGTGGTGCCGATGATGCCGCCCATGACGGTGCCGATGCCGCCGGCGAGCGAAGCGCCGCCGATGACGGCGGAGGCCACCGCCTGAAGCTCCATTCCCTCGCCGATCGAGGGCAGGGGCGAGCCCAGCCGCAGCACCTGCAGCATGCCGGCAAAGCCGGCGAGCATCGAACAGAGCATGAAGCAGGCGAGCTTGACCCTGGCGGTCGGGATACCCATCGAAGCGGCCGCGGGCAGGAAGCCGCCTGTGGCCTTGATCCAGTTGCCGAAATTGGTGTGCGACAGCATCAAAGAGGTCAAAAGGGCAATGCCGGCAAACCAGACGAACGACATGCGGAACATGTTGCCCGGGCCAACGAAGGAGGTAAACAGCCATGTCGGCAGGTCGGCGGGAAGCAGCGGCGGGAAGCCGCCCGAGACGACGACGGTCAGCGAGCGCGCCATGAACAGCATGCCGAGCGTCGTGATGAAGCTCGGTATGGCGAAGCGTATGGTGACGTAGCCGTTGATGAAGCCGACAGCCGCGCAGACCAGCAACCCGGCCAGCAGCGCGAGCGGAAACGGCGCGCCATGGACCATCAGGACCGCCATCGTCATCGGCATCAGCGCGAAGACCGAGCCGACGGACAGGTCGAACTCGCCACTGATCATCAGGATGGTAACGCCGATGGCGACGAGGCCGGCCTCCGGCAGGATGCCGAGGATGCCGCGCAGGTTATCCTGGTTGAGGAACACGCCTTGCGAGCGGATCTGGAACAGGACGATGAGCAGCACCAGCAGGATGAGGCCCGCCAGTTCCGGTTTTTCGAGATAGGTCTTGAACAGGCGCTTCAACTTGGGCTCCGGCACTTTGAGATTTCAGGCTGATCGGCGGCGCCGGGCGCCGCCGATCCAAACGGTTCGAAGCTGGAGTTCAGCGCAGACCCTGAGCGGAGAGCGCCATGATCCCATCGGCCTCCTTTGGCCGCACGATGCCCTGACCGGTGTCGATGTCCGATGGGGCAAGGCCGATCTTCTTGTTGAGATAAGCCTCCATCACCGGCATGAAGCCCTGCATGTAAGGCTGCTGGTCGACCAGCGCCTGAACATAGCCTTTCTGCATCTGCTGCAGCACCTCGGGCACCAGGTCGAAGCCGCCGAGCAAGACCTTGCCCGGCGCCACGCCGCGATCGGCCAGCACGCGTGCGACGCCGGCACACCAGAAGCCGGTGTCGAAATAGGCTGTCGTGTCGGGATGGGCGTTGAGATAGGCGCCGACACGGTCGGAGGTAATGGCGAGGTCTGTGCCGCTGTCGATGCGCTCCCACGACACCTGCCGGTCTGAATGGGCGGCCTTGTATTCCTCTAGGAATTGCATCACGCCGGCGCCACGGCTTTCCGACCAGTTCTGGCCGGGGGCGGAAATGCCGACCAGCACCTTGATCGGACCGTCCTTCGGAAAGCTCTCGGAAATGGCCTTGGCGAGCGAATAGCCGGCGGGCTTGAAGCCTTGGCCGACGAAGGCCTGCCGGGCATTGCCCTTGGCACCTTCGGTGTCGTCGACATTGACGGCGATCACCAGCACGCCGGCATCGCGCGCCTCCTTGATGACGTCGTCGAAGGCATGGTCGTCGACGATGGAGGTCAAGAGCGCGTCGGGCTTGGCGGCGAGCGCGGCGCGCATATTGGCGACCTGCTGCTCGACCGAGCCCTCGGTCTGGGTGAAGACCATGTTGCAGGTCGCCTCGACCTTGGCGCAGGCGTCGTCATAGCCTTTCTTGACGGCCTGCCAGAAGGTGTTCGATGCGGACGAATGATGCGTGAAGACGATGTTGAGCCCGTCGGCGCGGGCGGATTGCGCGCCGACAAGAGCGGCGCCAAGCAGAAGCATTGCAGTCAGTTTTTTCATCGTAGTTCCTCCCTTTGGATTTCTCAGATCTCCGCCTTGTCGGTGACGCGGCGATGGACGGTGTAGACGCGACCGAGGTCCGGATTGAGCGCCAGCCCCAGCCCCGGTCCCGGCGGCACGGTGATCATCCCGTCCTTGACCTCCGGCAGCGCGGTCACCAGGTCGCGGTACCAGGTGCGGTAGAAGGCGCGCACGCTTTCCTGGACGAGCGCATTGGGGGCATTGAGCGACAGGTGCGTCGAGGCGGCGAGCACGACGGGACCGGTGCAGTCGTGCGGCGCCACCGGCAGCCTCCAGGCCTCGGCCATCGAGGCGATCTTGCGGGCCTCGGACAGCCCGCCGCACCAGGAGATGTCGAGCATGACGATGCCGGCCGCGCCGGTTTCCAGCAAATCGCGGAAGGCCCAGCGGCTGCCAAGCGTCTCGGACGCCGAGATGGGCGCGGGACTGGCGGCCTCGTAGCGCTTGAGGTCGCCGAGGCTGTCCATGCGGATGGGATCTTCGTGCCAGTAGGTGCCGAAGGGCGTTAGCGCACGAGCTATCTTCATGGCGGGCAGGAGCTGCCACATCGAATGGAACTCGACCATGATGTCGATCTTGTCGCCGACGGCGTTGCGTATCTTTTCAAAAGGTTCGAGCGCGGCCTTGAGGTCTGTCGCCGAAATGTCGTTGCCGCGGGTCTTTTCGGCCGCGTGGTCGAACGGCCAGATCTTCATGGCGGTGATGCCGTCCTCGAGCAGCTCCTGCGCCAGTTCGCCGGCGCGCGTGAGGAAACCGTTGAGATCATCATAGTCCCGCCTGGCCCCGATGCCGTAATTGGCGGTTGTCTGGCCCTTCGCGTCCTTTATGTATTCGGTGCCGGCGCAGGTATTGTAGGTGCGGATCGACTGGCGGCTGAAGCCGCCGAGCAGTTGCGCGACCGGCTGGCCGGTGGCCTTGCCGAAAATGTCCCACAGCGCGATGTCGAAAGCGGAGTTGCCACGCACCTCGGCGCCGCTGGAGCGGAACCCGAGATAGCCGACCAGGTCGGCGGCCAGGAGATCGATCTGCAGCGGATCGCGGCCTATGACGCGTGGCGCGACATATTCGTGCAGGTATTCCTCGACGGTGCGCGACAGGAAGAAGGTCTCGCCGAGACCGGTGATGCCTTCGTCGGTATGGACCTCGACCCAGAGCAGGTTGGGTCGTTCCTCGATGCGGATGGTTTCGATTGCAGTGATCTTCATGTCAGGCAATTCCAGCGTCGAGGAGCGCCTTGACGCTCTTGTCGAAATGTTGCGCCATATGCTCGGCGGCGAGCCGCGGATCTCCCTTGAGGATGGCTTCGGCTATGTCCTCATGCCCCTTGATCATCTTGAGCTGGTCCTCGTTCGACGAGCGGGTTCGCCAGCCGATCACCCAGGTGCTGCGCGTCACGCCGCTGAAGGCTGTGACGATCAGCGAGAAGACCGGGTTGTGCGAGGCAGCCGCGATCGCCTCGTGGAAAGCGATGTCGTGCTCCATGACAATTTCGGGGTTCAGGAAATTCTCGCGCATCGACCGGGCGGATTGCGCGATCGCGGCGGCTTCCGCATCGGTGCGCCGGAGTGCCGCAAGCGCTACCGTGCGCATCTCGATCGTGCGCCTGACGTCATAGACCTGGTGAACGCTGATCTGCTGCGTGGTGATGCCGTGCTCGATCACCATCGACATCGCGCCGGTGTCCAGCTTGGCGACCGTGGCCCGGCGCCCGGCGCTCATGTCGATCAGGCGCATCGCAGAAAGCGAGCGGAACGCCTCGCGCACGACGGTGCGGGAGACGTTGAGCTGGCGCGTCATGGCGGCTTCGCTGGGCAGGGGATCACCCGGCGCAAGACCTTCGGAGCGGATATGCCGGGTAATCGCCTGGATCGCCGTGCTCACCAGGCCGGGGCTCGGCTCACCCGCTGTGTCCATCGGATCTTGCATCTCACTCCCTTAAAACCTGTATGACAGGTGATTGCCAAATTGCTCATATGTCAGCTAGAAGATATATGTCAAGTCGATTTCTGGATGACCTGAACCAGAGGACCTCATGAAGGAAACGCAAGCTGCCCTGATCTTCGAAGCGCGCGACGTGGTCGGCGAAAGCCTCGTCTGGGACGATCACCGCGGCAGGCTGGTCTGGGTCGACATCATCGGTCGCCGGATACATCGGCTCGATCCGGTGACCGGAGACCATGAAAGTTGGCCGACGCCGGATCTGGTCACCTCCGTCGGTCTGCGCAGGGATGGCGGCGCGATCGTCGGCCTGCGCAAGGAGGTCGCCTTGTGGGATTTCGGTGGAGCGTTCCGAACGATCGCCACGATCGAGCCGGATCGGAGAGCGACGCGGCTCAACGAAGGCGCTGTGGCGCCGGACGGTTCATTCTGGGTCGGCACTATGGCCAACAATATTGGACCGGACGACGCGCCGGTCGCCATTGCGCGGGACGAAGGCCGGCTCTATCGCATCGGTCCGGATGGCGAGGTGACGAGCCTGAGCAAGGATCGGTTCGGCATCACCAACACGATGGTGTGGGCATTTGACGGCCGCTTCATCACCGCCGATACGACGAAGAACGCACTTTACAGCTATGCCTGGGACAGGAGTGCGTCGCGGCTTGGCAAACCACAGCCCTTCTTCGTCGATTTCGGGCGCGGCCTGCCGGACGGCTCCTGCCTGGACGCTGAAGGCTATATCTGGAACTGCCGGGTGGTGGGAGGAAGCTGCCTTGCCCGTATCGCGCTCGACGGCAGGCTGGACCGCATCGCGGAGCTGCCTTGCAGTTGGCCAACGAGCTGCGCTTTCGGTGGCGAGAATCTTGACACGCTGTTTGTAACTTCAGCCCGATTTACCATGAGCGCGGATCATCTTGAGGCGAACCCGCAAGAAGGCGGCGTGTTCGCGCTCCGTCCGGGTGTCCAAGGCGCTCCAGCCAACAGGTTTGGATAAGTCGATCGGCCCATTGCAGCCGAAGACGAACGGCCCGCCTCCGGTGCCGGCCAAGTCTCGATCAACTATCCGGAATGGACCGTTCGCGCCGTTCGGCGGCTACAAGCAGTCCGGCAACGGCCGCGAATATGCCGACTGGGCGATCCACGATTTCCTCAAGGTCAGGAGTATTATTGGCCACGGTGCGTAAAGTCTCGGTCAAAACGCCCCGGCTATTGCGTCTTGAGGTTCTTCCGCCGGCCGCGGACAAAAGAATGTGGAATTAAGTAGGAATTGACTCGAGTAGGAGTACATTCCCAAATCGGCGAATGCCTGAACCGAGCAGCCGACCGCGCCGAAATGTGCAGACCTTGGGCCTCGCGCACGAAGTCGGGCAGCTCATTCGTGTCCGGTGCCGGAACTGCAACATCACGCGGCACTACCTGCCCGGCGACCTCGTCAAGCTGGTCGGCGACATTCCCTTTTGGGACGTCGAACGGCATATGCGATGCGAGCGATGTAAAGAGCGCGAGCTTGACGCAGGCATCGTTCTGCCCAGCGCTGCCGAACGTCTGAAAATTCGTGTCAGGCGCCTTGTCGAAATCCGCATGGTTCGCCGAGTGATCTGGCGAGACGATGATTGAACGAAGCCTAGAAAAGGGACCCCTGTGCTGGCGCCTGCCGCGGAAACTTGATCTGTGTGGCTGGCTTCTCAACGACTGTCAAAGCGTCGTCGCGGGCTGCACGCTGCAAATGGCGTGCTTCGGACCATGGGGCTGTCAGCCAGGTCTCGGTCTCTTCCGACGTCGTCAGGATGACGGGCATGGCCTTGTCATGGATTGGCGCGACGAGTGCATTAGGCTTGGTCGTCATGAAGGCAAACAGCTCGAAGTCGCCTGGCCCATCCTTGACTTTTCGCACGCCCTGCCAGCGAGTCCAGAACCCAGCGAAGAAGAATAAAGACCGGCTTTCGTCACGGGCAAACCAGTAGTTTCGCTGGATGCCTGTTTCTGGGTCCTTGTCGTTCGAGGTAGGGCTGGGTTCAGCAAAGCTGGTCACTGGCACGACGCACCTGTGTTCGATGCCGACATACTGTTGCCAGTGCGAATATTGCGGATTGCGAACGTTCGTGGTGCCGTAATCGGCCTTGCCTTTCATACGCTCTGGCGGTGTCGGCAAACCCCAAAGCAGTTTCGCCAGCTCCCGATTCCCCTCCGGCGTGTTGCGAACAACCGGGCCGGGTTGATTGGGATAGATGTCGACGGAAGGTTCAAGGTTGCCAATGACGTCGCGCAGTGCGCGCGTCCATTGGCGGATCGCCTCTTGCGTCGTGGTGATATTGTAGAGGTTACACATGAGCCTAGAATTGCGGAATTGGCTTGTGTCTGCAACTGAAGTCGCTCTGCCGATGAGGATGGCAGGCATCCATCCTGACAGCGCCATGTCAGCTATGGACCGGTCTGGCAGTGGTCGGCCAGCAGGCGGTTCCCTATTTCCAATGCGTCGAACAGGAGCAACACACATGACCAACGCGGAAATTGCCAAGGATTTCACCGAACGCCTCAAGCAGGGTGACAACGAAGGCGCTGCCGAGAAGTACAATGCCGACGATATCGTCAGCTACGAAGCCATGGAGGGGCCGATGGCCGTCTGCAGTGGCAAGGCGGCCGTCAAGGAGAAGGGCCAGTGGTGGCAAGACAACAACGAAGTGCATGGCGGCTCGGTCGAGGGTCCCTATGTCAACGGCGACCAGTTCGCGGTGCGCTTCACCTTTGACATAACACCCAAGGCCACCGGCCAGCGTGTCACCATGGACGAGGTGGGCCTGTACACGGTCAAGGACGGCAAGATCGCCGAGGAGCGCTTCTATTATTGAGCTACCGGGCCGGAGCGATCGGCTTCCGGCCCACTTCGCCGATTTGCTGGCAAAGCGGGAAGAGCGGTTTTAGGCTGTGGGCGGATTCGACTGTCAGCCAGAGGACCACGCTTTGACGATCACCATGTACGGCATCACCACCTGCGACACGATCAGGAAGGCGCGCGTCTGGCTGGAGAGCCACGAGGTTGCCTATCGTTTCCACGACTATCGCGCCGAAGGAATCGAGGCAGCCAGGCTGGATGGCTGGGTCGGCAAGGTCGGCTGGGAAAAGCTGCTCAACAAGGGCAGCACGACATTTCGCGAACTGCCGGAGACGGATAGGCAAGGTCTCGACGAGAAGAAGGCGAAAGCGCTGATGCTGGCTAAGCCGACGATGATCAAGCGTCCGGTGCTGGAGATAGGAGACAGCATCCTGGTCGGGTTCAAACCGGATGTCTATGAGGGGGCGGTGGGCGGGAAGTAGACCGACTCTCACCCGCGCCGCGATCCTTCGCCGGCGTCTCGATGTTACGCGTTGGCTCGCAAATACCCCGCCAGTGCCACGGCGTTGTTATGCGCTTCGTCGTGGGCGCCATAGAGCAGCGTCACCTTGCCGTCGCCGAGCAGGGCGCGAAGTTGCGCCACCGCCTTTTCATTCCCGTCCAGCTCGCCACGGTACCGCTTCTGAAACTCCGCCCAGCGCGCCGTCTGGTGTCCGAACCACTTCCGCAGTTCGTCGCTCGGCGCGATCTCCTTGAGCCACAGCGTTAGCGCCGCATCCTTCTTGGCGACGCCACGCGGCCATATCCGATCCACCAGTACCCGCTGGCCATCGTCGTTGCCGGGTGCTTCGTAGACGCGCTTGACCGCGATATCGAAGGCCATCACACCTCAACTGGCCTCTCAGGCCCACTCGCCCTTGCGCATCACTGGCACGCGGCTGCCATCCTTGGCGACGCCGTCAATGTCGATCTTGTCCGACCCGATCATCCAGTCGATATGGATGAAACTCTTGTTGCCGCCGCGCGCCGCGATTTCGTCCTGGCTGAGCGAGGCGCCGTCGACGAAGCACTTCGAATAGCACTGGCCGAGTGCGATGTGGGAGGCGGCGTTTTCATCGAACAGCGTGTTGAAGAACAACAGGCCGCTGGCCGAGATCGGCGAGGAGTGTGGTACCAGAGCCACTTCGCCGAGGCGACGCGCGCCTTCGTCGGTGTCGAGCACTTTCTTCAGCACGTCCTCACCTTTCGATGCCTTGGCGTCGACGATCCTGCCTTCCTCGAAGCGCACCGAGATGTCGTCGATCAGCGTGCCCTGGTAGGACAGCGGCTTGGTCGAGGAGACATGCCCCTCGACGCGCCTCGCATGCGGCGTGGTGAAAACTTCCTCGGTCGGGATGTTGGGGTTGCAGGTGATGCCGTTCTTGGCGGTCGAGGCGCCGCCCATCCACTCATGGCCATCCGCCAGCCCGACCATCAGGTCGGTGCCCGGGCCGGTGAAATAAAGCGAATGGAAATTATGCTCGTTCAGCCATTCGGTGCGGCCGCGCAATGCCGCATTGTGCGCCTTCCAGTTGGCGATCGGGTCCTCCACATCCACCCGCGAAGCGGCAAAGATGGCATCGGCGAGCTTGGCCACAGCGACATCGTCGGCGTCATCGGGAAAAACCTGCTTGGCCCAGGCGAGGTCCGGATAGGCGACGATGTTCCAGTTGATGTCGAAGCCGGTGATCTTCTCCAGTGCCGGCTGGTAGGCCATCGAATTGGCCTTGTTGGCACGCGCCACCTTCGCCGGATCCTGTGCCGATAGCAGCGAAGGATCCTCGCCGCGCACGGCGAGCCTCGCCGCATTGTTGGAAAAGGCCTTCGCCATGCCTTCATAGAGCCAGCCGGCGGCGCGGTCGAAGCCGGCATCGGCGCCAAAACGGTAGCGCGCCAGCGTCATCTCGTCATCGTTGAAGATCGGCGTGACCAGTCCGGCGCCGGCCTTGTAGGCATGCTCGACGATGCGCCTGGTCAGCGGCAGCGCCGCGATCGAGGAGGTCAGTACCAGGTCCTGTCCGGGCTGCAATTGCAGCCCGACCTTGACGGCGACCTCCGCCAGCCTGTCGAGCTTCACCGGGTCGATCGTTGCGGAAACGCCGCGCGAATGTGTGGTCATGATCCTGCCTGTCGTCGTGGGATGTCTGATTGAACATAGAACGGTGCCGCGGTGCTTTCCACCGCGATCGCGCCGCTGGGCTCCGCGACCGACGATCCGAACCGTGCCATCGTCACCGCGATCTCTTCCTTGATCCAGATTTTGAAGTCCCGGACCTTGCGGCTCTCGGCCTTGGTGGTGGGCGTCACCAGCCAGTAGCCGAGTCCGCTCTGGGCGCGGATTCCGAACGGCGCCGCCAGTCGCCCATCGGCCAGCGCGTCCGCCGTCAGCAATTGCCAGCCCAGCATCACGCCATGGCCGGCGATCGCCGATTCCAGGCACAGCATCGGGTCGGTGAAGCGCGCGCCTTTCTGGAAGGTGACGGGTTGAACGCCGGCGGCCGCGAACCAGCTCTCCCAGCTGATCATCGCCCGCTCGTCGGTGATGGCGCAGGTCTGCGCAAGGTCGCCGATCGACTTCAGTTTTCTTGCAATGCCAGGTGGGCAGACCGGGAAGACTTCCTGCGCCAGAAGCAGCTCCGCCTTTCCACCCGGCCATTTGCCGTCGCCAAGCCGGATGGCAATGTCGATGTCCGAATGATCGAGATTGGCCAGCCGCACCGAGGCATCGATACGCAACAGCACGTTGGGATGCCGGTCGAAGTGCCGCGACAGCCGTGGCAGCAGCCATTTGGAGGCAAAGGCCGGTGCCGCCGAAACGACCAATGTGCATTGGGTCGCCTCGTCGGCCAGCGCCACGGCCTGGGCAAGCTCGCGAAATCCAGCACCAAGGCGGGCCGCGAAGATGGCGCCGAATTCGGTCAGCACGAGACCGCTCGTCGTGCGCTCGAACAGTGCCTGGCCGAGCTGCTTTTCGGTACGGCTGATCTGCTGGCTGACGGCGCTGGCGGAAACGTTGAGTTCGCTGGCGGCGGTCGCGAGCGAGCCGAGACTGGCGACGGTTTCCACGGCGCGAAGGCCGTTGAGATGAACGCGGTTGAGCGTGGCCATTTGAGATTTTCTAAACCGATCCGGCCGGAATCTCAATTGAAAGAGATATCGAAACGTCGGACTTTATCGATGGAAACAGGCCCCATGGAGCCGGAAATGCCGAGCATGTTGTCGTCGCTGAAGGTCCTGTTCGCCGTGACTTCGGCGGATGACGCGCGCTGCGATATCGATACGCTGAGATGGCTGACCGATCCGCTTGCCTATCCCGCGCTGGACGCGATGTCGGAGCGCGAACTCGGTGATGTGCCGTTCCGCCTGACGGCGCGCCGGACCGTGCATGAGGTCGTTTCACTGAATGCCGGTTGCGGCGGGCGCTGCTGAGCGCGCGATCCGGGCACTGGCCCAACACAAGGCGGATTGTTTCACCCGCCCGCACATTTATTGTGCACTGCAATGACATTGGCCGCATCGACAGCGCTGCGTTACGCCTTCGCCGGCATGATCGCCATGGCCGTGGCCATGGGCATCGGCCGCTTCGTCTACACGCCGATCCTGCCCGGCATGATGGAGGAACTGCATCTGTCGCCGGCCGATGCCGGCTGGATCGCCTCGGCCAACTATGTCGGCTACCTCGTCGGCGCGTTGGTGGCGGCGGGCAACTGGGCGCATGGACGCGAGCGTTTGCTGGTGCTGGCCGCACTCGGTGCCAGCGCCGTACTGGCAGCCTCGATGGGGCTGACCGACGCCATGGCTGCCTTTCTCGCCATCCGTTTTCTGGCCGGCCTGGCCAGCGCTTTCGTCATGGTGTTCATGGCCAGCATCGTTTTCAGCCATATCGCTGCGGCCGGGCGCGGCGATCTGCAGGCCTGGCATTTCGGCGGCGTTGGCCTCGGCATCGCGATATCGGCGGCGATGATGGCCGTGCTGGTCACGGGTCACGCCGGGTGGGCGCAGGGCTGGCTGTGGTCGGGCGCGATTTCGGCTTGCGGCTTCGTCGCCGTGGCGCTGCTGACGAACCAGGGTCCGCTCACCAATGGCGAAGCCCTCCCTGAACCGGGGCTGCCGAAACACCGGTCACTGATCAAGGTGATCCTCGCCTATGGCCTGTTCGGTTTCGGCTATGTCGTGACGGCGACCTTCCTCGTCGCCATCGTCCGCCAGGGCGGCGGCGGCCGTGTCTTCGAGGCCGTGGTGTGGATGGTTGCCGGCCTTGCGGGTTTGCCTTCGGTCTGGCTGTGGCAAAAGTTAGCGGGGCGGATCGGGCTCTATGCCGCCTATGCCTTGGGATGCTTCGTCGAAGTTGTCGGCGTTACCGCGAGCGTCGCCGCCGGCGGCCGCACGGGGCCGCTGCTTGGGGGCGTGCTGCTCGGCGGCACCTTCATTGCCATCACGGCACTGGGCCTGCAGGCGGCGCGGCGGCAGGCGCCGGGGTCGCCCCGGCGCGTCTTTGCCCTGATGACCGCCTCCTTCGGTCTTGGCCAGATCACCGGCCCGATCGCGGCCGGGCTTCTGGCCCAGGCGTCGGGCGATTTCTTCCTCGCCTCGATCGTCGCCGCGGCCGTCCTGGTCGTCTCCGGCGCCGTCACATGGTCGGCCGCGCCAAAATCGCCATGATTGTGGTCTTGCTCTGCGCCTGAGATCGGGCGGGCATTTTCTTTCCCCCTAATGTGTGACCTTATGCCCGCCGAACCCACCTGATTTGCGCATAGATCGAGGAATTCGCCACAGTGTTCGTATCCTTCTTCCCGCAGCCGAAGCTCTTCTTCTCTTCGGCCGCCATCTGGAGCCTTGCGGCGATCCTGTTCTGGTTTTTCGGCGGGGAGCAATTGGGGGCGGTTTTCGGCATGCCACCTGCTGTTGCCGGCGCGCCGCCCATCATCGGCATCGCGGTGCTGGTGTCGAAGCCGTTCCTCTGGTTCTATATCTACTTCGTGCTGTGCGTGGCCATCTTCTATGCGTTCTGGAGCTGGTATTCTCCGCACCCATGGCAGCGCTGGTCGATCCTGATGACGGCGGTCATCCTGTTCTTCATCTATTTCAACGTGCAGGTCAGCGTCGCCGTCAACGCCTGGTACGGCCCGTTCTTTGACTATGTACAGGGGTTGATGTCGGGGACCGGGAAGTCGACGAATGCCGAGTTCTACACCGGATTGGCCGACTTCTCATGGCTGGCGCTGGTCGGCATGAACGTGCAGGTGGTCAATGCCTTCATCGTCAGCCACTGGATCTTCCGCTGGCGCACGGCCATGAACAATTACTTTATCGAGAACTGGAGCAGGCTGCGCCATATCGAGGGCGCGTCGCAGCGTATCCAGGAAGACACCATGCGGTTCTCGCAGATCATGGAGGATCTCGGTTCCAGCTTCGTCCAGTCGATCATGACACTGATCGCCTTCCTGCCGGTCATGATCCAGCTGCAGGCCCATATCAGCGAACTGCCGATCATCGGCGCGATCCCGCAGCCATTGGTGGTCGCGGCACTTGCCTGGTGTCTGTTCGGCACCATCTCGGTGATGGTTGCCGGCATGAAGCTTCCGGGGCTGCAGTTCCGCAACCAACGCGTCGAAGCCGCCTACCGCAAGGAACTGGTCTATGGCGAGGACCATGTGGACAGGGCGCAACCCGCCACCACCGCCGAGCTGTTCGCCAATGTCCGGCACAACTATTTCAGGCTGTATTTCCACTACATCTATTTCAACGTCGTCCGGTACACCTACCTGCAGGCCGACAACATTTTCTCGCTGTTGATCCTGGGGCCGTCGCTGGTCGCGCATAAGATAACGTTCGGTGCGCTGAACCAGATCTCCAACGCGTTCGGCAAGGTGACTGGTTCGCTGCAATTCCTGCTGACCTCCTGGTCGACAATCGTCGAACTGCAGTCGGTGCACAAACGTCTGCGCGCCTTCGAGGCGACGTTGCTGGGCGAGCCGCTGCCTGATATCGATCAGCGCTATCTGGCAAGGCAAGGCGCCGAGGATCCGGCTTGAGAACGCTCTGACGCCAACCGAGGCCTGCTTCTGGCCGCCATCCTGCCGCGAAACATAGTCGCGAAAAGTGATGCATTCGACATCGGCCTTGACGCAGACCTCGCCGGCAAAGCGTTCCAGCGCATTCCAGTAGGCGCCGTCATTCATCAGCGTGAAGTGGAAGCCGAGTTCCAGCGGAATGCGCTTGCCCTGATATTGTGCTTCGAACGCAGTGCGAAACGCCTGAAGTGCGGTCGGCGAACTCGCCGGCCTGGCTCGGCCGCTCGAAGCCGGCGGAATGCCTGATATAGAGATTGTAGTCCATGGCGATCACCGGCCGCGATGTCGGTCCCTCCGGGATCTGCGGCAGCGAAAAACGGGTGATGCCGCCGATGGTCGGCGGCAGGGCAGGGCCTTTTGAAACGCCGCTGGCATCGAACTGATAACCGGCTGTCGGCAGCGCCTCGTAGAGCGCCTTGCCTGTCGACAGATACGGCGCCCGGAAACCCACCACCGTATGCCGCGCGAAATCACGCCAGCCCTCGGGTTCGGGCGCAATGCCGTTGATCGCATAGGCGTCCTCGAGAATGTGCTCGAATGAGGCGAACTCTTTCAGCCAGTCGGCCTTGGTCCAGTCCTTGCCATCGAAATGGCCGCAGGCGTGGCTGGCGATGTCGTGGCCCTCATGGGCGGCGAGGCCGATCTGTTCCAGCCGCTCGGCCACTTCCTGCCTGGAGGCGGCAAAGCCGATGTTGGATTTGCCCGCGCTCTTGCCCGGCGCGGTGTATTGGCCGCGTGTCTCGGGCGACAGCAGGAAGACGCATGACAGGAAATACGTGAAATGCGCGCCGGTGCGCTGGGCCAGCGCCCGGCTGCGCTTCCACTGCGAGATGTCGCGCGCGCTGTCGAAGGAGATGATGACGACCTGCTTCGGCCTTGCCGGTGCTGGTGGCGCGGGCGGATCGGCCAGGGCCGCGCCGGCGGTGGCGAGCGAGGCAAGCGAGAACGCAACAACGCGGGACAAACAAGGCATCGGCAATCTACGGCTCCGGGTGACCGGCAAGCCGGCTATCGCGCAAATGTGGCGCCGGTGCGATCGGGTTTTCGTGGGTTTGCCCCGGCAATAGCCGATTTTCCGCTCGAACCCCTTCCATGCCGACAAAATTTCGCTAAAACGCGGGCTCATGAACCGCCCCGGCCCGGGGCAGGAATGGTTTTGATTGATGTCCGACGACAGTTTTATCCGTGAAGTCAATGACGAGATGCGTCGCGAACAGGCGCAGAAGCTGTGGGACCGTTTTGGCCCGGCCTTGCTTGTGATTGCCGTCCTGGTGGTGCTCGGCACCGCCGCCTTCGTTGGCTATCGCTATTGGGACGAGACGCGCGCCAACCGCTCCGGCGATGCTTTCTCGCAGGCGCTGAAGCTTGCCAATGATGGCAAGAGCGATGACGCGCTGGCCGCGCTCGATCAGCTGGAGAAGGATGGCTACGGCGCCTATCCGCTGCTCGCCCGCATGCGCGCCGCGACCGTCAAGGCCAACAAGGGCGACGTCGATGCCGCCGTCAAGGATTTCGACGATGTCGCCGCCGACACCGCCATCCCCCAGGGCCTGCGCGACATGGCGCGGCTGAGGGCGGCGCTCCTGCTCGTCGATCACGGCACCTTCGCCGACGTGTCGAGCCGCGTCGAGGCGCTGACATCGGACACCAACGCGCTGCGCCACAGCGCGCGCGAGGCGCTCGGGCTTGCCGCCTGGAAGGAAGGCAAGACCCAGGACGCGCTGAAACTGTTCGACCAGATCGCCTCCGATGACGGCGCCCCGCGCAACGCGCGCGAGCGGGCGACCTTGATGTCCGAACTGATCCGCGGGTCGGGCAGTGCGTCGTGACCTTCAAAGTCGCCATCATCGGCAGGCCTAACGTCGGCAAATCGACGCTTTTCAATCGGCTGGTCGGAAGGAAGCTGGCGCTTGTCGACGACACGCCGGGCGTCACCCGTGACCGCCGTGTCCATGCCGCGAAGCTTTACGATCTGCATTTCGACGTCATCGACACAGCGGGCTTCGAGGATGCCGGCGCGTCGACCTTGCCGGGCCGCATGCGCGCGCAGACCGAAATCGCCATCCGCGAGGCGGATCTGATCTTCTTCACGGTCGACGCCAAATCCGGCCTGCTGCCGGATGACAGGACCTTTGCCGAGATCGTGCGCAAATCCGGCAGGCCTGTCGTGCTGGTCGCCAACAAGGCCGAGGCAAAGGGCGCGCAGGGCGGCATGCTGGAAGCCTGGGAGCTCGGGCTTGGCGAGCCGATCCCGGTTTCGGCCGAGCACGGCCAAGGCATGCCCGACCTTCGCGACGCAGTCATCGAAGCCCTGGGCGAGGCTCGGGCTTTCGGCGAGGATGAAGACGGCGACGACGAAGAAGCCGCCGCCAGCGAAGTGCTGATCGGCGAGGACATCGCCGATCCGGATGCCGAGCCGGCCTATGACGACACCAAGCCGATGCGCATCGCCGTCGTCGGCCGGCCGAACGCCGGCAAATCGACGCTGATCAACGCACTGATCGGCGAGGAACGGCTGCTGACCGGACCGGAGGCGGGCATCACCCGCGATTCCATCTCCGTCGACTGGGACTGGCGCGGCCGCCGCATAAAACTGTTCGACACGGCCGGCATGCGCCGCAAGGCCAGGATCCACGAAAAACTGGAAGTGATGTCGGTGCAGGATGGCTTGCGCGCCATCCGCTTCGCCGAGATCGTCATCATCGTGCTCGATGCCACCATTCCCTTCGAGAAGCAGGATCTGCAGATCGCCGACCTGATCATCCGCGAGGGCCGGGCGCCGGTGATCGCCTTCAACAAATGGGACCTCATCGACAACCCGCAGGAGCTGTTGGCCGAATTGCGTGAGAAGACCGAGCGGCTCTTGCCGCAGGCGCGCGGCATTCAGGCCGTGCCGGTCTCGGCCGAGACCGGACGCGGCCTCGACAAGCTGATGGATGCGGTGCTGAAGACGCACAAGGTCTGGAACAGCCGTGTTTCGACCGGCAAGCTCAACCGCTGGCTCGAAGCCATACTGACGCATCATCCGCCACCCGCTGTCGCCGGGCGCCGGCTGAAGGTCAAATATGTCACCCAGGCCAAGACGCGGCCACCGGGCTTCGTGGTCCAGTGCTCGCGGCCGGACGCGATGCCGCAAAGCTATGTCCGTTATCTCTCGAACAGCCTGCGCGAAGCCTTCGACATGCCGGGCGTGCCGATCCGCATCGCGCTGAGGACGTCCGACAACCCCTTTGCCGGCCGGGCGAAGAAGCGGTGAGGCTCGGGCGGCAACGCTTAAGCGACTTTCAGCCGGTTCTCTTTCGTGTCGGCGCCCTCGGGCAACGCCTCGAACGCCGATTGCAGCAGGATGTCGGCCAGCCGCGCCGCGACCGGATCGAGCTCGGCATCCTTCTGATGCAGGTGCAGCGCCATCTTGGGCAGCGGCGGCAGTCCGAGCACTCCGGGCGCGAGCGCCCTGACATTCGCGGGCAGGCCGATGTCGGTGCGGATCGTCAGCCCGAGGCCTGCCGCCACCGCCGCCCATATGCCGCCAAGGCTGGGGCTAGAGAACGCCATGCGCCAGGGGCGCCCGGCACGATCCAGCGTCTCGGTCGCCACGGTGCGCAGCAGGCAAGGCGCCTCGAACACAACCAGTTGCAGCGCCTCGTCGGTGTGGGGGCCTGCCTCCATCGGTTTTGCCGGGCCGATCCAGCGCGCCTGCACGTCGGCGACATGCCGGCTGTAGGGCAGCGTCGTGCCATCATGCCAGGCGAGCGCGATATCGAGGTTGCCGGAAAGAACACGCTCGGCCAATTCGTGGCTGCGCCCGATCCGTGCTTCGATCCGAACCTTGGGATGGGCGCGGGCGAAGCGCCCGAGCACGTCCGGCAACACGGCCTCGCCGAAATCCTCCTGCAGGCCGAGCCGCACCCAGCCCTCCAGTTCGACATCGCGGATGGCCAAGACTGCCTCGTCATTGATCTCGATCAGGCGCCGCGCGTAGCCGAGCATCGTCTCGCCGGCTTCGGTCAGTGACAGGCCGCGACCCGCCTTGCGGAAGATCGGCGTGTCGGCCTGCTCCTGCAGTTTCTTCAGCTGTGCGCTGACGGCGGAGGTTGAGCGGCCAAGCCGTTCGGCTGCCCTGGCGAAACTCCCGAGCTCCATGCCGGTGACGAAAGTCCTCAGCACGTCGAGATCGAATGTGACGCGTCGCATGGTATCGTCCTTATTTACAGGATTATTGATCAAAAACTTCCTGATTTTATGGATGAAGCTATGGCGCTACATCCCTCCCGTCAAGGTCGCTCGACCGGCGTCACGGGAATGGAACTATGTCTGCCACCGTCATTCGCAACGATTGCCAGCCATCCGGACGAGGCGCCGCCATCACCGCGGCCGGCCGGACCTTCGGGCCTAGCCATCGCTGGAAGGTCCTGGGCATCGGGGTTGCCGCGAATGCCGGGTTTTCGGCCACTTTCTCGGGCATACCGGCAACGGCGGTCGTGCTTCGCCAGGGCTATCATTTGAGCAATGCCGAACTCGGCCTGGCGCTTGGCCTGCTCGGGCTGGGCGTTGCGCTCAGCGAACTGCCGTGGGGTCTGCTCACCGACCGCTGGGGGGATCGCCGCGTGCTTCTGATCGGGCTTGGCGCGACGGCGGCGTGGCTGCTTGCGATGGCGATGCTCGTCGTGCCGACAAGGTCAGGCATTCCCGATGTCACACTGCTGGCGGCAAGCCTGCTCGTCACGGGACTGCTTGGCGGCAGTGTCAACGGCTCGAGCGGCCGCGCCATCATGGCCTGGTTCCGGGAGAATGAGCGCGGCTTTGCCATGAGCATCAGGCAGACGGCGGTGCCGCTCGGCGGCGGCCTCGGCGCGCTTGTCCTGCCTTCGCTTGCCCTGGCTTTTGGTTTTGCCGCGGTGTTCGGGTTTCTGGCGGCGGCATCCGCTCTCTCGGCACTGTTTGCCTGGCGTTGGCTGCACGAACCGCCGACAGCGGGTGAAGGCCACGCTGTCTTGTCTGATGGACCGGCGCCGTTGCGCAACGTCGAGGTCTGGCGCATCTCGACCGCGATCGGCCTGCTCTGCTTTCCGCAGGTGGCGGTCCTCACTTTCGCGTCGGTGTTCCTGCACGACTTCGCCGGACTTGGCACGACGGCGATCAGCGCGAGCCTCGCCTTGGTGCAGGTCGGCGCCATGGTCATGCGCGTGTGGAGCGGCCGCTTTACCGACCGCCACGGCAACCGTCGTCAGTTTCTTCGCTCGTGCAGTGCGCTGAGCGCGCTGGCCTTCGTGATGCTCTGGGTGCTGGTTCTGGCCGTTCCCGCAATGCCTGGCAGCCAATCCTTTCTGATCGCTGTGCTGCCCCTGGTGCTTGTCGTCGCCGGCATCTCGGTCTCCGCCTGGCATGGCGTTGCCTATACCGAGCTTGCCACGCTGGCCGGTGCCGGCCATGTCGGAACGGCACTCAGCCTTGCCAACAGCTTTGTCTTCGTCGGCTTCTTCCTGGTTCCGGTGGCCATTCCGGGGCTACTGCACCTCTGGTCATGGCCCGGCGTCTGGCTGTCGGCCGCCGCCTGCGCCCTGGCCACCTGGCCGATCTTCGTGAGGCGGACCTGAGCGCTCCCGCCGCAAAACCGCCCGACTTCGAAGCCACGACCTCCAGCCGACTGAGAAAACCCGACCGATCCCGTTAACGTCCCATCAAGGTTAATGCATCATTTTGCTCTCCAGTGGGGTCAGTTGCGTTCCTGGAGAGAGTTCCGTGCATCGACGTGTGTTGAAGCGGCTGATGGCCGCCGCCGGTGAGAAACGCAGCCTTGTGTCTCCGTTCATCATCGGCCTCGGCATCTGGATCGGCTTCCCGACCGTCGCCGCCTACCAGGACATGACAAGCCTCGTTTCCGGCCTCGAAGCGCCGACGCGCTGGAACTCCTATGTCGAGAAATCGGTCGCCGGCTCGGTCCACGCGGCCGAGATGCCGTTCGTCGATTCCGACATCACCGGCTCGATCTCGGGTTCCGGTGTTCGCCTTCCCGGTATCGGCTCCGTCTCGTTCCGTGGCAAGGGCGGCAAGGTCAGCGGGTCGCCCGACGAGGATCGCGTCGTGCGCGCCGACAAGAAGGGCCGCATCGTCCAGGTCTCTCCGGTGGCACCGCCGAAGAACTTCAATGCCGGGTCGATCTTCCAGCGGACCTCCTCGCTGATGCGGCCGAGCATGGACAGCGACCTGAAAATGGCCTTCGCCAAGCCTCAGATCAAAGGCAAGGAAATCCAGATCGCCGCCGCATTCCACGCGCGTGAGGACAAGAAGCCGGATCCCGGCGTGCCGGCCATGCTTGCCGCCCTGGTCAACAACGAACATCCCGACGTACTGGCGACCGCCTATGCGCAATCCGCGCCGGACTATGCCAAGGCCTCCCCTTTTGAAGCCCTGCTCCAGGACGAGCAGCCCAACAGCGGCCGCTTCATTCCGCCGATGGCCAAGGGCGATCACGCCTGGATCCAGAATCCGCTTCCGGCCAGCGTCTTCTCCAAGCCGGAGCAGAAATGCCTGGCCAACGGCATCTATTTCGAGGCACGCGGCGAAGCCGTGCGCGGCCAGGCCGCCGTTGCCCAGGTGATCCTCAACCGGGTCCGCAATCCCGCCTATCCCAATTCGATCTGCGGCGTCGTCTACCAGAACGACAGCTGGTTCAACCGCTGTCAGTTTTCGTTCGCTTGCGACGGCAGAAAGAAGCGCATCGACAATCCTGTCGCCTACAAGACCGCGCAGGATGTCGGCATGGCCGTCACCGCCGGCAAGATCTTCATTCCGGAAGTAGGATCGTCCACCCACTATTATGCCAACTATGTCCATCCCGGCTGGGCGCGCACGATGCAGAAGATGACCAAGATCGGCCTGCATATCTTCTACCGGACCTATGGTGGCGGCTGGAGCTGAGCGGCCCGCCGGTCACCGCTCTTTTTGGCCGGTCGCACCGTCGATCGGAGAGCCATTGCCTGGGGGATTCGCGCGGCGCATCCCCCCGATCGCAAAGGGCACGATGTCGCACCTTTCTAATCCATTGAATTTGCTGTCTAAAATACCCAGCATGGAAGTTCCGCCCGTGGCTTGACGGGCGCAAACCCTCTAACTATGTTGCCGGCGACTTTAGAAGCGGACGGACGGTGACGGTCTGCCCGGGCAGGGGGGTTGCGATGGCCGAAAAAAAAGGGCCAGACGGAACCGGAGAAACCGGCCGCGGCAAAGAGCATGACCCCGAAATCCGCGACGACGATCTTGAGCGCCGTCGGCGTGAACTTGGAGCATCGCTTGCGACAAGGCTGCCGAACCGGCTCGAGGGGAAAGACGACGCGAAACCAGTGACCGGATACGGTCAGGCGATCAAACTATCCAGCGAGTTTATCGCCGGGGTGGTGGTGGGCGCCGGCATCGGCTGGATCATCGACCGTATGGCGGGGACATCGCCGTGGGGCCTGATCGTTTTCCTGCTGCTTGGTTTTGGCGCCGGCGTGCTCAACGTCATGCGTTCGGCTGGCGTTGTGGCGGAATTCGGACAAGGTGCGAAGCCGCGCCGTGACCGGGACGACAGCAAATGACCGCCCTTAGGCGGCATTTGGAAATAGCCGCTTCATGCGGCAATGGTAATTTAGCCGTACGCGGCATTGACGGGGTTTGAACGTGGCAGCTGACAAGGTCGATCCGATCCACCAGTTCCATATCATCAAGCTGGTTCCGATCGAGATCGGCGGCTATGATTTGTCCTTCACCAATTCCGCCCTGTTCATGGTCGCGACCGTGGTCGTTGCCGCTGCATTCCTGCTTCTGACGACGTCGAGCCGCAGCCTGGTGCCTGGCCGGCTGCAGTCGGTTTCCGAGATGGCTTACGAGTTCGTCGGCAATATGCTGCGCGATGCCGCCGGCACGCAGGGCATGAAATTCTTCCCCTTCGTGTTCTCGCTGTTCATGTTCGTGCTGGTCGGCAATCTGCTCGGCCTGTTCCCCTATTTCTTCACCATCACCAGCCACATCATCGTCACCTTCGGTTTGGCCATCATCGTGATTGGCACCGTGATCGTCTATGGTTTCATGAAGCACGGCCTCGGCTTCCTGAAGCTGTTCGTGCCGAAAGGCGTGCCCCTCTTGATGATGGTGCTCGTCGTTCCGATCGAGGTGATTTCCTTCGTGTCGCGCCCGGTCAGCCTCTCGGTTCGTCTGTTCGCGAACATGCTCGCCGGCCACATCACGCTGAAGGTGTTTTCAGGGTTTGTCGTCAGCCTCAGCGCGCTGGGCGCGCTTGGCATCGCGGGTTCGATCCTGCCGCTGGCCATGGCGGTGGCGTTGACGGCGCTCGAATTGCTGGTGGCGCTCTTGCAGGCCTACGTCTTTGCGGTGCTGACCTGCATGTACCTGAACGACGCGCTGCATCCTTCGCACTAATCAGGGTTTCCGGCACGACGCCGGATGGAATAGCAACGGAATTTTCAGATCCAAAGGAGTTGAACAAATGGACGCAGAAGCAGCAAAGTACATCGGCGCCGGCATCGCTTGCCTGGGCATGGGTGGCGCGGGCATTGGCCTGGGCAACATCTTCGGCAGCTATCTCTCGGGCGCGCTGCGCAACCCGTCGGCTGCCGACGGCCAGTTCGGCCGCCTGATTTTCGGTTTCGCCGTGACCGAAGCTCTGGGCATCTTCTCGCTTCTCATCGCGCTGCTGGCCCTGTTCGGCTGAGTACTGAGAAGATTGGACAGGCCGGCCGCGCAAGCGGCGGGCCTGATATCTGGGGATAGTCCATGTTCGTGACATCTGCCTTCGCGCAAGAGTCCGCGCCATCAGCCGACACCAGCCACGCTGCGACCGGAGGCGACACGCATTCCGGCACCAGCGTGCCTGCCGAAGCGCACGGCACGTTTCCGCCATTCAATCCGGAGACGTTCCCGTCGCAGCTTCTGTGGCTGGCGATCACGTTCGGGCTGTTCTACCTCTTCCTGAAGCGGGTCGTGATGCCGCGCGTCGGGGGCATCATCGATGTCCGCAACGACCGCATCAGCCAGGATCTCGACCAAGCAGCGAGGTTGAAGGGCGAGGCAGACGCCGCCGTTGCCGCTTACGAGCAGGAACTAGCGGAAGCCAAGAAGAACGCGAACTCGATCGGCCAGCAGGCCAACGATGCGGCCAAGGCGGAAGCCGAGACCGCGCGTAAGAAGATCGAGGCCGCGCTCGACGCCAAGCTTGGCGAGGCCGAGGCACGCATTGCTTCCATCAAGGCCAATGCCATGAAGGAAGTCGGCGGCATCGCCGAGGACACCGCTTCGGCGATCGTCGAGGCACTCGTTGGCGGCAAGGCCAGCAAGGCCGAGATCGCGGCCGCGGTCAAATCCGTGGCCCGGTGAGGAGCGCATCATGGACGCTACATCTCTCGCAACGCTCTGGGCCACGATTGCCCTGATCATCTTCCTGGCCATCGCCGTCTACATCAAGGTGCCCGGCATGATCGCCAAGGCGCTCGACGCCCGCGCCGCCCGGATCAGCAGTGAGCTCGACGAGGCACGCAAGCTGCGCGAAGAAGCCCAGCAACTGCTCGGCCAGTACAAGAAGAAGCGCAAGGAAGCCGAGCAGGAGGCTGCCGACATTGTCGCGGCCGCCAAGCGCGAGGCCGAACTGCTGGCCGCCGATGCCCACAAGAAGACCGAGGACTACGTTGCCAGGCGCACCGCGCTTGCCGAACAGAAGATCGGCCAGGCCGAGCGCGAAGCGATCGGCGAGGTGCGCGCCAGCGCCGTCGACATCGCTGTCGAGGCGGCACGCGCATTGCTCGCTGCCAAGGTTGACTCCAAGGCCGGAGCCGACCTGTTCAAGTCGGCGCTCCAGGATGTGAAGGCCAAGCTGAACTGAGCTGACGACATCGAGTAAATCAAAGCCGCCTGGGAAACCTGGCGGCTTTTTTGTTGTGCGGTGCGTCAACGGGGCAATCTACCTCCTCGTCGGGGAGATGCCCGGCAGGGCAGAGGGGGGCGCAAAGGATCGCCAGCGGTTTGACTTTCATCCTCCGCATAGGGTGAAATTTACCGAGGAACCTGGGCGCGACCGATTGATAGGCTGGCGGGACAGCGCCCCCCTCTGTCCTGCCGGACATCTCCCCCACAAGGGGGGAGATCGGCCATCACCACTGCCGTCGCTTACTCCAACCCGGCGAAGCTTTCTTCTTCTTCCATCACCTCGGCGCCACCCAGCCGGAACGGCGCGAACGAGGTGCGGTGCAGCCGCGCCACAGGCCCGTGCGCCTCGATCGCCGTGCGGTGCCGGACCGTGGCGTAGCCCATATGGACTTCGAAGCCATAACGATCGTGATGATTGCCGCAGCCGCACATCATGCGGTCGCGCATGACCTTGGCCACGATCGAGGCGGCGGCGATCGATTGCGAGCGCTGGTCGCCCTTGATCAGCGCGCGGCCCTCGCAGGGCAGTCCTGGCGGCACGTCGCGCCCGTCCGCGAGCGCGAGTTTCGGTTGAACCGACAGTCCGACCAGGGCGCGGCGCATTGCTTCCAGGCTCGCCTTGAGGATGTTGCTGCCGTCTATGCCCTCGGCGCTGATTGAGGCCATGGAGACCGCCTGCGCGGAGCCAAGAATGCGCAGGAACAGCGCTTCACGCTGCAAATGGCTAAGCCGCTTGGAATCGTCGAGCCCTTCGGGAATGTTGGCGGGGTCGAGTACCACTGCCGCGGCGACGACCGGCCCGGCCAACGGTCCACGGCCGGCTTCGTCCATCCCCGCGACCGGCCACAGGCCATCGGCCATCGCCTTCGTCTCGAAGGAGAAATCGGGCTTCTCGACGATTTCGAAGAGAAGCGGAGAATCAGAACGCGCGCGAGCCATGTTGCGGCGAGGTTCGCATCGGCTCCGATTCTCCGCAAGTCCCTCCGGGTCGGGTGGGGCGCCGGACCGGGAGGGCACCGTCTGCAGGCCGGGGCAGGCCGGACGGGATTTTTTCGCCACGGCGGCAATAAACAGCCGCGGCGATTGTCGGTTCAGAGCAGCATCAACTGCTCCTGGTCCTTGCCGGCGGCGACGAACTGGTCGGTCCGCAGCGTGCGCCGTTCGGCATTGAGGCCGAGCCGCTTGGCGGTGATCTCGAAGCGCCGGCCGATCTGCCAGGCATAGGGTCCGGCGCCCTTCATGCGCTTGCCCCATTCCGAATCGTAGTCCTTGCCGTCGCGCATCGAACGGATCAGCGACATGACGTGACGATAGCGGTCGGGATAGTGGCGCAGCAGCCAGTCCTTGAAGATCGGGCTGACCTCCAGCGGCAGGCGTAGCACCACATAGCCAGCCTCACGCGCACCGGCATGGTGTGCCGAGTCGAGGATGCGTTCCATCTCCTGGTCGGTCAGGCCCGGAATGATTGGCGCCACCATCACCGAAGCGGGTATACCGGCATCCGAAAGCTGCCTGATCGCCTCCAGCCGCTTGGTCGGTGTCGAGGCGCGGGGTTCCATAGTCCTGGCCAGCATGCGGTCGAGCGTCGTCACCGACAGCGCCACCTTGGCGAGCCCGCGCTCGGCCATGCGCGACAGAATGTCGATGTCGCGCACCACCAGGGCCGATTTGGTGACGATGCCGACCGGATGACCGCGTGCCTCCAGCACTTCGAGGATTTCGCGCATGATCCGGTACTGCTTCTCGATCGGCTGGTAGGGATCGGTGTTGGTACCGATGGCGATGGTGCGCGGCTGGTAGCCGTCCTTCGACAACTCCTTGTCGAGCAGGCGTGCCGCGTCCGGCTTGGCAAACAGCTTGGATTCGAAATCCAGGCCCGGAGACAGGCCCATGAACGAGTGCGTCGGCCGCGCGAAGCAATAGACGCAACCGTGCTCGCAGCCGCGATAGGGATTGATCGACCGGTCGAAGGAGATGTCGGGCGATTCGTTGCGGGTGATGATGGTGCGCGGCTTCTCCACCTGCACCTCGGTCTTGAACGGAGGCAGTTCCTCCAGCGAACTCCAGCCGTCGTCGAAGACATGCCGGCTGACGGGTTCGAACCGGCCTGACGGATTGATGCCCGCCGACCGGCCACGGTTGCGGTCCGGACGGACCCGCATGCCACTCTGCTCGATCATCGCGTTGGCCATTTCGGCTCGTCCTGCTCCGAAGGCCGCAATGTCGGCGCGCATGATCGGTTCCATCTTCGCCCGCTCCCAGGGACTGTCCATGTTGTGTCGAATCGCTCTGCTCATGAAATTATTCTATTTTGTCGATGAGAACAAAGCAAGAACTTTCTATGGTGCGCTGCAAAAACTGGCGTCGGTCAACGCTTTCCGCTATTCGGCTCACGATGCTTAGTGTTCTCATCGAAACGCATAATGACGAGGAGGGGCTCGTCCGCACGCTGGCGACGCTGATTGGCGGCGCGGTCGAGGGCGTGGTGCGCGAGGTCGTCGTCTGCGACACCGGCTCCACCGACCACACGCATCGCGTCGCCGAGCATGCCGGCTGCCACTATGTGGGGAGCGGCGGCATCGCCGCCGGCATCCGCCAGGCCAAGGGTGACTGGCTGCTGTTTCTCGAACCGGGTGCGAGGCTGGCAGAGGGCTGGATCGACGCGGTCGTCGCCCATACGGCCAGGCAGACCATGGCCGCCCGGTTCTCGCGAGCGCGGGGCAGCCGTCCGCCGTTCATGGCCCGGGTCTTTTCGGGCAACCGTGCTTTGGCCGACGGGCTGGTGATCAGCAAGCGCCAGGCCGCTTCCTTGTCGAAAAGTGCCGGCAGCGCCGAGGCGCTGGCGCGCGGCCTGGCGACAAGGAAACTCGACGCCGAGATATGGGCGGCGCCGCCGAAGCACGGGCACCGCGCCTCGAAATGATTTTTTGCAACTGCTCTGCCCATTGTGCGTTGCACAAAAACTGACGCAGAGGTAACCTTACGACGAGGTGGTGAGTTGGGTTCGGGTCATGCCGCGCGGTAACCGGTGCGGCATCGGTGGCGCCGTCACAGCCGAGGATCCAATGAAGCTTTCGATTCCTGACAAATCCGGCACTGCCAGTCTCGAGGCCGTCGCGCGCAATGGCAGCCTGCTGCGGCGCATCGCCGTGCGCGTTCCGACCTATCTCGCGGACCTGCGCGAAAACCCTGCCTGGCTGCCGATGTTCGTGCTGGCGCGCACCATGCCCGGGCGCCGCATGCACTGGCTGGGCGCAAGACGCGCTCGTCCGGTCGACAATGCGGGAAACACGATGTTTGCGGGTGTCGAGCGAAGGACGGTGGTCGATGCGCTACGCTCCCAAGGCCTGTTTTCAGGCCTCGTCCTGCCGGCTGTGATCCATGAAGAGATCGCGCGTTTCGCGGGGCGCACGCCTTGTTTCGGCAATTTCGACCGCCGCCTCGAATTCATGCCGGGCGAGCATGCCGAAGCCGAGAGACGATTGGGCCGCTCGTTGCTCAGCGGGCACTATTTCGAACGCATCCTCGACTGCCCGGCGGCACTCGCCGTACAGCGCGATCCGCTGCTTCTCGACATCGCCGCACATTATCTCGGCGCTCAGGCCAGACTGATCACAACGCGCGTCTGGTGGAGCTTTCCAACTGGCCAGGCCTCGGAAGCCCACAAGAACCTTGCCTCGCTCGGCAAGTATCATTTCGACCTCGACGACTGGCGGATGCTGAAATTCTTCTTCTATCTCAAGCCCGTCGACATCGATACTGGCCCGCACGTCTATGTCAGGGGCAGCCACAACAAACGTGCCATAAAGCATCAGCTCACCCTTCTCGTCGGCCATCCCGCCAAGGAGGTGCTGGACGTTTATGGCGAGCAAAGCCCGGTCACCCTGACCGGGGAGGCGGGTCTCGGCTTCGTCGAGGATCCCTTCGGTTTCCATATGGGCACGGTGCCGGCGCGCACGCCGAGGCTGATGATGGAAGTCGGCTTCGGTGTTTCGCGTCCCTCGCGTCGGCGCTTTCATGGCGAACCGGTCATTCGCTGAAAGCTGATTGTCTGAGGCCGTCTTTCTTGTCGTGTACAGCTATATGGCCGTTTCACGAGAAGGTACTTTCCTCCAACATCCGGTTTGGGGTGACCTTTCGAAGACGCCGGTGCCGTTCCACCTTGTAAACGGTGCGTGCCTCGACCCTTATGGAGCGGTCTTCCCGCGCCGCAGATGTTCGTCCAGGCGCGGCATGATCTCGACGAAGTTGCAGGGCATGTGCCGGTAGTCGAGCTGTGCCTCGATGATGCCGTCCCAGGCATCCTTGCAGGCGCCGGGCGAGCCCGGCAGCACGAAGACGAAGGTGGCGTTGACGACGCCGCCGGTCGCCCGGCTCTGGATCGTCGAGGTACCGATCTTGTCGTAGGAGATGCGGTGGAACACTTCCGAAAAGCCGTCCATGCGCTTTTCGAAGATGGGCTCCAGCGCTTCGGGCGTCACATCGCGTCCGGTGAAACCGGTTCCGCCGGTGGTGATCACGACGTCGATGGCCTTGTCCCGCGACCACGCCAGAACGGTGTCGCGGATTTTTTCGCGGTCGTCGGTGACGATGTCGCGACCGGCCAGGATGTGGCCGGCCCCGGTGATGCGATCGGCCAGCGTCTGGCCGGATTTGTCGTCGGCGAGGCTGCGTGTGTCGGAAACCGTCAGCACCGCGATGCGCACCGGAATGAAGGCACGGCTCTCGTCAATCCTGGCCATCTCACTCAGCCTCCGATGCCATGCTGCGCGTTGCCGCGACGAACCAGTCGGGCTGGCGGCTGCGGATCTCGGCCGCCGCGCGCTTTGCGACATTGCCGGTCTCGAACAGGCCGAAGCATGTCGCGCCCGATCCGGACATTCGCGAAAACCCTGATCCAGCCTTATCAAGCCATGAAAGCGCCCTGCCTATGGCGGGCTGTATCGCAAGGGCGGGCTGCTCGAGATCGTTGCGGGTCACCTCCAGCCAGTTGCGCAGGCTGTGAAACTCGATGCCGCGCGGCAGGGGCGGCAGTGGCTCATTGTCGCGACGGGACAGTGCAGCGAAGATTTCCGCCGTCGAGACCGGTGTGCCCGGATTGACCAGCACCAGACCCAGCGCCGAAAAATCCGGCACCATCGATAGCTCCTCACCGATGCCGCGCGCCAGCAGCGGCTTTGCCGCCAGGCACATCGGCACATCGGCGCCGAGTGAGAGACCGATCCGAGCCAGCTCGGCGTTATCGATGTCCAGGCTCCAGCTGTCGGCCAGCCCACGCAGCACGGCCGCCGCGTCGCTCGACCCTCCGCCCACGCCGGACGCGACCGGAAGGTTCTTTTCGAGCCTGATGGTCACGGGCGGCGTGCTCCGAGGACCAGCGGCCTGCCGTAACGCGTCGCGTGCCTTCAGCACCAGATTGTCGCCATCGAGCGGAACGTCCGGCGCGTAGCGGCCGGACACGCTGAAATCGTCGCCTTCGGCCGGCGCGATCTCGATCCTGTCGCCAAAGCGCGTGAACACGGCCAGGCTTTCGATGAGATGATAGCCGTCGGGGCGCCTGCCGGTGACGTGCAAGGCAAGGTTTATCTTGGCGGGTGCCGCCCATGTCCGGACACGCGGACCGGATTGCACAGTCTCGATCGCGAGTGAAATGAGGGTCAGTCCTTGGCCAGCCGGTATTCGCCGGTCTTCGGATCCTTGACCAGCGTTCCCATCGTGCCGTTTGCCGCTTGTTTTTCGGTGCGCCGCACCTTGGCCGTCACGCGTTCGGCCTCGCGCACGAAAGTGCGATAGCCGAAATAGGCGGCGATGCCGACGACGGCGAAGAAAATGAGCTGTGGCATGTCCAAACTCCTACCACGCTGGGCCGGTAAGGGCGGCCGGTCGGGTCTTTCGGGCAACCATGCTAGACGCTTTCATGGCTTTTTCAAAGCCCGAAGCGCGCCCACAATGCGCGCTCTTCCGCCGCATCGATGACGCCACTGGCCGCCGCGGCGGCGATATCGGGCGCTGAAAAGCCCCTGCTCGAGCCGAACAGGCCGAAGCGGCCCAACAAACCACGCGGCGCCGTTATCAGCCTGAGTTCGGTCTTCGGACCGAAGCGAGTCTTCAGCACCGTACGCATGTCGCCAAGCGCATCGACGAGGCCAAGTTCCAGGCCTCTCTTGCCGGTCCAGAACAACCCGGTGAACAGGTCCGGATCGTCCGCCAGCTTCGTGCCGCGCCGCTCCTTGACCAGGTCGATGAAGGTCTCGTGCACTTCGAGCTGCAGCACCTTCAGCCGCTCGACGTCTTCCTTCTTCTCGGGCTTGAATGGATCGAGCACCGCCTTGTTCTGGCCGGCGGTGTGGACACGGCGCTCGACGCCGATCTTCTTCATCAGTTCCGGGAAGCCGAACGAGGCCGACACCACGCCGATCGAACCGACGATGGACGACGGATCGGCGAAGACCTCGTCGCCCGCGACCGCGATCATGTAGCCGCCAGACGCCGCGACATCCTCGACGAAGACAAGCACCTTTTTGTTCTTCTCGACCGCAAGGTCGCGAATGCGCTTGAAGATCAGTCGCGACTGCACCGGGGAGCCGCCGGGGGAGTTGATCGAGATCGCGACCGCGGGTGCGTCGAAGGAAAAGGCCTTTTCGATCAGTCCGGCGGTGGACGCAAGCGACAGGCTCGGTCGGAACAGACCGCCGCCGGCCATGATGGTGCCGTGCAGCCGGATGACCGGAATGGTGACGACGGTGGAGCGCCAGGACTTCGGCAGCAGACGGTTGAAAAGACGTTTCACGATGACGTGGTCTCCGGCGATGGTTGCAGGCATGTAGGGATTTCCCAGCCAACGGCAATGTGCAGGCCGCGAACAGCTCAGTCTCCGAACAGCGAGGCGAGCCCGTTGGTGATCATTTCGCTGCGCTCGTCGGGGCCGTTGCCCGATCGCGCGTGAAGCATCAGGGGCGGGCGGATGGCAAGCTTTCCCCGTGCCCCGAGAGCCGCCCGCACGATGATGCGGATTGCCGCCGCGTCCGGGCGAGGGTGCACGGCGAGCATCTCGGCTTCGCCGAAGCGGCCTGAAATCGCGTCGAGAATGGCGCCGAGCTGTTCGGGCCGGGCGATGACGGCAAGCCCGCCGCGCGGCCTGACAACCGCCGCCGCGCTGCGGATCCAGCTTTCGAACAGCCCATCCTCCATGACATGGGCCTCCTTTCGCAGGCGGTCCGATGTGGCGCGGTCCCGTGCAGCGTTGAAAGGCGGGTTCATGATGACGAAGTCGAAATCATTGTCGGCAAGCCCGGCGGCGGCCCGGGCCCGGCCCGAAACGGTGACATCGGCGACGAGCACGGCCGCGCGATCGCTGAGATGCGCATTGCCGGGATGGGCAAGCGTGGCCGCCGCGAAGGCGGCCATCTCGGGCGCGCGTTCGACCAGCACTGCCTGGGCGCCCGGACAGCGCGACAGCACCGCAAGACCGGCAGCACCGGCGCCGGCCCCGAAATCGGCGAGCCTTCCGCCAAAGGAGGATGGCACGGATGCAGCCAGCATCATCGCATCCATCCCGGCGCGATGGCCGCCATGCTTGGGCTGCACCAGCCAGAACCGGCCGCGATGGAAGGCATCGACCGTGTGGGCCGGCGTATCGGTGGCAAGTGCGGCTGGCGCGGCCGACATTATTTCCCCCGGATCTCGTTGGCGATGCCGGCGTCGGTCAGGATGCGGCGCGCGGCGTCGGCCTGGTCGGCATCGATCATGATGCGCCGTGGCAGGATGCCGAGCGAGCCGTCGAGCACGCTCATGTTCTGGTCGGCGACGAAGCAGCCGATGCCGGCATCGCGCATCAGCGATTCGACAAAGGAGATGATGACGGCGTCGTTGGTGCGGATGAGCTCTATCATCGCGAGAAACTCGCAGGTTGCAGCGTGCCTGTAAACGTCCGGCCGCATACCCGCATTTTCCCGACGTTGACACGCTGTCGCCGCCGCCGCGCCAATTCGCCTCTTGCCGTGGCCGTGTCCGCCGCCCTAGAGTCCATGCCGGGACTAAGGGTGCCGTCGCACGCGTTATACCAAGACGGGAGTGATTGTCGTGGGTGTCGTTCTCAACATCGAAGACGGGAAGCGGGAACCCGCCTCCATCAAGGATTTGATCGATTTGACGGCCGCCGATATGGGGCGCGTCAACGAACTGATCCTGTCCAAGGCCGGCTCCGACGTCGAGATGATTCCCGAGGTCGCCAACCATCTGATTTCGTCCGGCGGCAAACGGCTCAGGCCAATGCTGACGCTGGCCGCGGCGCAGATGTTCGGCTATGCCGGCGAGGGCCACGTCAAGCTCGCTACGTCGGTCGAGTTCATGCATACGGCCACGCTCCTGCATGACGACGTCGTCGACGAAAGCGGCATGCGGCGTGGCAAGAAGACCGCCCGCATGATCTGGGGAAACCAGGCCAGCGTGCTGGTCGGTGACTTCCTGCTCGGCCAGGCCTTCCGCATGATGGTCGATGTCGGCTCGCTCGAAGCGCTCGACATCCTGTCGAGCGCCGCCTCGATCATCGCCGAGGGTGAGGTCATGCAGCTTGCCGCCGCCAAGAACCTCGAAACCACCGAGGACGAGCACTTCGCCGTCATAAAGGCCAAGACCGCGGCGCTGTTTTCGGCCGCCGCCGAGGTTGGACCGGTCATCGCCCAGGCGACCCGCAACGACCGTGCCGCGCTGCGCTCCTATGGCATGAATCTCGGTCTTGCCTTCCAGCTCATCGACGATGCGCTGGATTATGGCGGTACCAGCAAGGATCTCGGCAAGAATGTCGGCGACGATTTTCGCGAGGGCAAGGTGACCTTGCCGGTCATCCTCGCCTACCGGCGCGGCAGCAAGACCGAACGCGCCTTCTGGAAGCGTGCCATCGAGGACAATGTCGTCGATGACGCCGGGCTGGAAAAGGCGATCGGCCTGATGACCCGCCACGGCGCCATTGCCGACACGATCGGACGCGCCCGCCATTTCGGCGAGATCGCTCGCGACGCGCTGGCGCCGCTGGAAGAGACGCCGCAGAAATCGGCGCTGATCGACGTCATCGATTTCTGCATCAGCCGGGTGAACTGAGGAGACCGGCTTTCACGGACGTCCTCCAGGCTGTGCCAGTGGAAAGAGAATTCGCCCCTGCCGTCTCGACAAGCCGCCTTGCCGCAAATTATCTATAACTCATGGCAAAGGGCACGGACGACACCATAGCGGTGCGCATCAGCAAGGCGCTGGCGGATCGCATCATCTCCGGCGCGATCGAGCCGGGGGCGAGGCTGCGGCAGGATCATGTCGCCGAGGAATTCAACACCAGCCATGTGCCGGTGCGCGAGGCCTTCCGCCGCCTCGAGGCGCAGGGGCTCGCCGTCAGTGAGCCGCGCCGTGGCGTGCGCGTGGCTGCCTTCGATCTGGGCGAGGTCAAGGAGGTCGCCGAAATGCGGGCGGCGCTCGAAGTGCTGGCACTGCGCCACGCCGCGCCGCATCTGACTTCGGCCATTCTCGATCAGGCCGAGGAGGCGACCAAGGCCGGCGACAAATCCCGCGACGTCAGGTCGTGGGAGGAGGCCAATCGCGCCTTTCATCGGCTGATCCTGGCGCCGTGCGGCATGCCGCGCCTGCTTGCCACCATTGACGACCTGCACGCCGCAAGCGCCCGCTTCCTGTTCGCGGCATGGCGTTCGGAGTGGGAGGCGCGCACCGATCAGGATCACCGGGCGATCCTCAGCGCCTTGCGGCAGGGAAATGCCGAATCGGCTGCGGCGACACTGGGACGGCATGTCCAATGGATTGGCCGCAAGCCGGTCAGGACAGCGTCCGGCGCCACGCGCGAAGCCTTCGCGATCGTGGGTTAAGCGCCTTTTCCCGAGCCCGGGCTTGCTATCGCTCCAGAAATGTGGATTCGATAATAGATCGAAATCACAAATTATCTATAATTTTGGATCGACCGAAGGGAAGCCTATGACCAACCTTGCATTCTCGTCCGCCAGACCGTCTTTCAGCCCGCTGCGGCTGCAGCAGCGATCACTCGCCTGGCAGGCCGGTGCCGTCGTGCTCGGCACGCTGTTCCTGGCGCTGTCCTCCTACATCGAGGTGCCGATGGTGCCTGTTCCCGTGACCATGCAGACCTTCGCGGTAACGCTTATCGGCGCGCTCTATGGCTGGCGGCTTGGCGCGGTGACGATCGCCGCTTGGCTGGTCGAAGGTGCTGTCGGCTTCCCGGTCCTGGCTGGCGGCGCCGCCGGCATTCAGCATTTCGTCGGCCCGACGGGCGGCTATCTCTTTGCCTTTCCCATCACCGGTGCGCTTGTCGGCTGGCTGGCCGAACGTGGCTGGAACGGCAACAGCGTTTTGCTTACCTTCGTCGCCATGCTGCTCGGCAACCTCGCCTGTCTGGCTCTCGGCACGGCCTGGCTTGCCGTCATGATCGGCGCCGAGAAGGCCATCACCTTCGGCTTCCTGCCGTTCATCGTCGGCGGGTTGCTGAAGTCGGCGCTTGGCGCTGCGACGCTGATGGCGCTCCCGCGCGGCAAGATGAACTTGCCGAAGCCGTGACGATCAGGCTTCGCGCCCACCATCTCCTTTGCCTGCTCACCTATGTGGGCAAGGGATACAGCCCCGCCTTCACCGCCAATTATGACGGGATCGCGGAGCGCCTGAGCCGGGGCGAGGACATCCTCCTCGTTTCCGGCCCGGACGACATCTGTGCCCCGTTGCTTGGCGAGCCGGAACCGCACTGCCTGCGCGACAGCGCGGCCGGGCGCGACCGGCAGGCCGGCGATGACGTGGAAGCGCTGCTGGCTCGGCCGATCCGGGACGGCGTCCGCCTCGATCTCGATGCCGCGACCCTGATACGGCTACGGCAGGCGTTCTCGGCCGGCCACGTGCGCAAGGCGTGCCAAGGCTGCGAATGGAGCGGGCTGTGCAGCGCGGTGGCAAGCGGCGGCTATCGCGATACGCGGCTGCAACGGCCCGTCGAGACGCAAAACTGTCCCTTTTAGCCATGGTTTGTTAATCGGGTGACCCGATTGTGAATTTCGGGCGGATTGAAGCGCGACCCCAAAAAGGCCATGCTTTGCCTGGAAAGATCGAGTCTGGGTCGATCCCGCTGACGCGGAGATGGCGCCTGGCTGAAAGGGATATGATGCAGCAAGGACATGCGCGCTGGCTGACGAGGCTGGCAATTGTGACGGGCATGGCGATCTCGGCTTTGCCGGCCTATGCCAAGCAATCCACCGAACCGGTCAAGATATCGTCGTTCTCGGGCGCCTATCTGGCTGCCCGGATCGCCGAAGGCGACAACGATCTCGACAGCGCCATCGCGTACTACAAGCAGGCCTTGGCCTTCAATCCGAGCGACACCGCACTGCAGCAGAGCCTGATGCTGTCGCTGATCGCCCAAGGGCGGTTCGACGAATCCCTGGTCTATGCCGACAAGCTCAAGGAAGTGCCCGATGTCGAGCGCTTCTCGCGCCTGGCGCTGGCGGTCGATTCCTTCCACAAGAAGGATTTCACCAAGGCACAGTACTGGCTCAAGCTGTCGCTGGAATCCGATCTCGACCGGCTGATCTCCGGCGTCATGTCCGGCTGGGCCGAACAAGGTGCCGGCCAGGCCAGCGAAGCGATGGCTTCGATCGACAAGCTTCAGGGACCTGACTGGTTCGGCCTGTTCAAGTCCTTCCACCGCGCCCTGATTGCCGATGCATCCGGCATGCCCGAAAAGGCCGAGGCGATCTACGCTGCGACGATGCAGGACACCGCCGCCGGCGGTGCGGCGCCTGAAACCTGGATGCGCAACGCGCAGGCCTATGCCTCGTTCCTGGCCCGCAAGGGCGACAAGGCCAAGGCGCTCTCGGTGCTCGACCAGGCCGAGGCGTTTTCGCCGGGCAAGCTGGAAATCGTCGCCTTGCGTGACAAGATCAGCAAGGGCGACAAGATCGCGCCCTTCGTTTCCGGTCCGTCCGACGGTGCTTCCGAAATCCTGCTCGATCTTGCCACCGCGCTCAACCGCGGCGGCGGCGAGCCGTTCGTGCGTCTCTATTTGCAATATGCCTTGGCTTTGAAGCCCGACAGCGACGCGGCGCTCGTGCAACTTGCCGCCGTCGCCGAACAGCTGAAGGACGGCGAGGGCGCCATCGCGCTTTATCGGCGCATCCCCGACTCTTCGCCGCTGAAGGAGATTTCGGACCTGCAGCTTGGCCTCAACCTTGCCGATCTCGACCGCCATGACGAGGCGATCACGCATCTGAAGGCCTTCGTCGAAGCCCATCCCAACGACATGCGCGCCTATCTGGCGCTTGGGGGCGTCTACTCCTCGAAGGAGGATTTCCGCTCCGCCGCCAATCTCTACGACAAGGCCGTCGAGGTGCTGAAGACGCCGACCGCCGCCAACTGGAACATCTTCTATCAGCGCGGCATCGCCTATGAGCGGCTGAAGGAATGGCCGAAGGCCGAGCCGAATTTCCGCAAGGCGCTGGAATTGCAGCCGGACCAGCCGCAGGTGCTGAACTATCTCGGCTATTCCTGGGTCGACATGAACACCAACCTGAAGGAAGGCCTGGAGATGATCCAGAAGGCCGTCGATCTCAGGCCGAGCGACGGCTACATCGTCGATTCCCTGGGCTGGGCCTATTTCCGCCTCGGCCGGTTCGATGACGCCGTGCGCGAAATGGAACGCGCGGTCGCGCTGAAGCCGGAAGATCCGGTTCTGAACGACCATCTCGGCGACGCCTATTGGCGCGTCGGCCGCAAGCTGGAAGCCACCTTCCAGTGGAACCAGGCCCGCGATCTGAAGCCCGATCCCGACGTGCTGGCCAACCTGCAGCAGAAGCTGATGAAGGGCCTGCCGCCGATCGAATCCAACACGGCGCAGGAGACCCCGAAGGTCAAGCCGGAGCCGGTCCCGGCCCCGAAGGGCTGAAACCGCCTTTTTTGGAATGCGAACGGGGCTCTCAGAGCCCCGTTTTGGTTTTGAGATCCGTGCCGCTCAAACGCATGCCGACGCGCTGGAAACGTCCTCAGAACATCTTACGATAGACGACGAAGCCCGAGCGTTCGCCGACCTTGTCATAGAGATTCATCGCCGTGTGATTGGTTTCATGCGTCAGCCAGTACACCCGGCCGGAACCCGCCGCCTGGGCGCGCTCGTAGACGCCTTCGATCAACGCCCGGCCGATGCCTTTGCCGCGCGAGGCCTCGTTGGTGAAAAGATCCTGCAGATAGCAGTTCGGCGCGATCGCCGTGGTGCTGCGGTGGAACAGGTAGTGGACGAGGCCAAGAAGCCGGCTCCCGCTCTCGGCGGCCAGCGCATGGACCGGCTCATAGGCGTCGAAGAAGCGTGACCATGTCATCGCGGTGATCTCGTTTGCCAGCGCTGTCTCGCCCGAGCGGCCATAGAACGCATTGTAGCCGTCCCACAGCGGCAACCATTGGTCGAAATCCTGACGCGTGACCGGGCGGATGGTGATCGGGCTGGACATGGCTGAACCTGTTGTGCTTGAGGCGGATGCTTGGTCGAATTGGATCGCGGGCAGTGGCGACGGGCAATGGGCCAGTCGCTGGCAAAGTTTTCAACATCGTCCGGAATGCTCACGGCGGCCTGCATCGGACGCGCCTTGCTTGACGCTTTGCCGCCGTGTCTCTAGGACGTGGCCGCAAGCTAGCCTGTGTCGCCGAGGCCATCGTGACGATTGAAATCCCAGCCCATATGCATCCCAGCCGCTCGTTCCAGGGGCTGATCCTGACCTTGCACAATTACTGGGCGGCCTATGGCTGCGTCATCCTCCAACCCTATGACATGGAGGTCGGCGCCGGCACGTTTCATCCGGCAACGACGCTGCGCGCACTCGGGCCCAGGCGTTGGACCGCCGCCTACGTCCAGCCTTCGCGCCGTCCCAAGGACGGCCGTTACGGCGAGAACCCAAACCGGCTGCAGCACTACTACCAGTACCAGGTGATCCTGAAGCCCAATCCGCCGAACCTGCAGGAACTTTACCTCGGATCGCTGGCGGCGATCGGCGTCGATCCCCTGCTGCACGACATCCGCTTCGTCGAGGACGACTGGGAAAGCCCGACGCTGGGCGCCTGGGGTCTTGGCTGGGAATGCTGGTGCGACGGCATGGAAGTGTCGCAGTTCACCTACTTCCAGCAGGTCTGCGGCATCGAATGCGCGCCGGTGGCCGGCGAACTCACCTACGGCCTGGAGCGCCTGGCCATGTATGTGCAGGGCGTCGACAATGTCTACGACCTCAATTTCAACGGCCGCGAAGGCGCCGACAAGGTGACCTATGGCGACGTCTTCCTGCAGGCCGAGCAGGAATATTCGCGCCACAATTTCGAATACGCCAACACCGCGATGCTGCTTCGGCATTTCGAGGATGCCGAGGCCGAGTGCAAGGCGCTGCTCGAGGCCGGCGCGCCGGCCTCGAACGACAATTTGCCGATGCACAAGATGGTCTTCCCGGCCTACGACCAGTGCATCAAGGCGAGCCATGTCTTCAACCTGCTCGACGCGCGTGGTGTGATCTCGGTCACCGAGCGGCAAAGCTACATCCTGCGCGTGCGCAATCTGGCGAAAGCCTGCGGCGAGGCGTTCTTGAAGACGCAGGCCGGTGGAATGGCGGCCTGAGCCTCAAGCGCCGTTGATCATTTCGAGGGAAGCGTTGATCTGCGGCAGGATCTGGCCGCTCGGACCAGACATCGTCCGCAGCGCCTGCCGCACGCCCGGCATCGAAAAGGCGCCGTGGGCCTGCGCGGTGAAGCAGGCACTGAGCGCGAGGATCTGAAGAAGTCTGGATGCGGTTTTCATGATCGTTCAGCCAATAGTTCCCTGCCTGAGCGTGGGTCGCTTCAGCGCTGCATCAGGTTCATGGAAATCTTTGATCCAAGGACGGGCGGGGTCGGCTCGTCCCGACAGGGTGGCCAAAATTTCTGGAAAGGGTGACAGCGGCCAGCCGAGTTGCTATGCCCCGCGCGGACCATTTTGCCGCGTGAGCCCCAAGCATGCCTGACCTGCTTCTAGAACTTCGCTCCGAAGAGATTCCTGCCCAGCCGCGCGACCGCAGCGCCGGAGGCGCGAGGACGCGCAAACAGGAAAATGGCATGCGGGCGGAGATACGCTGATGCCGGATTTGTTGCTCGAACTTCGCTCCGAGGAAATCCCTGCCCGCATGCAGCGCAAGGCGGCGGGCGAGCTGAGGAAGATGCTGACCGACGGTCTGGTCGAGGCGGGTCTGACCTACGAGGCGGCGCGCGAGTACTGGACGCCGCGGCGCCTTACCCTCGATATCCGTGGCCTCAACGCACGCTCGAAGGATATTCACGAGGATATCAAGGGGCCGTCGACATCGGCGCCTGAACAGGCCGTCCAAGGCTTCCTGCGCAAGGCCGGGTTGTCTTCGATCGCCGAAGCCCATGTCCATTCCGACCCGAAGAAGGGCGACTTCTACGTTGCCCATATTTCGAACCCGGGCAGGGCGGCCGAAGAGATCATTGCCGGACTGGTGCCCGATATCATCCGCAATTTCCCCTGGCCGAAGTCGATGCGCTGGGGGCCGGCCTCGGCCAAGCCGGGCTCGCTGCGCTGGGTGCGCCCGCTGCAATCGATCCTGTGCACTTTCGGCCCCGAGACCGAGGAGCCGGTCGTGGTCGATTTCGAGATCGACGGCATCCGTTCGGGCAACATCACCTACGGCCACCGTTTCCTCGCGCCTGGCGAAATCACCGTGCGCCGCTTCGACGATTACGTGTCGAAGCTGGAAGCGGCCAAGGTCGTGCTCGATGCCGACCGCCGCAAGGAGATCATCCTTGCCGACGCCCGCAACCTCGCCTTCGCCAACGGGCTCGACCTTGTCGAGGACGAGGGCTTGCTTGAAGAAGTGTCCGGGCTGGTCGAGTGGCCCGTCGTGCTGATGGGCGAATTCGAGCAGGCTTTCCTGGCCATACCGGCGGAAGTGATCCGCCTGACCATCCGCGCCAACCAGAAATGCTTTGTGACGCGGCCGCAGGGAGAAAGCGACGCGCTCTCCAACCGTTTCATCCTGACCGCCAACATCGAGGCGAAGGACGGCGGCAAGGAAATCGCCCACGGCAATGGCAAGGTGGTGCGCGCCCGACTGTCCGACGCGCTCTATTTCTGGACGACCGACCAAGGGGATCTGCCCGATCTCGAGCAGCTCCGGGCATCTGCGGAAAAATTTGGGCTCGATCTGAAGAAGCCGCTCGACCAGCGCATGGCCCGCCTCGACCATCTCAATGTCACGTTCCATGCCAAGCTCGGCACGCAGGGTGAGCGGGTGGAGCGGATTGCGCGGTTGGCGGAAGAACTGGCACCGATCGTCGGCGCCGATCCCGCGCTGGCGCGTCGCGCCGCTGTCCTGGCGAAGGCCGATCTCACCACTGAAGTGGTCGGCGAGTTTCCCGAATTGCAAGGCGGCATGGGCCGCAAATATGCGTTGCTGCAGGGCGACCATCAATCCGTGGCCGCGGCCATCGAAGAGCACTACAAGCCGCAAGGGCCTTCCGATTATGTGCCGAGCGATCCGGTATCTGTTGCCGTCGCGCTCGCCGATAAGCTCGATACGCTGGTCGGTTTCTGGGCGATTGACGAAAAGCCGACGGGGTCGAAAGATCCTTATGCGTTGAGAAGGGCGGCGCTCGGGGTGATCAGGATTCTGGTCGAGAACTCCGTGAACGTTGAGCTTACCGACGTCTTCTATAAACAGCGCGACTTCGAAATATCAAAGGAGGCTGATGCGATACGTGGGCGGATTGTCGCCGATGTGTTGTCTTCCCGCGAAGCTGCTGCGGAACATTTGGCCGAGACCGAAATCTTGGCGCATTTGGGGAAAGACGAATACCTGCATCTCTACACGCTCTTAGAGGCTGCAGAGAAGGCCAACCGGATTTCCCCTCTCCAGCAAGCGGATGCTCTCAAGATCGCCGACGCATACGTCAGCAGATACACGGCCGTTGAATACCAAGCCAACATGTCTTTGTTTGACGAGCTACGGTCGTTTTTCCACGACCGTCTCAAGGTTTACCTCCGCGACAAGGGGGCTCGGCACGACCTCATCGACGCCGTTATCACGCCGCAGTCGGACGATCTCCTGCAAATCGTCCGCCGCGTCGAAGCCCTTGGCTCTTTCCTCGACACTGAGGACGGCAAGAATTTGCTCGCCGGCACCAAGCGTGCTGCCAACATCCTGGCCGCCGAGGAGAAGAAGAAAACGGCGGTCGCCGAAACCGTCGAACCGGCGTTGTTTCGGCAAGATGCCGAGAAGTCGCTGTTTGCGGCGGTGAATCAGGCCGAGAAGCAAGCCGGCGAAGCGATTCAAAACCAAGACTTTTCCGCTGCCATGCTGGCGCTTAGCGCTTTGCGTGAACCTGTTGATTCATTCTTTGAGCATGTTCTCGTGAATGATGAGGACTTGTCCGTGCGCGCCAACCGCCTTGCGCTGCTCACGCGCATTCGCACGGCTACCGGTCAGGTCGCGGATTTCTCGAAAATCGCTGGTTGAGAGGCGAGGAAAAATATCTTCCAGCCGGCCGTTCGAGCCGGCTTACAGTCATATGACGATGACCTCTCCGTGGCAAAAGGAACATGTTCCCCAACCCAACGGAGGCTTCCATGAATTCCGATCACGAAATCGAAGTGACAGAAGAAACCTCGGCCCCCGCCGAGGCGCTTGAATCCGCTTCCGAAACCGCCCTCGATCATGCCGCTGCCACGGCCGAAGCCGCCGATTTGTCTGACGAGGACGAGGATGGCGATGACGAAGAAGGCGACGACGAAGACGGCGAAGAGTCTGATGAAGATGACGACGATGACGCCGTGAAAGCCGAAGGCGACGACGCCGAGGACGATGAAGAATCCGAAGACGGCGAGTCCGACGAAGACGACAAGGAAGAAGCGGCCTGATTTCAGGTGACAGGTTTTATCGAGGAAAGGGCGGCGCTTTGGCGCCGCCCTTTTTGTTGTCTTTTCAAACTGATTTGATCAGTTCTCCAGAATGCTGACGCGCACGCTGTTTTCGTAGACGTCGACCTGGATCAGCGGCTCGCCATTGACGATGGCGCGCTTGGTCGAGGAACTCATCGCGCCGGGGCGTTCCAGCATGCGCTGCAGGTCGGCACGCTGGTCGTTGGTCCTGAACCAGGCATCACGTTCGTCGTCGCTGTCGCGGCGGTGGAATTTGTGCCAGTTGGCGCGGTCCTGCCGCACCATTTGCGCGGCGCCATCCAGCGCATAGCCGTCGCTTGCCTGGTGATCGCGATCGGAAATGCGCGCGACATAGGACCCCAGCATGTCATCCGCATGGGCCGCGCCGCCAAGCAATGACGCCAGCAGAAACCCAGCCACGGTAACGGTTTTCGATTTTTTCATGAGCAACCCCCTTGCCTTGAACGATGCAATCCCGTCTGCCGGAGCCGCTTGGCGAAACTCAGGCCCCAGGGCCGCCAGCCAGATCGTCGAGACGAAATTCGCCTCATAATGGTTGCGCAGCGCGCCAGACTGCCGTCAAGCCATCGAGCATTTTGATCGGCCAGTTGGCAGCTCGCTATTTGACCTTGCCGGCTCCTGAAGCAGGCTGTTGGGCTGCCGGCGGTGTTACGGCTGCCGCCGGTGCCGCTGCTTTTCCGTGCGCCGCCGGCGCGGGGGCTGCCGAGGCGGTCGCCGTGGCGGGGGAGGTTGCCGTAGCGGGGGCGGTTGCGGCGGCCGGCGCCTTGGCTTGCACTGGTGTCGAGAAGGCGCCGCCGACGATCCCGCCGCGAATGATCATCGGGCTCTGCGGGAAGGCGTGCCTCGCCTCGGCCTTGTCCGGGATTGCCGCCACCTTTTCATAAGTGACGTCGGGCTCGCCGATCGCAACCACGGACACCACGTCGCTCGCCTTGCCGTCGGCAGCCTTCAGCGCAAGGATGGAGGGCGTCGAGGCCGGCGCACCGGGAAAGACCAGCGACGAGGCCTGAGCCCCGCCAGCCATGGCAGCCAGACTGATAGCAAGCGTTCCCCAGATGCGCATAGACACTGACATAGCTCCCCATTGCCCAGAAGCCCGCACGATAGTGCCCGGCGATTGATACCGGCTTTCATGGAAACATAGCATTTTAGGAATTGATGAATTGCCAATGCCCGCTTGCCCCCGCGACGCTGTCGTACTACGCAGCCGGCTTCCGCGAGGTGACGAGAGTGGCTGAAATACTTGCCGTCGGCGAAGCGATGGAACCGGCGTTGGCGCTGCTTGAGGGCGGCGAGGTCGTCGCTATCCCGACCGAAACCGTCTACGGGCTTGCCGGCGACGCCACCAACGGCATTGGCGTGGCGCGCATTTTCGAAGCCAAGGGTCGGCCGCGTTTCAATCCGCTGATCGCCCACGTCGCCGACATGGCGATGGCCGAGCGAATCGCTCTGTTCGATCCGCTGTCGACGAAGCTCGCGCTTGCCTTCTGGCCGGGTCCGCTGACGCTGGTGCTGCCGCAGCGCCCCGGCAACGGCGTTCATCCGCTGGTCACCGCCGGGCTCGACACGATCGCCTTGCGCATGCCGAGAGGTTTTGGCGGCGAGCTGATCGCAAGGCTCGGCCGACCGCTCGCGGCACCCAGCGCCAATTCATCCGGTAAGATCAGCGCGACGACGGCGCAAGCGGTGGCGGCGGATTTAGGCGCGCGTATCAAGCTGGTGGTCGATGGCGGCGCCACACCGGTCGGGCTGGAATCGACCATCGTCAAGTCCGAGGGCGAAAGATTGCGCCTGCTTCGGCCCGGTGGCATTGCCACAGGCGAAATCGAGGCGGCCATCGGCATGGACCTGCTGCGCGGCGGCATTGCCGGCGTCGAGGCGCCGGGCATGCTTGCCTCGCACTACGCGCCGGGTGCCGCGGTGCGGCTCAACGCGCGGGCAATCGGCGAGGGCGAAGCGCTGCTCGCCTTTGGCATCCGGAGAGCGGAAGGCTGGCGCGGCGCAACCGCTTTCCTCAACCTCTCGGTTTCAGGCGATCTGCGTGAAGCGGCAAGCAATCTCTTCGCCTACATGCAGGAACTCGACCGCAGCGGCGCGCGCACCATCGCGGTCGAGCCGATCCCCTTTGACGGGCTGGGCGAGGCTATCAACGACCGGCTCTCCCGTGCCGCCGCTCCTCGTGACAATGCACAGCCCTCGACGTAGTTTTCCCACATGACCGAAACGGCAAAGACACTCGATCCCGCTCTCCTCGATCGTTTCGCGGCGATCGTCGGCGATAAATATGCGCTGCGCGATCAGCAGGACATCGCACCTTATCTGATCGAGCGACGCGGCCTCTGGCATGGCGCGACGTCGCTGGTGCTGCGGCCGGGCTGCGTCGACGAGGTCAGCCGGATCATGCGGCTGGCGACGGAGACCGGAACGCCAGTCGTGCCTCAAAGCGGCAACACCGGGCTGGTCGGGGCCCAAGTGCCGGACAAGTCCGGCCATGAAATCGTCCTGTCGCTGTCGCGGCTGAACCGCATCCGCGAGATCGATGTTCTCTCCAACACGGTCACGGTCGAGGCCGGTGTGATCCTGCAGACCTTGCAGGAAGCGGCCGATGCCGCCGACCGGCTGTTCCCGCTGTCGCTCGCCGCGCAAGGCTCCTGCCAGATCGGCGGCAACCTGTCGTCCAATGCCGGCGGCACCGGCGTGCTGGCCTATGGCAATGCGCGCGAGCTCTGCCTCGGCGTCGAGGTGGTGCTGCCTACCGGTGAGGTGTTCGACGATTTGCGCAAGCTGAAGAAGGACAACACCGGTTACGACCTGAAGAACCTGTTCGTCGGCGCAGAAGGCACGCTCGGCGTCATCACCGCCGCCGTACTCAAACTCTTTCCGAAGCCCAAGGGGCGCGACGTCGCCTTCGTCGGCCTGTCGTCGCCCGAGGCCGCTCTTTCCCTTTTCAGCCTGGCCATGGACCGCGCCGGGGCAGCGCTCACCGCCTTCGAACTCATCGGCAAGCGGCCATACGATTTCACGCTGGCGCATACCCCTGGCGTGACGCGGCCGCTGATGGAGGATTGGCCCTGGTATGTGCTGATGCAGATATCGTCCGGCCGCTCATCGGAGGATTCGCGGGCGCTGATCGAGGATGTGCTCTCAGCAGGCCTCGAGCAGGAATTCGTCGGCGACGCCGTCATCGCCGCCAGCCTCGGGCAGGGCGACGCCTTCTGGAATTTCCGCGAGCTGTTGCCCGAGGCACAGAAGCCGGAAGGCGCTTCGATCAAACACGACATTTCAGTGCCGATCGCATCGATACCGCGCTTCATCGCGGAGGCCGCCGGCGCGGTGGCGTCAGTGAGCGCCGGCGCCCGCGTGGTCTGTTTCGGGCATATGGGCGACGGCAACCTCCACTATAACATCTCGCGGCCCCTCGACGGCGACGACGAGGCGTTTCTGGCGCTCTACCATGCCATGAACAAGGCCGTGCATGACGTGGTGCGCAGCCTGCACGGTTCGATCTCGGCCGAGCACGGCATCGGTCAGTTGAAGCGCGACGAACTGATCGCCACCGCCCCGCCGATGGCCATCGATCTGATGCGCCGGGTAAAGGCTGCCTTCGATCCGGCCGGCATCATGAATCCTGGTAAGGTTATCTGATCCTTTCAACATCTTGTGGTTGGTGGCATTCCGATAACCATCCCTGAGATCAGCAAAATTTAACCGACTTTCTTAAGCGCGGCGGTAAGGAGCCAGCGCTACTGTTTCCCCATAACGAGGCCGGGAAAACTGGCCCGGAGAGAACCGGACACCGGCTCTCAGGAGACAGACAGGAAGGCACTCTATGAACACTGGACTGAAGCCAGTCTGGGCGGGACGCAACATGCGCCTCGACCCATTCCGCCTGCCGCAGGTGGTGAGCTACGCGACGCGTGACGATTACGGCGACGTGACCTTCACCATCGACCAGCGTGGCGCCGTGATCCGCCGCCTGCTCGAGATGAGCGGCCTGCCGGCGATCATCGTGCTGCCCGCCAATGCATTTCGCGGCGTCGCCGCCCGTGCGATGGAGGATCCGGAAGGCAATGTCACGGTGACCCTGGAACTCCTGCACAACGATCCGATGCTGTCGGTGCCGCTGCTGGTAGCCGACGATCTCGAAGACGTTGCCGCCGACTGGCGCGCCTGGGCCGATGCCTACCGCCTGCCGATGCTGCTGATCGAATCCGACGGCGTCGCCCGCACGCTGGAAGAATCGCTCGGCGCCGCCATCAAGACACTGCCGCCGCAGGACCGTCGCAAGGGCCGCGTTTCGACCACGCGCCGCCCGCGCTTCCTTGCCCGCCGCAGGGCCGGTGACCTCGGCCTCAGGCTGGTCATCGACGGCCAGGAGATCATTGCGCGCGAGTAGGCCGGGTTCTGCTTCCACGGGTAGCGAAGCCGCTGATGACAGCCACCTTCTCCCCGATTACGGGGAGAAGGAAAAGCCTTCTAAACCAGCGGCTTCAGCGCCACCCACAGCGCGCCGCCGATCAGGCCGAGGAAGATCAGCCAGCCGACCTGGTTGTTCGACCGGAACAGCCGCAGGCACTGGTCCGGATCGTCGATATCCAGCACCGCGATCTGCCGGGCCATATGGGCACCGGCGGCGATCAGTCCCGCCAGCGCCACGACCGGGGCCTGCGCCGAGGCGAAGGCGATGGCGAAGCAGATCAGCGTGCCGCCATAAAGCCCGGCGAGCCACGACTTGGTGTTGTCGCCGAACAGCCGTGCCGTCGAGCGCACGCCGACAATGGCATCGTCTTCCTTGTCCTGGTGCGCATAGATCGTATCATAGCCGATCACCCACAGGATCGAACCGATATAGAGCATGATGGCGGGGCCATCGAGATCACCGAACTCGACCGCCCATCCCATCAGCGCGCCCCAGGAAAAGGCAAAGCCGAGAAACAGTTGCGGCCAGTTGGTTATCCGCTTCATGAATGGATAGACGGCCACGATCGCCAGCGAGCAGACGCCGAGCAGAATGGCGAAGCTGTTGAACTGCAACAGCACCGCCAGGCCGACCAGAGCCTGCAGCAGAAGAAACAGCCAGGCCCGCCTGCGCGTGGTCTGGCCTGATGGCAGCGGGCGCGAGCGGGTCCGCTCGACCTGGTTGTCGATGTCTTCGTCGACAATGTCATTATAAGTGCAGCCGGCGCCGCGCATGGCGATGGCACCAATCAGGAACAGCACGAGATAGAGTGGCGCCGGCAGCAGCGAAAGCAGCGGGTCGCCAGGCCGGGGATAGGCGCTCGCCGCCAGTGCGGCCGACCACCAGCATGGCCACAAAAGCAACTGCCAGCCGATCGGCCTGTCCCATCGCGCAAGCTGCGCATAGGGCCAGATCGCGCGCGGCAGCACGCGGTAGACCCAATGGCCGTTGGGCGCATCGGCGACGCGGCCCTGGGACGCTTTCGACTGGACAGGTTCCATTGACATGGAGTGGCAGCAGCGATGGAAACCGTCAAGCGGCAAGCAGGGCAGCGGCGTCCGTCAACCCGTCAGGAGGTGAAGATGTCGCGTGTGGAAAACCAGACTTTCGCCACCTCGATGAAAGCCAGCGCCGCATTCGACACGCGCTGATGCGTATCGTGGGTGAGGATGATGCGCTGCATGGGCAGCGGATCCGACAGCGATTTGCAGACGAGGCGTAGGCCGTCATAGCTGTGGTCGCCATGCGGTCGGGTATAGCTGACCGCGACGCCGAAGCCGTTGGCCACCATGCTGCGTTGGAGTTCGAAGGAGCTTGTACGCATGTCGGCGACGGGCGACAGGCCACGGCTGCGAAACAGGTCGAGCATATGCTGCCAGCTATGCGGCTGGTCGGTCGTGATCAGCGGGTAGGCGGCCAGATCCGCCAGGCTGACCTCGGGGCGGTCCGCCAGTGCATGGCCCGCCGGCAACAGCGCATGCGGCCGCAGCTCATGCAGCAGGATGCGGGCGAAATGCGACGGCAGGCCGAGATCGTAGCTGAGGCCGAGATCGACGGCGGCGTCCGCCAGGCGTCGCCCGAGCGTCTCGAACGTCTCGTCGCGGACGATGACGGCGACCGCTGGATGGCGTTCGGAAAAGGCGCGGATGAGGCCCGGCGCGAAATAGGGCGCCAGATCCTCGAAGCAGCCGAGCACCAGCTCGCCGCCGATCGCCGAGTTGACCTTCGCCAGGCCCAGGAGTTCGTCGGTCTCGGCAAGAACCTGTCTGGCCTTTGCCACGGCGACACGGCCGAAGGAGGTCAGCGAAACACCGCTTCCCCGCTGGCGCACGAACAGTTTCTGGTCGAAATCCTTTTCAATGGCGTCGATCGCCACCGAAATCGACGGCTGCGAAATGTTGAGCGCCCGGGCCGCGCCCGTGACACTGCCATGACGGGCGACGGCGATGAGATAGCGCAATTGCGTGAGCGTCAGACTCATAGTCAAAACCTATGTGTCAGATGGGAAGTTATTATTTTACTGAATAAGCGGCCATTGCGATAGTCGCCTCGATCCTGAAAGGAGGGACAACATGGTTTCCCAAACCGCTGACCGCGCGATCGACGCCGAAATCATCGATGCGCAGACAATCGCCGACTACCAGCGTGACGGCGCGATCTGCATCCGTGGCGCCTTCAAGGGCTGGGTCGAGACGATCGCCGCCGGCATCGAGCGCAACATGCAGAACCGCAGCGCCACGGCGTCCGACATCGCCAATGGCCGCGGCAGTTTCTTCGACGATTACTGCAACTGGGAGCGCATCCCCGAATTCGTCAAGCTGGTGCGCGAATCGCCTGCGGCGCGGCTGGCTGCCGCGGTGATGCGGTCGCGCACCGCGCAGTTCTTCCACGACCATGTTCTGGTCAAGGAACCCGGTACGCAGAAGCCGACGCCGTGGCACCAGGACATTCCCTATTATTTTGTCGATGGCCAGCAGACGGTGAGCTTCTGGATCCCCATCGATCCGGTGAAGGAGGCGACGCTGCGCCTGATCGCCGGCTCGCACAAATGGGACAAGATGATCCTGCCGGTACGCTGGCTGGACGACGGCAATTTCTACGCCGCCGAAGGCGATTATCGTCCGGTGCCCGATCCCGACAACGATCCATCGATGAAAGTTATCGAATGGGAGATGGAGCCGGGCGACGCCATCCTGTTCGACTTCAGGACGGCGCACGGCGCGCGCGGCAATATGACCGCGGCACGGCGCCGGGCGCTGTCGCTGCGCTGGGTCGGCGACGATGCCCACTATGTCGAGCGGCCGGGCCGCACCTCGCCACCCTATCATGGCCATGGCATGCAGCCGGGGCAGAAGCTGCGCGAGGACTGGTTTCCGGTGGTCCACCAGGGCTGAGTTGGGCGTGAAGGCCCGCAAGCATGGGGGGCAATTTATTTGCCGAACGCAAATGCCATCCGGCGTGCAGGCGGTGCAGGCGGTCGCGCTCTGAGATAGGAACGTGACAACACGATGGATGTCATGACGATTTGATACGCACCAATGATTGCCCCTGCGACGGTCAGCATTAGCGACGCGGGACCTGAGTCTTTCTGATCAATACCCAGCAGAGAGGACAGCAACATCAATATCGCTATGAACAACACCGTCACCAAACCGAACGAGATGAGCAGACGCGAGAATGCATATCCGAACACCTTGGAGCCGCGTTGGCCGGCAACGGCAAGCGTTTGATCATCATCGGCAATGACCGCAGGCAACATCGTACCCCATTTTGCGAACGCAGCAATGCCGGAGAAGACCCAGACAAGAAGAGCTGCCAACATGGCGAAGGACGGACGGACGCCGCCGATCACCATGGTTATCGCGATCACCAGGGGAGCTATCGCGCCGAGCAGGCCGAGTAACAAGCAACGTCTTACGAAACTGGAGAATGCCTTGGGTCTTTCCTTCAGCCAACCGGACACCTGGTCGGGGTCAAGCTGCGTCAAAACGGCAATGTGAGCAGGAATAGCCAAGAAGGTCGACATCATTACACCGATGAAGATTGAAGCTCCGGAGTTGATGTGTATGAACCTCTCGAGCAACGCCAGCCCGCCGGCCAGGCAGATGTATCCGACAACCCATTTCCAGTTGCGGGTATAAACGTCGAACGAAGCCACCCAGATATTGTCTTCGAGCATCACCCGTCTCCTATCAAACCCCGGATGTGCAAGGAGTATCGGAACCACGTTGCGGCTTTCCTAATTGCAGAGGGAAAATTTTCTCTTTGCAAAATCTATTGGCCGGACCCGCACAGGATGTCCGTACGGGCCAAAATTCTTCTCGAAGACCAATGCAGCACATCGAAAACACTGCATGCCAGATCGTCTTGCTTCCATTTCGGCAGGGATAACGTTCCCGTGCGCAATTCCGATCAATCCACCCTGATGTCTTGACCCGTCGTCCAGAGAGCAATAGCGGGTTGTTCTCTCTATGGGATAGTCGGCATCATGAGGTGGCCATGAACGTTCTTCTTCTCGGCTCCGGCGGCCGCGAACATGCGCTGGCCTGGAAGATCGCCGCTTCCCCGCTGCTGACCAAGCTCTATGCGGCTCCAGGCAATCCGGGCATCGGCAGCGAGGCCGAACTGGTGAAGCTCGATATCGCCGATCACGGCGCCGTAGCCGCCTTCTGCCGCGAGAAAAAAATCGATCTCGTCGTGGTCGGCCCGGAAGGGCCGCTGGTCGCCGGCATTGCCGATGATCTGCGCGCCGAAAACATCCGCGTCTTCGGGCCTTCGAAGGCCGCCGCGCGGCTGGAAGGCTCGAAGGGTTTCACCAAGGATCTCTGCGCCCGATATGACATCCCGACCGCCGCCTATGGCCGGTTCGGCGACCTGGCCTCCGCCAGGGCCTATGTCGAAAACACAGGTGCGCCGATCGTCATCAAGGCCGACGGGCTCGCAGCCGGCAAGGGCGTCACCGTCGCCATGACGATGGCTGAAGCACAGGCGGCACTCGCTTCCTGTTTCGATGGATCATTCGGTGCCGCCGGCGCGGAGGTGGTGATCGAGGAATTCATGACCGGCGAGGAGGCGAGCTTCTTCTGCCTCTGTGACGGCACGACGGCGCTTCCCTTTGGCACCGCGCAGGACCACAAGCGCGTCGGTGACGGCGATGTCGGTCCCAACACCGGCGGCATGGGCGCCTATTCGCCGGCACCGGTGATGACGCCCGACATGATCGAACGCACCATGCGCGAGATCATCGAGCCGACCATGCGCGGCATGGCGGAGCTCGGCGCGCCTTTCGCCGGCATTCTGTTCGCCGGGCTGATGATCACGGAAAACGGGCCGAAGCTGATCGAATACAACACCCGTTTCGGCGATCCTGAATGCCAGGTGCTGATGATGCGGCTGAAGGACGATCTTCTGGTGCTGCTCAATGCCGCCGTCGACGGCCAGCTTGCGCATACCTCCGTGCGCTGGCGCGACGAGGCGGCGCTGACCGTTGTGATGGCGGCGAGGGGCTATCCCGGCACACCGGAGAAAGGCTCCGTCATCCGTGGCGTCGAGGACGCCGCAGGCGAAGGTGTCCAGATTTTCCATGCCGGTACCGCTATCAATGGCGGCGCGCTGGTCGCCAATGGCGGCCGTGTGCTCAACGTCACGGCGACCGGCGCCACAGTCGGCGAGGCGCAGGCGCGGGCCTATGCCGCGCTCGACCGCATCGACTGGCCAGACGGGTTCTGCCGCCGCGACATAGGCTGGCAGGCTGTGGCGCGCGAGCAGGCAGGCTGAAGCTCCGACCGGGTGGCAGTTACCGGTGGCTGCGATCGAGTTCGGTCGAGGCCGTACTCAGCGGGTCGGCGGCCGCGGCGAAGGCGGCGTCGAGTTGCGCGGGCGAGCGCTGCCCGGCCCGCTTCCAGGCGACATATTGGACAATGCCGAAGCCCGGCCGTCGCGGCACCGTCTTCACGACAGGCATACGGAACCCATCGCGAAATTTCGACCAACGCGAACCGAGCACTGCGGCCATTTCCTCGAATGTCGGCGGCGTCGCCACATCTGCATAGATGATGGTCGCCTTGCCGGCCAGTGCGGCTTCCCGCGAGAGCGGCACCGGCACGCTGGCAAGATAGTCGGACGGCACGTCGATCAGCCCGCCAAAGGGCCATTGCTGGCGAAGTGTGGTGCCATCCGTGGGTGCTACGTTGACGTCGATATTGTTGGGCGTTCCGGCAACCCGGTAGGGGCAACGGAAGCGCCCGCAATTGGCCTGCGCCGAGAACTGCCAGAGCGCGTAGCCCTGCCAGTTGCCCATCGGAAAATGCACGTCGATGTCAGGCTTGTAGCGCGCGTACCAAAGCGGCAGCCGCGACAGGAGCCGGTATTTGTAGCGGTTGTCGGCGATGTACTGGGCGGTCTTGCCGTTGGTGTAGAGCACAGGGAAACGGCCGACGCGCCGATGCACCTGACGCGCGAACTCCTCGGCGTCGTCGAGCGACATCCATTGCGAAGGATCGACGCCTTCGATGTCGAGGGCCATGAGATCGTCAGGCGCGGGGTCGGCGAGATCGAGGAAATTGTTGGCCTGCTCGACCGGATTGCCAGGACGGGCGAGGTGATAGGCGCCCCATTTCATGCCAAGCGCCTTGGCCACGACCCTGCGTGTCTGGAACAGCTCGCGCGTCACCGCATGGCGCTTCCACAGCGCCTTGCAAAGCTTTACATCGGTGTCGCTTCCGAAACAGAAATAGGGCGGTGGCATGCCGTCGGACGCCTTGTTGATGAAGGCGACGACGCGCTTGTCCGTGGCAAGTTGCGCCCAGTCGATGGAATTGTACTCGTAGGCGTCGACGACGAGCGCGCGGTCGGCGTTCTTCCACGGCTCGGAGAAATCCGAGGCCTTTGCCGCCGTCGACAGCGCCATTGTCGCCGCAAGAGCGAGAAGCGCTGTGCGGCGAAGGAAACACGCCGTCTTTTTCAATCAGGGAATCCCCGTTGATCAAAGGCGAATGCTGGACCGCTATGGTTAAGGAAATGCTTCTCGGGAGGTTGGTGTCCGGCTGGAGGGTTTGAAGCGCGGCTATTCTCGGCCAATGGTGGTTTGGCAATTTACCAACTAGTATGAGCAGCATAGTCGAATTGATGCATGGAGGAGGTAGCACCATTGAGCAATGACAAGCAAATAACAGGTAATATTGGCGTTTTTCACGCGGCCCGTGAATTGTCGAGGTCCGGTTGGAACGTCATGCTTACGGTGCGCAACGCCAAAGGAGCTGACTTGTTTGCTATCTCGGCAGACGAGAGCATCATGCATCCGATTCAGGTCAAGGCTCACGCAAAAAAACCACAGGATACACATTTGGGCCTTGAGCCGGAGAGCTATATTACACCGTGGTGGGTCTTTATTGCGTTTGCGCTTAGCTCAGAACCGGTGTGCTACGTGATCTCGTTAGCAGAGATTCGCGATCGCATGGGACGCGATCCGGGTACCCGATCAGGGAAACCTGAACACCAGCGGCTCTTCTGGCTGCACCGTCGCTACTATACCCCCGGATCAGATTACGAGATGGTCGAGGCGCGCAATGCTTGGCATCGTCTCGGACAGCCTCGGTAAGTTTGAATCCTTGCCGGCCAATGCAGTCGCAATGCAAAATCCGCGTGACAAAATTTGACGTTTACGTAAAAAGAAGACGGGAGACCGCCCAAAGGCGGATGGTTTTGCGGCGGCACTGGCTCTAGGGTCGGCGAGGCCGGTGCATCAGGAGGATCGAGCGGCATGTATCGGGCACCGGTCGAGGATATCGCGTTCACCCTGAAGCACGTGGCCGGCATGAAATCGGCCCTCGATGCCGGTGCGTTCGGCGATCTCGGCGAGGATCTGGTCGATGCCGTCCTTGGCGAGGCAGGCCGTTTCGCCACCGAGGAGGTGGCCCCCCTTTACAAGATCGGCGACGAACAAGGTGCCGTGTTGAAGGACGCGGTCGTCACCACGCCGCCGGGCTGGAAGGAACTCTATCGCCGCTGGATCGATGGCGGTTGGAACGCGCTTTCCGGGCCTGAGGAATATGGCGGCCAGGCATTGCCGACCGTGCTCGGCGTCGCCGCGCTCGAAATGTGGAATTCGGCCGCCATGGCCTTCGGCATCGGCCCAACGCTGACCATGGGCGCGGTCGAAGCGCTCGACAAGCACGCCTCTGAAGACCTTAAGGCCAAATATCTCGCCAAGCTCGTCTCCGGCGAATGGATGGGCACGATGAACCTGACCGAACCGCAGGCGGGCTCCGACCTCGCCGCCCTGCGCGCCCGCGCCGAGCCGGCCGGCGACGGCACCTACCGCATCTTCGGCCAGAAGATTTTCATCACCTATGGCGAGCACGATTTCACCGACAACATCATCCACCTGGTATTGGCGCGGCTGCCCGATGCGCCCGCCGGAACGCGCGGTATTTCGCTGTTCCTGGTGCCGAAATTCCTGGTAGGCGACGATGGCAAGCTGGGCGCGCGCAACGACGTCTTCTGTTCCGGGCTCGAGCACAAGCTCGGTATCCATGCCTCGCCGACCTGCACCATGATCTATGGCGATGGTTTCCAGGGTGCCAAGCCGGGCGCAATGGGCTGGCTGATCGGCGAAGAGAACAAGGGCCTCGCCTGCATGTTTACCATGATGAACAATGCGCGGCTTTGCGTCGGCATGCAGGGCGTCGCTGTCGCGGAAGCCGCCACCCAGAAAGCGATCGCCTACGCCAATGACCGCCGTCAGGGCAAGGCGGAAAGCTTTGGTGGCGCCGGCATGGCGCCTATCGTCCACCACCCGGACGTGCAGCGCAACCTTCTGACGATGAAGGCGCTGACACAGATCGCCCGCGCCATCAGCTATTCCTGTGCACACGCCATCGATCTCGCGCGCGTGTCGTCCGGTGACGAGGCGGCGCATTGGCGCGACCGTGCCAATCTCTTGACGCCGCTGGCCAAGGCCTTTTCCACCGATATCGGCGTCGAGGTCGCTTCGCTCGGCGTCCAGGTGCATGGCGGCATGGGCTTCATCGAGGAAACGGGTGCGGCCGCGCTCTACCGCGACGCCCGCATCGCGCCGATCTATGAGGGCACCAACGGCATCCAGGCGATCGATCTGGTGATGCGCAAGCTGCCGCTCGGTGGCGGCGAGCATGTGCATGGTTTCATCGACGAACTCGTCGCGGTAGCAAACGCGGTGCGCACTTCAAACCTGGAGGGCTTCGGCCGCACCGCCGATGCCATCGACACAGCACTTGACGATTTGACACAGGCGACGCGCTTCCTGCAAAAGATGCCCGCCAACGGCCGGACGGAAGAGGCGCTGGCGGGTGCGACGCCTTATCTCAGGCTGATCTCGCTCGCCGCCGGCGGAGCCTATCTGGCGCGGGCTGCTCTTGCCGACCAGGGCCGCATCGCGCTTTGCCGCTTCTTCGCCGAAAACCTGCTTGGCGAAGTCAGGGCTTTGAAGGAGCGCGTCATCGACGGCGCCGAAAGCCTGGCTGCTGCCGGCAAGGCACTGATTTCCGCCTGACCTTCACAAGGAAAAGACCGTGACAGACCACATCCTCGTCGAGCGCCAGGGCGCCATCCAGATCATCCGCATGAACCGCCCGGACAAGAAGAATGCGCTGACGCGCGCCATGTATGCCAAGATGTCGGCGGCCCTTGCCGAAGGCGACGCCGATCCGGCGATCCGCGTCCATGTCTTTCTCGGCGTGCCCGGCGCCTTCTCATCCGGCAACGACCTTGCCGATTTCATGATCGTGGCCACCGGCGGCGATGGCGGCACGGAGGTCTGGGATTTCCTGCTGGCGTTGGCCCGTGTCGAAAAGCCCATCGTCTCTGGCGTCGACGGCATCGCGGTCGGCATCGGAACCACGATCAACCTGCATTGCGACCTGACCTTCGCCACGCCACGCACGGTGTTCCGCACGCCCTTCGTCGATCTCGGCCTCGTGCCGGAGGCTGGATCGAGCCTTTTGGCGCCGCGCATCCTGGGTCAGCAGGCTGCGTTTGCGCTGCTTGCTCTCGGCGAAGGCTTCTCGGCCGAGCGCGCGAAGGCCGCCGGGCTGATCTACGAGGTGGTCGAGGAGGGCGCTCTGGAGGCCTCGGTGCTGTCGGCAGCCGGCCAGATCGCGGCCAAGCCGCCGCAGGCGCTCAAGATCGCGCGCGACCTGATGCGTGGCTCACGCGACGATCTGGTTGCCCGCATCGGGATAGAAAGCGAACATTTCCGCGAGCGCTTGAAGTCGGACGAGGCGCGCGCCGCGCTCACCGCCTTCATGACCAGGAAAAAGGGCTGAGGTTCCTTTTCAGGGATAAAGCCGCGTCTTATCCCAGCCGCCTTTTGCATCGCGGGAAAAGACCACCCGGTCATGCAGCCGGAACGGCCTGTCGTGCCAGAACTCGATCGTCTTCGGTACGATGCGGAAGCCCGACCAATGTTTGGGTCGCGGGATCTCGCCGATGGCATAACGGGCCGTGTATTCGGCGACGGCCTTTTCCAGCGCGAAACGGCTTTCCAACGGTCGCGATTGCTTCGACGCCCAGGCACCGATGCGGCTGCCGCGTGGCCGCGTCGCGTAATAGCTGTCGGCTTCGGCGTCGCTGACGATTTCCACCGGACCGCGGACGCGGACCTGGCGGCGCAGCGATTTCCAGTGGAAACACATCGCCGCCTTCATGCTGCCTAGAATCTCCTGGCCCTTGGCGCTCTCGAAATTCGTGTAGAACACAAAGCCGCTTTCATCGAACCCCTTGAGCAGCACCATCCGCACGTCCGGCATGCCCTCGGCATCGACGGTCGCCAGCGCCACGCCGTTGGCATCGTTGATTTCGCTCTTGGTGGCGTCGTCCAGCCATGCGGCGAAGAGGCGAAACGGCTCGGCCGCATCAGTAAAGTCACTGGTTGTTAACGCTGCATCACTCATAGTTTTTCTCAAATTGTCACGAGATCAGGGAGGTTGCCGATTGTCGCGTATCGCGCAAGCTTTTGACAGCAGGCAATGGGGCGTTATCGCTTCGGCCAGCGCGAAAGCGGCGATCCTGGCAATCGTCCTGCCGCTTGCCGGCTGCGGTGCTGGGGGTTTCAGCCTGGACAAGGCCGAAGTCGATCGTTCGATCCTGACCAGCAGCACATCGGCTTCGGTCAGGCCGGCCGATTCGGATCGCGACTCCGACCAGACGACGATCGGCAATGCGGTGTCGTCCGTCGACATCGAGCAGCTCGGGGGCCAGGCCGTGCCCTGGGCGAACACCGGCACCGGCTCGCGCGGCTCCATCACGGAACTGGCGGAATTGAAGGACAGCGGCCAGACCTGCCGCCGCTTCAAGGCTTCGCGCGAAAGCTTTGACGGCGTTGCCATGTTCGAGGGCGAACTCTGTCTTGCCAGTGCCGGCGGCTGGCGTATGCAGGGCTTCAAGGCACTCTGATTTTCCGCCCTCGATATGACGCCCCGCTACTGGAATTTCTTCCTATGCGAGCGCATATAGGGGGCAAGTATGGACTCACTCCTTTCCAGGGCAGGAAGCATGCGCGACCCCTATGAGGTGCTGGGCGTTGCAAAGAACGCATCGGCCAAGGACATAAAATCGGCGTACCGGAAACTCGCCAAGAAGCATCATCCGGACCAGAATCCGAATGATCCCAAGGCGAAGGACCGTTTTGCCGCGGCCAATCAGGCCTACGAGGTCATCGGCGACGAGAAGAACCGCGCCGCTTTCGATCGTGGCGAGATCGACGCCGACGGCAAGCCGCGTTTCCAGGGCTTTGAGGGTGCGGCCGGTGGTGGCGACCCCTTTGCCGGGTTTCGCCGCCAGCAACAGGGTGCCGGCGGCTCGCGATTCGAGTTCCGCTCGGGCCGCCCCGGTGGCGATCCGTTCGACGGCAACAGCGACATCTTCAGCCAGATTTTCGGCGATGCCTTTTCCGGCGCGCGCGGGCCAGGCACAGGCGACCGCCGCCAGCCGGCAACATCAGCCGACCTGAACGTCACGCTCGACATCACCATCGAGGAAGCCGCGAACGCCGAAAAGGTGACGGCGATGTTCCCGGATGGCCGCAAGGTGGCGGTCAAGTTGCCGGCCTATGTCGAGGATGGCCAGACCATCCGGTTGAAAGGCCAGGGTGAGCAGGGGCCGGGCCAGCCCGGCGACGCGTTGGTCAAGATCCACATCCGCCGCCATCCGCGCTACCGCATCGAAGGTCGCGACCTGCACGCCGATCTGCCGGTTTCGCTAGCCGATGCGGCGCTGGGCGCCAAGGTGCCGGTCGAGACGCCGACCGGCAGGCTCGCGGTCAACGTGCCTGCCTGGTCGAGCTCGGACAAGGTCCTGCGGCTCAAGGGCAGGGGCTTGCCGGAGAAGGCCGGCGGCCATGGCGATCTCTATGCCCATGTGCGCATCATGCTGCCGGAAGGCGGCGACAGTGCGCTGGAATCGCTGTTGCGCGGCCAAAAAGGCTGATCGAGAGCTTTTGTCCCCCGAACTGTCCGGTTTGAACGCTTGAAGGGGCTGTGTGCCTGTGCGATAGGCACTCCACAAAGCAGATATCTTGCGGAGAACACGCATATGGCGGGTGGACAGGGCCTGATGGCCGGCAAGCGCGGCCTTATTCTTGGCGTCGCCAATAACAGGTCGATCGCCTATGGCATTGCCAAGGCCTGCGTCGATCACGGCGCCGAGATCGCGCTGACCTATCAGGGCGAAGCCTTCAAGAAACGGGTCGAGCCACTGGCGGCGGAGCTGGGCGCCTTTGTCGCCGGCCATTGCGACGTCACCGATCCTGCGAGCCTGGACGAGGTTTTCGCCAGTGTCGCCAAGCATTGGGGCAAGCTCGACTTCCTCGTCCACGCCATCGCTTTTTCCGACAAGGACGAGTTGACCGGCCGCTATGTCGAGACGACGCGCGACAATTTCCTGCGCACCATGGACATTTCGGTCTATTCCTTCACCACCATCGCCAAGCGCGCCGAAGCGCTGATGACCGAGGGCGGGTCGCTGCTGACGCTGACCTATTACGGCGCCGAGAAAGTGATGCCGCACTATAACGTCATGGGCGTCGCCAAGGCGGCACTCGAGGCCAGCGTGCGTTACCTCGCGGTTGATCTTGGCGCCAAGAAGATCCGCGTCAACGCGATTTCCGCTGGCCCGATCAAGACGCTTGCCGCCTCCGGCATCGGCGATTTCCGCTACATCCTGAAGTGGAACGAATACAATTCGCCGCTGAAACAGACGGTCACGCAGGAAGAAGTCGGCGATTCCGGCGTCTATTTCCTGTCCGACCTGTCGCGTGGCGTCACCGGCGAGGTGCACCATGTCGATTCCGGCTATCACGTCGTCGGCATGAAGGCGGTCGACGCGCCGGATATTTCGACGGTCAAGGATTAGGTCTCTCCGCCTAGCCTCCGTCCAGGCCCTGGCCCGATCTCCGGAAGAGCTGATGTACCCGCTGGTTTATATCGTGCGCCACGGCCAAACCGCGTGGAACGCCGAGTTCCGGCTTCAGGGCCAGGCCGACACCGATCTCAATGCTCTCGGCCGCGAGCAGGCGACCGGAAACGGCCATCGGCTGGCCGAACTCGTCGGCGATCCCGAGAATTTCGATTTCGTCGCCAGCCCGATGAGACGCACGCGCGAAACGATGGAACGCATCCGCACCGCCATGAAGCTCGATCCGCTCGCCTATCGAACCGATGTCAGGCTCATTGAAGTCAATTTCGGTGATTGGCAGGGTTTTACCTTTGCCGAGCTCGAGACGCGGTCTCCCGGGGCAAGCAGGACGCGTGCTCGCGATAAATGGAATTTTCAGCCGCCGGGCGAAGGTGCCGAGAGCTACCAGATGCTGCTCGAACGGGTAAAGCCTTGCTTCGACGAGATCGACCGCAGGACGATCTGCGTGACTCACGGCGGCGTCATGCGCACCCTCTTTCGCTTCGTGCTTGATATGCCCGAGGACGAGGCCGCGAACCTGGAGATACCGCACGATCGCGTGCTCAAACTTGAAGGCAACAGCCTGGAGTGGCTTTAGGGCCCCTGGTGACGGCCAATTCCTAATGCAACGCGACGCGCTTTAGTTCGTGTCGCTGTCTCCCGGCAACTGCATGTCGGTGACGACGTTTTCGCCATCGGTCACATCGTAAGCGATGACGATGTCCATGCCCGGCTTCAGCGCGTCGAGATCGGTCTCGGCGTTCAGCTTGTAGGATTTGCCGTCGTCCAGCGTCAGCGTCAGCGCATCCTTGTCGACCTTCTTGATCAGGCCCTCGGTCTGGCCGGCAAAGGCGGCAGTGGAAAGCAGCAGCGTGGCGGCAACAGCGCCAATCAGGGTACGCATCATCGTCCTCTTTGGTCATTGCGCCGGCCTGGGTGGCGGCGGATCCTCAACGGCGAATGGAGCAGAGCAGAAACCAACCGAATGTGTCAAAACTAAATCCGCCAGATCACAGTTTGACCACTGTGGAAAACGCCAATAGAAGGCTGGCTTCAACCGGTTTCGATGCCGGGCAGGGCACTTTCCATGTCTCACAACACGTTCGGTCATCTTTTCCGCGTCACCACCTGGGGCGAGAGCCATGGCGCGGCGCTCGGCTGCGTGGTCGATGGCTGTCCGCCGGGTATCCGTTTCACGCGCGATGAAATCCAGGCCGAACTCGACAAGCGCCGCCCGGGCCAGTCGCGCTTCGTCACCCAGCGCCGCGAGCCCGACGAGGTGAAGATCCTCTCAGGCTTCGTCCTCGACAAGGACGGCGCGACGATGATCACCACCGGCACGCCGGTGTCGATGCTGATCGAGAATGTCGATCAGCGCTCGAAAGACTATGGCGAGATCGCCCGCCAGTTCCGGCCGGGCCATGCCGACTACACCTATGACGTCAAATACGGCATACGCGACTATCGCGGCGGCGGCCGCTCTTCGGCGCGCGAGACGGCGGCCAGGGTCGCCGCCGGCGCGCTCGCCCGCAAGGTGGTGCCGGGCATGGTGGTGCGCGGCGCGCTCGTGTCTATGGGCGAAAAGTCGATCGACCGAGCCAACTGGAATTGGAATTTCATCGGCGATGCCGAGAACCCGTTCTTCACCCCGGATCCGGCTTCCGTTCCCGTCTTCATGCAGTATCTCGACGGCATCCGCAAGGCCGGCTCCTCGGTCGGCGCGGTGATCGAGATCGTCGCCGATGGCGTTCCTCCCGGCCTCGGCGCGCCGATCTATGCCAAGCTCGACCAGGACATTGCCTCCGGCCTGATGTCGATCAACGCCGTCAAGGGCGTCGAGATCGGCAACGGTTTCGAGGCCGCCCGCATTTCCGGCGAACAGAATGCCGACGAAATGCGCATGGGCAATGACGGCAAGCCGGTCTTCCTGTCCAACAATGCCGGCGGCATCCTCGGCGGCATCTCCACCGGCCAGGCGATCGTCGCGCGCTTTGCCGTCAAGCCGACCTCTTCGATCCTGACGCCGCGCAAATCGATCGACAAGGACGGCAACGATGTGGAGGTGATGACCAAGGGTCGCCACGACCCTTGCGTGGGAATCCGCGCCGTGCCGATCGGCGAGGCCATGGTTGCCTGCGCCATTGCCGACCACTATCTGCGGCATCGAGGACAGACAGGAAAGGGAATAGGCAGTAGGGATTAGGCAGGAGGCCAGTCTGCCCGCCCGAAAGAGCCAAAATTTCCTTTTCCCTGCTGCCTATTGCCTATTCCCTGCGAGCGAAGCGAGCATTTCCATGCCTTACGACCAGAAGAAGATCGTCGAAGCAATCCGGGCTTTCGAACGCGGCGAGATCGTCGTCGTCATGGACGATGACGGGCGTGAGAACGAGGGCGACCTGATCGTCGCCGCCGTTCACTGTACGCCGGAGAAGATGGCCTTCATCGTGCGCAACACGTCGGGCATCGTCTGTACACCAATGCCGCGCGAGGAAGCCAAGCGGCTGAACCTCGCGCCGATGGTCGCCGACAATGATTCGGCCCACACCACCGCCTTCACCGTCAGCGTCGACTTCAAGCATGGCACGACGACAGGCATTTCGGCCGACGACCGCACCCTGACCGTGCGCAATCTTGCCAACGGCAATGTCGGCGCCTCCGATTTCGTCCGCCCTGGCCACATCTTCCCACTGATCGCGCGCGAGGGCGGCGTCTTGATGCGCTCGGGCCATACCGAGGCGGCCGTCGACCTCTGCAAGCTCGCCGGCCTGCCGCCGATCGGTGTCATTTCCGAACTGGTCAATGATGACGGCACCGTCAAGCGCGGCCCACAAGTCGCGGCCTTCGCCGAGGAGCACGGTCTCAAGCAGGTTTCGGTCGCCGACCTAATCGCCTACCGGCAGCGCAAGGAAACGCTGGTCGAGCGCGTCGCCTGCTCCGACATCGAAACGCTGGGTGGTAGGGCGCAGGTCTTCACTTACACGCTGCCCTGGGACACGATGCATCACGTCGCCATCGTCTTCGGCGACATTCGCGACGGCGAGGAGGTGCCGGTGCGGCTGCATTCGGAGGATGTGGTGACCGACGTGTTCGGCACCAGCCACCGGCTCGATGCCATCATGAAGGCGATGGGCGAGCGCAAGCGCGGCGTCATCGTCTATCTGCGCGAGGGCTCGGTCGGCGTCGCTCACCAGGAGCGCAACCGGCCGGCGCCGGGCGATCGCGAGGACCATGAAGAGGCGCGCCGGCGCGAGAGCGAATGGCGTGAGATCGGCCTTGGTGCGCAGATCCTGAAGGATCTCGGCATTTCCTCGATCAACCTGATCGCCTCGCGCGAGCGCCACTATGTCGGTCTCGAGGGTTTTGGCATTCATATCGCCAAGACCGAGATTATCTAAGCTCGACAAATCCTGGCTGTCATTCGGCCGGGATTGCCGCCTCGCATCCTTCCAGCTCGCATTCGTGGGTAGCGAGGCTGCGCTGGCCGAGCAGCACCGTGACCAGTGCGATAACGCCTGACGCCACCGAAACCCAGAACCCGCTCTGGGCGCCGAACGCGTCTACCACCGCACCGGCGGCGAAAGAGCCCAGCGCCATACCGATGCCGATGCCGGTCATCACCCAGGTGATGCCTTCGGTCAGCATCGTTTCAGGGACATGCCGTTCGATCAGGCCGAAGGCGGTGATGAAGGTCGGCGAGATCGCCACGCCGCTGATGAAGACAGTCAGCGCGAGCGCAGGCACGGTGCCGGCGGTAAGCGGCAGCAGCGTGCCGAGCGTGACCAAAGCGACCGCGATGGCGAGCTGGCGCTGCAGCGGTGCTTTCAGGTTGAGCGCGCCGATGATGATGCCGAGCACGAAGGACCCCAGCGCATAGACGCCGATGACGAGACTTGCGGCGCCCGGCTGGCCGAATTCCTTGGTGATCGCCACCGTGCTCACCTCCGTCGTCGCGAAAGTCGCGCCGATGAAGATCATGGCGAAGGTGATGATTTGAACCGGCCCCCGGCGGATTGCCGAGCCCGTTGAGCCATGGTCCACCGGTCGCACTTGCGGTTCGGTCGAACGCTGCAGGATGAAGGCTGTCGAGCCAAGGGCGAGGAACAGCGTGCTGACGAGCACGCCCGCTTCCGGGAACAGCGCGGCGCTGAGGCCCACCGACAGCGATGCGCCGGCGATGTAGACCAGTTCATCCGCCGCCGACTCGAAGGCGAAGGCGGTGTTCATCTCGGGCCGGCCCCGGAAAATCTCGGTCCAGCGCGCCCGCACCATGGCCGGCATGCTTGGCATTGCCGCGGCCAGCAGTGCCGACACGAACAGCGTCCATACCGGCCAATCCCGGTTGGCCGATGCGATCAGGGCCGCGAATGCGAGCACGGAGATGATGGTGGTGGGTACGACAACCCGCGTCTGGCCGAGGCGGTCGACCAACCTCGATATTTGCGGCGCCAGGAAAGCATTGGCCAAGGCGAATGTCGCGGAAACCGCACCCGCCAGCCAGTATTCGCCACGCGTCTGCGACAACATCGCCACGATGCCGATCGGCGCCATGGCGATCGGCAGGCGCGCCATGAAGCCGGCGGCGGCAAAGCCCTTGGCTCCGGGGGCGCGAAAGATTTCCGAATAGGGGTTTTGCATGATCCTGTTCCTCGACAAGGAGCGACTCGACGATTACATACGGGACGTATGAGTGTTAAATAGACCATACGTCGCGTATGTCAATTGGCATACGGGGCGTATGTAGATAAGGCCAGGACATGCATCGACCACGCAAGGAGATGATCGCGGAGACACGCGCCAAGCTGATCGCCGCGGCGCGCCAAGCCTTTGGCACCATCGGGTACGCCGAAGCGTCGATGGACGATTTCACCGCGTCGGCCGGACTGACGCGCGGCGCCCTCTATCATCACTTCGGCGACAAGAAGGGACTGCTTGAGGCGGTTATCGCGCAAATCGATGCTGAAATGGCGGCGCGGGTGAACGAGGTCGCGTCGAGGGCGCCGACCCGCTGGCAGCATTTCGTCGACGAATGCACCACCTATATCGAGATGGCGCTCGAGCCGGAAATCCAGCGCATCATGTTCCGGGACGGTCCGGCGGTGCTGGGCGATCCGGCACAGTGGTCAAATGCCAATGCCTGCGTCGGTTCAATGACCGATCATCTGACCGCGCTGCAAGAGGAGGGGGTGGTCGTGCCGGGCCTCGATCCGGAGACCGCGGCGCGGCTGATCAATGGGGCGAGCAGTCAGGCCGCGCAGCGGATCGCCAATTCGAACGATCCCGAAGCGACGTCGAGGAAGGTGGTGGCAGCCTTCAAGCAATTGCTTGAAGGCCTGCTCGAGAAGCCGGAAGCGCGGCCAAACTGAGCCACCGTGGCGCCTCCCGCCGCCGCCTGCAATTGACAATAGCCGGTTTGAGCGCATCCTCCACAGCCATCTCTGAGGGGAGATTCGGGCATGTGGGATTTCGATATCGGCAGGTCGGTGTCCATCATGATGCGGACCTGGCCCTTCATTGTCTTTCGCATGATCGTCTATTTCGGCATCACGCTGGCCTACATCATGGCCACCGGCACGGGCGCCTCCGTCGGCTATGGCGTCGGCCATATCTCCACCGATCCTGATGGACCGTTGTCCTTCGCCATGTGGGGTGGCGTGGTCGGTTTCGGCCTCGTCTCGATCGCCGTCTATTGGATCCGCGAATATATCCTTTACGTCGTCAAGGCGGGTCACATCGCCGTCATGGTTCATCTGATCGACGGCCATGACGTTCCCGACAGCCAGAACCAGATCGCCTACGCAAGAGAGATTGTGACCGAGCGTTTTGCCGAGGCGAACATCCTTTTCGTCGTCGACCAACTGGTCAAGGGCGCCATCCGCGCCATCACCGGCCTGCTCGGCGGCATCGCAGCCTTCCTGCCCATTCCGGGCCTGAGCGGCCTGGTCTCGTTCATCAACACGGTGATCCGCCTGTCGCTCACCTATGTCGACGAGATCATTCTCGGCTACAACATCCGCATCAATTCGTCCTCGCCGTTCGAGACGGCGCGGCAAGGCGTCGTGCTCTACGCCCAGAACGGCAAGACAATGGTCAGGAACGCGGTCTGGCTGGCGGTCATCATGTGGGGCGTCTCCTTTGTCATCTTCCTGCTGATGCTGGCGCCGGCAGCCACTATTCTTTACGTCATGCCCGGTCAGCTCGCCGGTTGGGCCTTCGTTCTGGCCATCGTCTTTGCCTGGGCTTTCAAGGCGGCCTTCATCGAGCCGTTCGCCATTGCCTGCCTGATGCAGGTCTATTTCAAGACCATCGAGGGCCAGGTCCCCGATGCCGCCTGGGACGCCCGGCTCGCCGAAGCCTCGTCAAAGTTCCGGGAACTCAAGGACAAGGCGCTCTCCACCTTCGACGGTTCGCGCTGGGGTACGGCCGGCGCGACGCGCTGATCGGCGGGGTTTGCCGGCGCAGCGGCTACGGTGTTGAGGCGGGCCACCGTGGATTTGAGCGACGCCTCACCCTGGCCGCAAAACGTCTCGCTCATGATCAGGTCGGGCAGCGGCAGCCGTCGGCCCCAGCCATGCGTTTCGAGGTCGGGTTTGGGCGCGAACTCGGAAACACGGCCAACGCAGAGATAGGCGATCGGCGTCACGTGCTCGGGGATAGATAGAAGGCTTTTCAGCGCTTGCGTCTCGATGATGCTGACCCAGCCGACGCCAACGCCCTCGGCGCGTGCCGCCAGCCAGAAATTCTGCACCGCGCAGACCGTGCTGTAGAGATCCATTTCCGGATTGTGCCAGCGTCCCAGCGGCGAGCCTTTCGAACGCTCGCGGTCGCAGGTGATGCAGATGTTGAGCGCGCTTTCGCAAATGCCTTCGAGCTTGAGCTTGCGGTAGAGCGCCCGCCGGTCTGCCTCGATTGCCGGCAGTTCCTGTTCGCGGGCGGCCAAGAACAGGTCGCGCACCTCCCCCCGTCGCGCGGCATCGCGAATGACGATGAAATTCCAGGGCTGCATGAAGCCGACCGACGGCGCGTGATGGGCGGCAAGCAGCAGCCGCGCCAGCACCTCGTCGTCGATCGTCTCCGATGTAAAATGGCTACGCACGTCGCGCCGCGTGAACATGGCGCGGTAAACCGCGTCGCGCGCAATCTGGTCGAATCCATCGCCCATTGCAGCGGTCATATCTTCCGGCATCGCTTGTCCCCTTGCGATTGCAGCAGTTCAAATTTTCAGAGCGTACTTTGTGCGTCCAAGAGAACGCACGTCGCTCTGACGTCATCCGCCTGACCATGCGGATGACGATGCCTGCCAGGCCGGTCTTCTGGCTCGGGATCAACCCACGTCCGGTGCCTTCCCGTCATCGACAGTGGCACTTACCGGCGCAGTCCCCCTCACAGCGTTGGGCACGCCACGGTATCAAACCGTGTTCCCGATTCTCCCGCTTTCGCGGGCACCAGGCAGTAGCGGCAGTCTTACGCCGAATGGCCGGCGACGCCAATGCCCGCAGCGACATGAATGGACGCAGGTTCGATTTTCCCCAGCGATCAGGCCGCAACGCATGGCCATCGCCGCGCCGGGGCACTAGATAGGGGGACATGGCCACTCGTCTCTACACGCACCCGATCTTTCTCGAACACATCACCCCGCCCGGTCACCCCGAGCGGCCCGACCGCCTGCGCGCCATCGAACGCGTGCTCGACGACGAAGCTTTCGCCGCGCTCGACCGCGTCGAGGCACCGCAAGGCGACGAGGCGACCATCCTTTACGCGCATCCCGCCGATTTCGTCGCGCGTGTCCGCGCCGCCATCCCCGACGAAGGCATTGCCCGCATCGATGCCGACACCACCGCCAGCCCGAAGAGCTGGCAGGCCGCGACCACGGCGATCGGCGCCGCCAACGCCGCCGTCGACGACGTCTTTGCGGGCCGCGCCGACAATGTCTTCGTCGCCGCCCGGCCGCCTGGGCACCATGCGGAAAAGACCACGGCCATGGGCTTCTGCTTCTTCAATACGGCGGCAATCGCTGCGCGCTATGCACAGAAGAAGCATGGCGCCGAGCGTGTCGCCGTCGTCGACTGGGACGTGCATCACGGCAACGGCACGCAGGATATTTTCTGGGACGATCCCTCGGTGCTCTATTGCTCGACACACCAGATGCCGCTCTATCCCGGCACCGGCGCGAAGAACGAGACCGGCGCTGGCAATATCGTCAACGCGCCGCTGGCGCCGCGGACCGGCAGCGAGGTGTTTCGCGATGCCTTCCTGTCGCGCGTGCTGCCGGCACTCGACAATTTCGCGCCCGACCTGATCATCATTTCGGCCGGCTTCGACGCGCACCATCGCGACCCGCTGGCGGAAATCAATCTGACCGAGGACGATTTCGACTGGGCGACCGGCCAGCTGATGCAGCGCGCCGCACGCCATGGCGGCAACCGGCTCGTCAGCCTGCTCGAGGGCGGCTACGATCTGCAGGGATTGGCATTTTCGGTCGCCGCCCATGTCGGGCGACTGATGAAAGGATGAATGATGACTGGTGAGATCAACGAAGACGTCAAGGCGATGAGCTTCGAACAGGCACTCGACGCTCTGGAGAAGATCGTCGATGATCTGGAGCGTGGCGACGTGCCGCTCGACCAGTCGATCCGGATCTACGAGCGCGGCGAGGCGCTGAAGATGCATTGCGACCGGTTGCTGAAGGCCGCTGAGGACAAGGTCGAGAAGATCAGGCTGTCGCGCGACGGCAAGCCGGTTGGAACCGAGCCGCTCGACGCGGACTAGGGAGCCGAGCAGCTTTACCGATTTTTGGACACGATCATGATCGAGGATACAGTTCGTCCCGATTGAAACGGACAAGAGGAGATACGGAAGCGATGTGCAGAAACATCAAGACCCTGTTCAATTTTGATCCGCCGGCAACCAATGACGAAGTCCGCGACGCGGCACTCCAGTTTGTCCGCAAGCTGAGCGGTACGACGCGGCCTTCCGCCAAGAACCAGCATGCATTTGATCACGCGGTCGACGCCATCGCGGCATCGGCACGCGAGCTTCTCGATTCGCTCGAAACCCACCAGCATCCGCGCAATCGCGAAGAGGTGGCGGCTAAACTAAGAGCAAAGGCGGCGATCCGGTTCGCCTGATATGCCCAAAGCGCCCACTGACCGCTGACCAGGAGAGTTCATGAGCTTCTTCCCGGGGAAAGACCCTGAGGCCGGCGATGCCTTCGCCAGCGACCAGATCGAGCTGATGGTCATCCCGAACGCCAAGGATATTGGCGGCTTCGAGGTGCGCCGCGCCTTGCCGACCGCCAAGCGGCGCCTGGTCGGGCCGTTCATCTTCTTCGATCGAATGGGTCCCGCCATCATGCGCGCCGGCCAGGCGCTCGACGTTCGTCCGCACCCGCATATCGGCCTGTCGACCGTAACCTATCTGTTCGACGGCAAGATCAGGCACCGCGATTCGCTCGGCACCGAAATGGTGATCGAGCCCGGCGACGTGAACCTGATGACCGCAGGCCGCGGCATCGTCCACTCCGAGCGCACGCCGCAGGAATTGCGCGGCGCGCCAATGTCGATCTCCGGCCTGCAGACGTGGCTGGCGCTGCCCGACGGCAAGGAAGAGGTGGCGCCGGTGTTCGAGAACACAGCTGCGCTGCGACTTCCAGAGATCGATGCCGAGGGCGTCAGCGGCCGTGTCGTCATCGGTGATTTCCAAGGATTGCGGTCCCCGGTGCGGGCGGATTCCGAAACGCTCTACGCTGATTTGCGGCTTGCGCCCGGTGCCAGCGTCAAGATCCCGGCCGATGCGGAAGAGCGCGCCATCTACACGCTGGAGGGCGAGGTCTCGATTTCAGGCGACGTCTTTCCGGCGGAACGGCTGCTGGTGTTCCGTCCCGGCGACGAGATCGTCATATCGTCGCCGACGGGTGCGCATTTCATGCTGTTCGGCGGTGCCTCGCTCGGTTCGAAGCGCTACATCTGGTGGAATTTCGTCTCTTCGTCCAAGGAGCGCATCGAGCAGGCCAAGCAGGAATGGAAGACCGGCCGCTTCGATATCGTCCCCGGCGATGAGCAAGAATTCATTCCGCTGCCGGAAGGCTGAGCGGTGAGGGACTGACTATCCGTGTTACCGACACGCATTTACTTTCGGCGGCCGGCGGCCTATCCCGCCGATGAAAAGAAAGTCTGGACCCAACGTGAACGCAACGCTGCATACGCCGCTTCTCGACAAGGTTCGCGTCCCGGCCGACCTGCGCACGCTGGCCGAGAGCGAATTGCCGCAGCTGGCATCCGAGCTTCGGGCCGAACTGGTCGACGCCGTTTCCCGCACCGGGGGCCATCTCGGTGCCGGCCTTGGCGTGGTCGAACTGACGGTGGCGCTGCATTATGTCTTCAACACACCCGATGACCGGCTGATCTGGGATGTCGGCCACCAGGCCTATCCGCACAAGATCCTGACCGGACGCCGGGACCGCATCCGCACCTTGCGCCAGGAAGGCGGCTTGTCGGGCTTCACCCGCCGGGCCGAGAGCGAATACGACCCGTTCGGCGCCGCCCACTCCTCGACATCGATATCGGCGGGTCTCGGCATGGCCGCCGCCCGCGACCTTTCGGGTGGTCGCAACAATGTCATTTCAGTCATCGGCGACGGCGCCATGTCGGCCGGCATGGCCTATGAGGCGATGAACAATGCCGGCGCGCTCGACGCCCGCCTCATCGTCATCCTCAACGACAACGACATGTCGATCGCGCCGCCGACCGGCGCGATGAGCGCCTATCTGGCGCGCCTGGCTTCCGGCAAGGCCTATATTGGCTTGCGCGACTTCGGCAAGAAACTGACCTCCTATCTCGGCAAGCGGGCCGATCGAGCCATCACCCGCGCGGTCGAGCACGCGCGCGGCTACGTCACCGGCGGCACTTTGTTCGAGGAACTCGGCTTCTATCACATTGGCCCCATCGACGGTCACAATCTGGAGCATCTGATTCCGGTCCTGAAAAATGTCCGCGACAACGGCAAGGGGCCGGTGCTGATCCATGTCGTCACCCAGAAGGGCAAGGGCTACGCGCCGGCGGAAGCGGCCGCCGACAAATACCACGGCGTCAACAAATTCGACGTCATCACCGGCGCGCAGACCAAGGCGCCGGCCAACGCGCCTGCCTACACCAAGGTGTTCGCCGAAAGCCTGATCCAGGAGGGCCGCGAGGACGATCGCATCGTCGCCGTCACCGCCGCCATGCCGAGCGGCACCGGCCTCGATCTGTTCGGCGAGGTGTTCCCGTCGAGGACCTTCGATGTCGGCATCGCCGAGCAGCATGCGGTGACCTTCGCCGCCGGTCTGGCGACCGAAGGCTACAAGCCGTTCGCGGCGATCTATTCGACTTTCCTGCAGCGCGCCTACGATCAGGTCGTACATGACGTCGCGATCCAGAAACTGCCGGTACGTTTCCCCATCGATCGCGCCGGCTTCGTCGGCGCCGACGGCGCCACCCACTGCGGCGCCTTCGACATCACTTTCCTGGCAAGCCTGCCGGGCTTTGTCGTGATGGCGGCGGCCGACGAAGCGGAACTGCGCCACATGGTGCGCACCGCCGCCAGCTATGACGATGGGCCGATCGCCTTCCGCTATCCGCGTGGCAACGGGGTCGGCGTCGACATGCCCGAGCGCGGCTCGGTTCTCGAGATCGGCAAAGGCCGCATCGTCCGGGAAGGCAGCAAGGTTGCCCTGCTGTCCTTCGGCACGAGGTTGCAGGATTGCCTTGCCGCCGCCGAGGAACTCGGCGCGGCCGGGCTTTCCACCACGGTCGCCGATGCCCGTTTCGCCAAGCCGCTCGACCAGGATCTGATCCGGCGGCTGGCCCGCTCGCACGAGGTCCTGGTGACGGTGGAGGAGGGCGCTATCGGCGGCTTCGCCAGCCATGTGCTGCAGTTCCTTGCCCATGAAGGATTGCTGGAGAACGGCCTGAAGGTACGCCCGCTGGTTCTGCCCGACGCCTTCACCGACCACGCCAAGCCGGAGAAGATGTATGCCGATGCCGGTCTCGACGCCGCCGGGATCGTGCGCACCGTTTTCACGGCCCTCGGCCAAACAGTCCGCGCCCAGCGCGCCTGAATCAAAACCTCAACAGCTTGAATCAGTTTGCCGGCTTGATGCCGTAACGCACTGTTAACGCAGCCGTTGGCGTTTCGCTTACCGTGTCCCTTGGTGGTTTTTCAACTGCGCCCTGCTAGATCACTGCCAGGCAGGGAGACAACAACAATGAAGACGCTTCTGTGCGGCGCGGCCCTTTTGGCCGTGATGGTCGTGCCGGCTGCCGCCGAAACGCGCTACGACCGCAATCTCGAAAAGGCGGTGGTCCGCATTGTCGCCGGCAAGATCGGCGATATCCGCGGCGGCTTTTCCTACAGGCAGGTGCCGCAGCTCGTGATGCTGCCGGACCCTTCACCTCAGCCCGCTGTTGCGACCGAGCATCCGCGTCAGCAAGCGTCAGAGGATGGGGCCGACGGTTTGTCTCCAGCCGTCGAGCGCCAAGTGTCCCGCACGATCTTCTAGAGAAATTCCAGGAAAAGTGCGTAGCGGTTTACCCGGGAAAAGCGCGCAGCGCTTTCCCTAGAGCGGGATGAGATTTATGGGAGTCGTGGGATTCCCAAATCACTGCGGTTCTGATTCAACCTTCATGCTGGAGCA
>NZ_JAIUGQ010000090.1:0-3674 GCF_020164715.1 Mesorhizobium sp. ESP7-2
GTGTCGAAACCGCCATAGGGAACCAACGTATCCTGGATGACGTTGCCGGCGTAGCCGATGAACGTATCGAAGGCCGATTCGTCCTTACCAACGCGGAGACCACCGAGCTGGATCCAGGCGAAGTTCAGCGAGACGGTGTTGCCGCCACCGCCGTTGCTAGCAGTATTGAGCGATGTGAACCTGCCCGAGTCACGGTTGTTGTTCTGGAAGTTGAAGCGGGTCTCGGTATAGGTCTTCAAAGTACCGAGTTCGGTTTCCTGACCGGTCCAGGTCTTCAGCGAGAAGCGAGCGTGCTTGTAAAAGGTGTCGTTGCTGCCGCCGTCCTTGTGATCGGCGCTTGTCGCACCGTCGAACGAACCCACGTCGCCGACGCCGATGTCGTAACGGAGATAGCCGCCGATGCGCAGGCAGGTTTCGGTGCCGGGGATGTAGAAGTAGCCAGCGCCGTAGACGTCGCAGATCTTGACGTATTCAGCGGGTTCCGGCTCGGCGACGACGACGGCGTCGGCGGCGCGCGCACCGGAAACTGCGAGCAGAGCCGCAGCGGAGCCGAGGAGAAGGCTCTTGATGTTCATTTTCTGACCTCCAGTCAAAAGTTAAAAAACGGGTCTGGGTATTCTTTGCTGAAGGACAGCGTTCCCTGCCCCATCCCCACTACCGAAAAAGATGCGCACCGCGCCGCTCCTTCGAATTCGACATTACCCATGAGCCGGCGGCGTTCAACAACGATCGTACCGGCGAAAGGACAGTTCGGCTGCTATCCCCGACCTGTGTTGCAGAAACGTCACGATTTGGCCTCACTCAGAAAGCTCTCGTTAACTATCGGGCCCGCCGCAACCGCCTGTTTCCGGCCGAATCCGGCGATCGGCCGACGGAATCATGGCAAGGCCTGGAGTCGTCTGCCAGGGAATTGCCGCGGATTCGCCGCATCCGAGGAAAGGCCGATGTTCGGCGCGCTCAAACTTTTCCATAGAAAGACGCGGCCTTGTTGATTGTGCCGGCGCTCGGCTGCCGTCTCGGCGAAGCGCTCGGGCTGACCTGGAACAACATCAAGGTACATCGCGTCAGTTTCCGGACCCGCGTCCTCCTCCTGGCGAACACCCGGTACGGTCAAGCCGTCGGTGCCGCGCCGTGCCGTTCGCGCGCGGTCTTGCGGATGATTTCCGCGATTTCCGGGCTGCTGCTGCACAGCATCTGGAAATCCGCCGCGTGCAGCGACAGGAGTGAGACCGCCGTTGCGGCGCTGACGGTCGCCGAGCGCGGTTCGCCGCTGATCAGCGCCATCTCGCCGAAGAAGGCGCCAGGGCCAAGCTCCACCGGGTGTGGCGTCGCGACGCTGACACGGCCCTCCACAACGAAGAACATCCGATCCCCAGTCTCGCCCCTGCGGCAGATCACGGCGCCCGGCGGCAAATTACGAGGTCTCAACGCGCGCACGATCTCGACCAGCGTGGCCGGGCCGAGCTTCTGAAACAACGGCACGGCGGCGACCAATTGCCAATTGCGGACGAAATCCTCGCGGCGGATTTCTTGATAGAAGCCGGAGGCAAGAATACCGGCCCAGAGCGCGAAGACGCCGATGCCACACATCATGACCGCCCCGGCAAGGAGGCGGCCGGCGAAACTTTGCGGAATGGCGTCGCCGTAACCGGTGGTGGACAGCGTGACCACCGCCCACCACATTGCCTGGGGGATGCTGCCGAACTTTTCCGGTTGGATGTCGCGCTCGATGACATAGGCCGCGAGCGCGACACCGAACAGAACGACGCCGAAGAGCGTGGTGACGCCGATCAGGTTGCGCGCTTCGTTGGCCAGCACCCTGCCCAGTACCGGGAAGAAAGTCGAGTCGCGCAGCGGTTTCAGCAGCCAGACAGCACAGTAGAGGCTCCGGTCGGGCGTGCCGACGAGCAGAAATGCGGCGAGTGGAACCAAAACCGCGAGCATATCAACGGCGATTGCCGGCGTCCTGTCCCGAAGGTCTCCCGCCCAGCGCTTGAACAACGTCTCGGCCATCTGCAGAAGATAGGCGCCCCAAATGACCGCGAGCACGGCAGTCAGAGCCAGCCTGCTTCGTCCGGGCATGTCCGGCATCGTGAGCGCAGCCACCGCCAGCAGCCCAGGCGCAGCCAGCACCGCGTTGAGCGGCGCGTAAATTCTCAGGAAAGGCAGTACCGACATTCTGTGCCCACGAGCGGATGCTATTCCTCCAGAATAGGATGCCTTCAAGGCAAGCGCAAAGGTGCTTACTTTCGCTGCGATGTTCATCACACGGTGAAACTCAGATGGCCGGGAAAGTGAACAGACGCATGGTCCGACGTCGCATGCGCTCGAGCTGCAGGAGCCGGTGAGGTCGGCGCCAGCGCAACTCGAGGAGGCACTGTCGAGGGCTTCCGGCTTCGATCCCAGCCGCTCTGAGCGGACTTCGCGTACACAAAGAGATACGATCCATGAGATCGATTCCCTTGCGGTAGTCCCGCCAGTCCAGAATGAGGCGGCCTACCTTGACGATATGGGTCCAATGACTAAGTACCCGCGCCTTGAATACAGCATGAAAGCCGTTCGCAAGGCAGGCGACCGACTGGCAAAACCTATGCAGTTCGGACGAGACATCACTGCCGGCCAGTATGTTGACGCACTCGAAATCTTCTCAATCGCCAATAGCTGGCGCGCCTCGCACTTTCTGCCGATGCGGAGCGTTCGGTTCTCTGTCGATCACCACATGCGAGCCCTGCGATTGAAGGGCGACATGGCATCGCGTCCGAAGCGCATGGCATCCATTCGTCGGAAGCTTCGAGAGTCCACCACCAATTTGGACACCATGAACGATATCGGCGGCTGCCGAGCGATCGTGCCCGACATCAAAAGTGTTCGCATGCTTCTCGCATCGATGCGAGACAAGTTCCCCCACGAGATACACTCTCGGGAATTTGACTATATCGATGAGCCGAAGCCGGACGGCTATCGAAGTCACCATATTGTTTTCCAGTACCGACCCAGAGCTGCCGACACTGAGGCTTTCGAGGGACGACGCATCGAATTGCAAGTTCGGACCACACTTCAGCACTCATGGGCAACTGCAGTTGAGGCCGTCGGGCTATTCCGGCGCCAGGACTTGAAGCACGGAAACGGCGAGCAGGATTGGCTACGCCTTTTCCAGCTTATGTCGGCGGAATTCGCGTACGTTGAGCAGTGTCCCGTTCCTATCGGTGTTCCGGATCACGATGACCGAGTGCGGGAATTGCGGGATATCAACACGCGTATAGGTGCGACAAGCATTCTAGAAGACATCAAGAATCTTACCCTCTACTCAGATAACTTCGTCCAGCCGACGAAAAAATGTCGATACTATTTGCTGCAATATGGCAAAGATCATAACGTGACCATAGAACCATTCAGAACTATTATGTTGGGCGCGCTGACGCTGGAGGAGATAGAGAAAAAAATCGAGCTAAGGGGTATTGATGTAACGGCTGCCTTGGTGGAAGTAGATAAAGTTGAAAAACTTGTTGAAATGTACCAGAATTATTTCGGGAACGTTTCCTTGTTTGTCCGTAATCTGAAATCCATCTGCACGGGAAAGGCGGATATTGAATACAGTCTAGAGCGGGATGAGATTTATGGGAGTCGTGGGATTCCCAAATCACTGCGGTTCTGATTCAACCTTCATGCTGGAG
>NZ_JAIUGQ010000091.1:0-3586 GCF_020164715.1 Mesorhizobium sp. ESP7-2
CTACGTCTGTCCAATCTGTGGTCAAGTTGGTCGATATGATATCCGGCAGCTCAATCGGGAGCCGGGTCATGAGCCGCTGGAAATGGAAGGCGGTTTCTCCGCGTGATCCAGCCATGCGAACCTCGTCATTGGTGTGGGTGAGAATGATGCGGCTGCGGTTAGGCGATGCCTGCCGGTCGCGGTCCCAGCGGTCGATCAGATCGTTGCGTGCCTGTTCCGGCGTCTGGGCGGCATGGAGCATGCCATGAGTGTCAAAGGCTGGATTGCAGCGCCGGTTCTGGCTGTCGCCAAATCGCGCGTGGCGTCGCGCTGCCAGTCTTCCCGCTGGCGGCGCACCTCGCCGATCTCGACGCCGCCATGACGTTCGTAGACCGACCGGAACGCCGCACCCGCCTCAATGGCTTGTAACTGCTGCGGATCGCCGACCAGCACGACTTTCGCGCCGGCCTCGGCGGCATGGGACAACACGCGCTCCAACTGGCGCGTGCCGACCATGCCCGCCTCGTCGATCACCAGAACATCGCGCGAGGTAAGCATGTCGCGGCCCTGTTGCCAGCCATGCCGGCTGCTGGAACATATGACAGACAAAAGGGTTGGGAAGCCGGCCGCCTAGAACCCTGCGGCCGTCCCATCTGAACTGCCCGCTGGCTGAAAATCATACCCTAGCTTGCTGGAGCTGGCTGTTTGGCTCGTTCTGCTATGGCGTCCAAGCCAATCATCTTCGCAAGCGCTTCCTTCGTCTGAGTCCGCAAATTCCGTCGCAGATGTGAGGCATCCCGGTAGATGAACTCACCGTTGACGTAAGTTGTGCATTGATCATTTGGGCACATCCCAGGACCCGGATCAACGAACGATAAATTGTTCTCCGCTGCCAGCGATTTGAGGGCCGAGGTAATCGGTCGACGCACCGATGTGGCCCATTTGCTGTTCATCTCGGTCGAGCATCGACGCCTGAGAAGGTTACTTTCCTTGTTAACAGCGCAAGAAGTCAGATCCTCGGCGGGCCCTGGCGTTGGAGCAACAATTGTGATCCGTCGATTGGCCGCGGCAATCTCTGGAAGGAGCATTTGCAAACCCTCGCGCACCAATGAAACCTTGTCAGCCTGATGTCCATCGGCAGCAACGATATCGGTGAATTGCAGTCCAGACCAAGCGGCGGCCAGAACCACGACATCAACGTCAGGCCGCAGGCGTAGCATGTTGATGGCTGCTTTCTGCGATGACGCACAGCGGTCCTTGTAGTTGGGCGCCTCGGGAAAGTTGCGATAGATGCGCTCGCCGAGCGCCGCAGGGCAGGGTTCGTACAGAAAAAATGCCGTATCTTCCAGCTGGCCGACAACATCAATTAGCGGGGCAAGATGGTCAGCATGGCTGTCACCCCAGAGTATACCGTGGTGCTTGGCTGTCACCCAAGGAGCTCCGAACGCGCAGTAGGTAACGCGGAGTTCAGGGATGTTGACCGTCTGCGGACATGGCCAATCCCACATCACCTTAAGGCTGCGCATTGCCAAGGCATCATCGGAAACCCTGCTGGTAAACCCGCCAGCTTGCGAGATCGCGTTGCCACTCCATGCGACCATCAAAGCTGCGGCGGCTCCGGCGGTGATTGCTTTCAACGGCATAGGCTGGAGGCGACGTACGGGCTCCTCGATGTAGCGCCATGAGAGCGTGGCGGCCAAAAACGTGAATAGGAAGACTGTTCCGGTCTCGATCGCCGTCGGTAGAGTACCGTCGGCATATTGACGGAAGAAAACAAAGATCGGCCAATGCCAGAGATACAGGCTGTACGAGATTTTGCCCGTGAAACGTAGCGGCGAGAACGACAGTGCGGCGGTGACTGGCGACGGCGAGCGGCGCCAAACCAGCAACGCGGCGCCAAAAGCTGGAGCCAGTGCATTCACTCCGGGGAACGCATCGTCCGGCGACAAGCGAAGGATGCTCAGCACAATGATAATCAAGCCCAGGCAACCTAACCAATCGACGGATGAACGCCGTGGCAAAGGAACAAAGACCAGGATTCCACCGACAGCCAATTCCCATGCCCTGCTGAAGGGGGCATAAAATGCCTGTTTGGGATCGGTGGCGACCAAATGAACCGCTGTCGAAAAGCTGACGATCGCCACCAAGCTGATTGCGACGACCGCAATAGTCGGCCGACCGCGCGAAATACGGCTGAGGGCAAGCATCAGAGCTGGCCACACGAGGTAAAACTGCTCTTCAACACCGAGAGACCAAAGATGCAGTAGCGGCTGTAGGGCGGCCTCGCGGTCGAAATAGCCTGTGTTCCAGAGAAAGTAATAGTTCCCAAACCCGACTGAGGAATAGGCGGCGCTTTTCCCTAGGCTATCATAATCACCCGGCAGGAGCAGAAACCATCCGGCGATGAGGGATACGGCAATTACCAGCAACATCGCCGGAAGTATGCGGCGCACGCGCCGACCATAGAATTCGGCGACAGAGAGGCGTTTCGGCCCAACAAGTATACCGGTGATCAAGTAGCCCGAGATTACAAAGAAGATATCTACCCCGACGAACCCGCCGGCAAGGCCGGGCACGCCGAAATGAAACAGCATGACGGCGATCACCGCTACGGCACGCAGTCCATCGATGTCGGGTCTATAGTCGTTGGACTTCACGAAAACCCCTAGAGTCGGCCCAGTCTACGCGCGGTGACAATAACCAAGATCCAAGTCTGAACAACCTGCCCGCAAGGGCGGAAAGGATCATCTATGGCTGTTTACCGCGAAAAGGAATCGCTTGGCCGCGTGCTCGCGCACGAAGGCGGCTATTCGAACCGCCCCAAGATCCGGGCGGGGCGGTGCCGCAAGCGGCAACTTCATCGACGGCGGCCAGGCGAAGGCCTTCGTCGAGAATGCGAACGCCGCACCATCCACTGCGCCGGCCGACGCGGCGATCGGCGCCGGCATCGGCGGGGGTGGTGTCGCTGGCACCTTGCGGGATCTGCAGAACCAGCTTTCCCCGATGTCCTACGGTAGCGAGTTCATCATGAGAGTAGTCCTGGTGCTGGCCGTCATCAGCGCCGTGCTGCTGATGGGCGGCGCTGGCTACCGATGGTGCGCCAACAGGAAGTCCAAGCACCTTGCGGCCGCGCTGGGTGGCGAGGCGCCGGCATGAAGTGGTCTTCCTGCTGGGCGCCGCGGCTGGCGCTGTCGGCCTCGCTGTCGTCGAGGGCATCATCTTTTTCTGGTGGCTCGGCCAATGACCGCGATCATCACCCTGCTTGTCGTTCGCCTCGGCATTTCGCGCTTAGCGGCCGGCGCGATCCTTTGGGCGGCAATCGCCCTGTCCGCCTCGGGCGCTGCGCTCGGGGTCTACGAATTCATCAAGCACAAGGGCGCCGATGAAGTCCGCGCCAAGATCGAAAAGGACAATCAGGATGCGATACGCAAGGGCATTGAGGCCAGCCGGTCTTTTTACGACTGCACTTCTGCTGGCGGGCTGTGGGACCTCCCGCGTCAAAGGTGTTCCAGCCCTCCGGGCGGCGATCGGTAGCAGCCTCGCCGGCGCGAAAGGCAAAGACCATCGAGGATCAGAACAAGATCGACCGCACCATGGCCAGCAGGCA
>NZ_JAIUGQ010000092.1:0-3299 GCF_020164715.1 Mesorhizobium sp. ESP7-2
TTCAGCGCCAGCTTCTTCCAGACCTCATCGAGGATCCTGTCTGACTGCGTCGTCTCGATCTGCGCCGCGCGGAACGTATCGATCACCTTGCCGAGACGCTCGGTCGGCTTGCCGGCCAGTTCGCCGATGTAAGTCATGCCGGAGCCAGGATGCTTGACGCGGCCTGGCGCCAGCAAGGTGCCGCCATGGTAGGTCAAGCCGACCAGCACGCGGTCTTCGCCGACGATCGACGCGATGCGCGGTGCGTTACCCCAGCCATTCTGCAGGCTGAGCACGGCTGTTTCCTTGGCGATCATGGGTGCCGCGGCCCGAACGGCCGCTTCGGTGTGATAGCATTTGACGAAGTTGATAATGAGATCGACCGGTCCGACGCTCGCGGGGTTGTTGCTTGCAAGCACCTTGATGACCGGCTGCGAACCGTCCTTTTCCTCAATAGTCAACCCGTTATCGTTGATCGCCGTCACCGCCGCCTTGGAGACGTCGATCAGCGTGACGTCATTGCCGGCGCGGGCCAGATATCCACCGAATATCCCACCCATAGCTCCGCCGCCGCCCAGAATGGCGATTTTCATGCATCTTCCTCCCTTGGCGATCGCAGTCGCCGTCTCAAAGCAAGTTGATTTGCAGAGGGTGGAGCTTGCCTTTGGGGGTCCTCCAAGCCGGTGCCGGCCGCTGCTCATCGAGCCCGGCCTCGTCTTCCCGCTTTTTGTCATCTCTTATTTTCAGCATTGCAAGCTGTTGCATGGTTGTCAAGCATGATGGTATGAAAGGTCTATGGTCGACCCTTTAATCATCGAACGAAAGAAACTCTTCGAGCATGTCGCGACCCATCTCGAGGGGCAGATCCTCTCCGGCAAACTAAAGCCAGGAGACCAACTGCCGCCCGAGCGGGACCTGCAGTCGCGCTTCGGCGTCGGCCGCCCGGCCATTCGCGAAGCACTGATCTCGCTGCAGAAGGCCGGCCTCCTCGAACTCACCAATGGTGCGCGCGCCAAGGTGTTGATGCCGACCGCCAGCCATATCTTTACCGGCATGGCGCCGGCCGTCAGGCAGATGTTGTCGACCGAAGAGGGGCAACGCTCCTTTCAGGGCGCGCGCATGTTTTTCGAGGTCGGCCTCGCCCGCGAGGCCGCCCGCACCGCCACGCCTTCCGATCTGGAGACGCTAAGCGAGGCGCTCGAAGCCAATCGCCAGGCGATCGGCGACCGCGAGCGTTTCACCAGCACCGACATTACCTTCCATTTCGAATTGGCGCGAATCGCGCGCAATCTCGTGTTCGTGGCGCTGCACGACCAGATTTCGGAATGGCTCAAGGAACAGCGCATCGTCACGCTGGCCGCGGACGGTCAGGAGCAAACGGCGTATGAGGCACATCGCGCCATTTACGATGGGATCGTCGCGCGCGATCCCGATCGCGCCGAACAGGCGATGCGTGAGCATCTGGATCAGCTGACGACAATGTTCTGGCGCCAGCGGGCAAGCGAACATGGGGCCGATGATCATCAGATGGGCGACCCCGACGCATGAAGATCGGCGTCATCGGCGATGATTTCACCGGTGCCGGCGATATCGCCAACACGCTCGCCAAGGTCGGCGCGCGCACTGTTCAGTATGTTGGAACGCCGACCGGACGACTGAAAACCGAGATCGACGCTGCGGTCATTGCGCTGAAGACGCGCTCGATTGACGCCGGCGATGCGGTGACGCAATCGCTCGCTGCCTGCAGGTGGCTGATTGCCAACGGCGCCAAGCAAATCGTTTTCAAATACTGCTCGACTTTCGATTCCACGCCGCAAGGCAACATCGGACCGGTCGCGGAAGCGCTGCTCGTGGAACTGGACACGATGTTGGCGCTGGTTTGCCCGGCTTTCCCTGCCAATCGCCGGACGCTGTATAACGGGCATCTCTTCGTCGGGGACCGCCTGCTGAGTGAGTCTGGCATGGAAAACCACCCGCTGACGCCGATGACCGATCCCGACATAAGGCGATGGCTTGCACGGCAGACCGCGCTCAAGGTCGGCCATCTCTCTCTGGAAAGCCTGCGTTCGGGCAATGCTCAGGCGGCCTTGCGCCTGGCAAAGCACAACGACGAAAGACTGATCATCGCCGACGCGATCTCGGATGACGATCTCCTGGCGCTGGGCCGGATAGTCAGGACCCACAGGCTGATTACAGGCGGATCCGGGATTGCCATGGGCCTGCCCGGCAATTTTGGGATCCAACCGGCAATAGATCGGCAGCCGTTCGCGGGGAGCGACGGTCCCGGTCTCATTCTCTCCGGCAGTTGCTCTTCGGCGACACGCAGGCAAATTGCCGCGTATGACAGCGGTCACCCGTCAAAGCGTCTTGATGCCGCCGACGCGCTCGATCCGGGTGCGGCCGTCGCGAGTTGCCTGGATTTTCTCGTCAGCCACAAAGATACAGGCCCGCTCGTCTATTCGACCGCGGAACCATCGGAAGTGGCTGCAGCCCAAGCCCAATATGGACGCGAAAGGCTGGCGGCATCGTTCGACACGATCTTTGCAGAGCTCGCTATCAAGGCAGTGGCTGCCGGGTTCCGGCGGATCGTGGTTGCGGGTGGCGAAACGTCCGGCGCGGTTGCCTCGGCGTTCGGAGCGGCAGCACTCGAGGTCGGGCCGGAGATCGACACCGGAGTGCCGGTGCTTATCCTCAACGCAAATCCGAGGCTGGCCTTCGCGCTGAAATCCGGCAATTTCGGCGCCGACGATTTTTTCGAACGTGCACTCGCTACCCTGAAAGGTAGGGCCTCATGACCTTGGAAGAACAGCAGCTTCGCGACGAGTTTTGCCGCTGGGGCGAGTCCCTGTTCATGCGCGGCTACACCGCCGGTTCGTCGGGCAATCTGTCGGGTCGGCTTGCCGATGGTTTCCTGGTCACGCCGACCAATTCCTGTCTGGGTTATCTCGATCCCGCCAGGCTGTCGAAACTGGATGCCCAAGGTGTTGCTGTATCGGGCGATGCCCCGACCAAGGAGATTCCGCTTCACATGGCATTCTATGAGGCGCGGCCGCAGACAGCCGGCGTCGTGCATCTACACTCGACCTACGCCACGGCACTATCCTGCCTTGAAGACACCGACCCCGACGATGCCATCCCGCCAATTACACCTTACGTAGTGATGCGCGTCGGCCGCGTGCCGCTTTTGCCTTACACCCACCCAGGCTCTGCTGCCGTGAGGCCGCTGGTATTGGCCAAGGCCCATGAACATGCCGCCGTCCTGCTGGCCAATCATGGTCCGGTGGTTTCGGGCCGCAGTTTTCGCGATGCCATTTTTGCCG
>NZ_JAIUGQ010000093.1:0-2809 GCF_020164715.1 Mesorhizobium sp. ESP7-2
GCGTGAGGCGACGATCTCTTCGAGGTCGCGCGGGCTTGCTGCTGTGGTTTCCAAGTATCTGTTATAGGTAACTTATCCTGAATACATAGGGATAAAGTGGCGAACGCGGGGAACTGAAACATCTAAGTACCCGTAGGAAAGGACATCAACCGAGACTCCGGAAGTAGTGGCGAGCGAACCCGGACCAGGCCAGTGGCGATTGAGAGACAAGCGGAACCTTCTGGAAAGTAGGGCCATAGTGGGTGACAGCCCCGTACGCGTAATGCAATCAATCGTCCTCGAGTAAGGCGGGACACGTGAAATCCTGTCTGAAATTGGGGGGACCACCCTCCAAGCCTAAGTACTCGTGCATGACCGATAGCGAACTAGTACCGTGAGGGAAAGGTGAAAAGCACCCCGACAAGGGGAGTGAAAGAGTACCTGAAACCGATTGCCTACAAACAGTGGGAGCCCGCAAGGGTGACCACGTACCTTTTGTATAATGGGTCAGCGACTTAGTGTGACGAGCAAGCTTAAACCGGTAGGTGTAGGCGCAGCGAAAGCGAGTCTGAACAGGGCGTTCAGTTCGTCGCATTAGACCCGAAACCGAGTGATCTAGCCATGAGCAGGTTGAAGGTAAGGTAACACTTACTGGAGGACCGAACCCATAACTGTTGCAATAGTTCGGGATGACTTGTGGCTAGGGGTGAAAGGCCAATCAAACTCGGAAATAGCTGGTTCTCCGCGAAATCTATTTAGGTAGAGCGTCGACCGAATACCCCAGGGGGTAGAGCACTGGATGGGCTAGGGGTCCTCACCGGATTACCAAACCTAACCAAACTCCGAATACCTGGGAGTACTAGTCGGCAGACACACGGCGGGTGCTAACGTCCGTCGTGAAAAGGGAAACAACCCTGACCTACAGCTAAGGTCCCCAAGTTATGGCTAAGTGGGAAAGGATGTGAGGATCCCAAAACAACCAGGATGTTGGCTTAGAAGCAGCCATCATTTAAAGAAAGCGTAACAGCTCACTGGTCTAAATAAGGGTCTTTGCGCCGAAAATGTAACGGGGCTAAAGCCATACACCGAAGCTTAGGGTTTGGTCCGCAAGGGCCAAGCGGTAGCGGAGCGTTCTGTAAGCTGATGAAGCCATACCCGTGAGGGGTGGTGGAGGTATCAGAAGTGCGAATGCTGACATGAGTAACGTAAGGGGAGTGAGAGACTCCCCCGCCGAAAGACCAAGGGTTCCTGCTTAAAGCTAATCTGAGCAGGGTTAGCCGGCCCCTAAGACGAGGCGGAAACGCGTAGTCGATGGGAACCACGTTAATATTCGTGGGCTTGGAGGTAGTGACGGATCATTGAGGTAGTCCAATCTTATCGGATTGAACGGGCTGCTGCGTGGTTCCAGGAAATAGCTCCTCCTTATAAACCGTACCCGAAACCGACACTGGTGGTCTGGTAGAGTATACCAAGGCGCTTGAGAGAACTATGCTGAAGGAACTCGGCAAATTGCACGCGTAACTTCGGAAGAAGCGTGACCCTTTTCTACGCAAGTAGAGGAGGGTGGCACAGACCAGGGGGTAGCGACTGTTTATCAAAAACACAGGGCTCTGCGAAGTCGCAAGACGACGTATAGGGTCTGACGCCTGCCCGGTGCTGGAAGGTTAAGAGGAGGGGTGCAAGCTCTGAATCGAAGCCCCAGTAAACGGCGGCCGTAACTATAACGGTCCTAAGGTAGCGAAATTCCTTGTCGGGTAAGTTCCGACCTGCACGAATGGCGTAACGACTTCCCCGCTGTCTCCAGCATAGACTCAGTGAAATTGAATTCCCCGTGAAGATGCGGGGTTCCTGCGGTTAGACGGAAAGACCCCGTGCACCTTTACTATAGCTTTACATTGGCATTCGTAGTGGCATGTGTAGGATAGGTGGTAGGCTTTGAAACCTGGGCGCCAGCTCAGGTGGAGCCACCCTTGAAATACCACCCTTATTACTATGGATGTCTAACCGCGGCCCGTTATCCGGGTCCGGGACAATGTATGGTGGGTAGTTTGACTGGGGCGGTCGCCTCCTAAAGAGTAACGGAGGCGCGCGATGGTGGGCTCAGAACGGTCGGAAATCGTTCGCTGAGTGCAATGGCATAAGCCTGCCTGACTGCGAGACTGACAAGTCGAGCAGAGACGAAAGTCGGTCATAGTGATCCGGTGGTCCCGCGTGGAAGGGCCATCGCTCAACGGATAAAAGGTACGCCGGGGATAACAGGCTGATGACCCCCAAGAGTCCATATCGACGGGGTTGTTTGGCACCTCGATGTCGACTCATCGCATCCTGGGGCTGGAGCAGGTCCCAAGGGTATGGCTGTTCGCCATTTAAAGCGGTACGTGAGTTGGGTTCAGAACGTCGTGAGACAGTTCGGTCCCTATCTGCCGTGGGTGTAGGAATATTGAAAGGATCTGTCCCTAGTACGAGAGGACCGGGATGGACGGATCTCTGGTGGACCTGTTGTGGCGCCAGCCGCATAGCAGGGTAGCTATATCCGGACGGGATAACCGCTGAAGGCATCTAAGCGGGAAACCCACCTTAAAACGAGTATTCCCTGAGAACCGTGGAAGACGACCACGTTGATAGGCCGGGTGTGGAAGAGCGGCAACGCTTGAAGCTTACCGGTACTAATAGTTCGATCGGCTTGATCGTTCTCATTCCTAATGTCCATTTCGGCGCAATCCAAAGGATTGTCGCCTGAAGTCAGATGTTTAGCCAGCGCTCACGCATGAGCGGCCCCTTCGGGGCCTATGCTCCGCGAGGGCGCCGGTAAACCGGCGACGCGCAGTCG
>NZ_JAIUGQ010000094.1:0-2373 GCF_020164715.1 Mesorhizobium sp. ESP7-2
CGCATCGTGGTGATGGCGGAAGGCCGGACGGTCGGCGAACTGCCGGGCGACGGGGCGAGTGAAGAACAGGTGCTGCGGCTGGCCACCAGATACACGGCTTCGGTGGCCGAAGTGCGCAAGCAAGCAGGAATGGCAGAGGCATGACGATGCAGATTACGCAACCGATGGCCGAGAATGTCGAACCCCGGCGCGAAAAGCTTTTCGTGCGTATCGTGCGGCGGCTTGCCGATTCCAGGGAACTGACGCTCTTCGTACTCGTCATTGCGCTCGCGCTGGCGATGAGCATCGTCTACCCGAACAATTTTCCAACCGCCTCCAACATGCGGGCCGTGCTGCTCAATCTTGCACCTGTCGGCATCCTTGTCTGCGGCATGATGCTATTGATGATCGGCGGCACTTTCGACCTGTCTGTCGGATCGACCCTGGCCTTCTCCGGCGTCTGGGCGGCGGTCGTCGCAGGATGGTGGGGCTGGCCGGCCGAGTTTGCGGTTCTGGTCGGCATCCTGGTTGGCGCTCTGTGCGGCCTGGTCAATGGTCTGATCGTCACCCGCATCGGCATCAACGCCTTGATTGCCACCCTTGGCACACTCACCATCTTTCGCAGCCTGACCTACGTCACCGCCGGCACCGGGGTCACCCCGATCACCGATGCCTTTGCCGAATATGGCCGCGCCGCGGATCCGTTGCTCAGGATCCAGTCGCCTTTCTGGGCCATGCTGGTGCTGGTGCTCGTCGGCGGTTGGCTGGTGGCGCGGACTCGCTTCTTCCGTCAGTTCTATTTCATCGGCGGCAATCCGCGCGCAGCCCAGCTTTCGGGTATTCGCGTGGACCGGCTCATCCTGATCGGCTTCGTCATCATGGGCGCGCTGGCGGGGCTTGCCGGTGTGCTGGGCGCGGCGCGTCTCAACAGCGCGGTCGTCAACGCCGGCGTCGGCATCGAGCTCAAGGTCATCACCGCCACTGTGCTCGGAGGCGCGAGCCTGAAGGGGGGCGAAGGCACGATCCTCGGCGGCATTCTCGGAGTGCTTTTCATCGCATTGATCGAGAACGCCATGATCATCAATGCGATCGGCGTGTTCTGGCAGGGGCTGGTGGTGGGGTTGGTCCTGCTGTTCGCCGTCTCGCTCGATCGTTTCAAGACCAGCGGCCGCGCCTGACTTAAGGCGAGGACGGGAGGAGGCATTCGGCCCAACCGAATGACATGCAGGAACTGGGACTCAAAAACTTCAGGAGGAAACGGGCATGAAATCCATAGTGAGAACGATACTTTCCGGCGCAGCACTTGCTGCCACCGCATTGCTCTACACGTTTCCGGCCACCGCGCAGGAATCATCCTTCGGGCCGGCCGACGCCAAGGAGACCTACTACTGGATCTCCAACAAGGCCAACCTGCCGTTGTTCGTGCAGTATGACTATGTCGGCATGAAACGGATCGCTGAAGAACTCGGCGTTAAGGTGATTGTCGCCGGGCCGACGGATTTCGACGTGCCCGGCTTCATCGCCGCCGTCGACCAGGTCTGCGCGCAGAAGCCGAGCGGTGTCTCCGTTGTCGGCGGCTGGGATCCGTCGCTGACCGAATCCGTCAAGAAGTGCTTGGAGCAAGGCGTGCCGACGGTCGTCGATGATGGCGATCTGCCCGACTCCGGCCGTCTGGCCTATATCGGCACGAACTGGACGCAGGTCGGCGTCGCCCAGGCCAAGAAGCTGATGGAAATGCTGCCGAAAGGTGGCAAGGTTGCGTCGATGTCGATCATCAACGCCGGCAACATGCGCGAAGCAGTGGCCGGCTTCAAAGCCTATGTCGAGGCCAATGGTGGCGGCAAATACTCCATCGTCGCCAATGAAGATGACGGTGGCGATGCGCAGAAGGCGGCGCAGGTGACTGCGGCGATTCTGGCGGCCCATCCCGACATCGCCGGGCTGGCCGGTTTCGATTCCGAATCCGGTGCCGGCATCGTCACCGCACTGCGTGAAGCCGGTAAGAACCCCGGCGACATCAAGGTGACGGCAATGGAGCAGACGCCGGACTTCTTCAAGTCGGCCAAGGAAGGCTGGGTTGACGGCATCGTCGTGCAGAACCGCGAACTCTTCATCTATTACGCCGTCAAGCTGCTCCACGACTACAACACCAACACGTTGAAGTCGGCCGGTCTGACGGCGAAGGAAGGCGGCCGTCCGATTCCGGACTCGCTGGATACGGGCGTTATCCTGATAACCAAGGACAACGTCGACAAGGTGCTGACTGCGCTGAAGGTGAAATAGGCCGAGCGCCAGACATCGCGGAGCCTTGCTTCAAGGCTCAAGAAGCGTCCGGCGGCGTCATCTCCCGCCGCCGGGACGGCCAATTCAAACTTGATCTGGCAAGACCCGAAA
>NZ_JAIUGQ010000096.1:0-2272 GCF_020164715.1 Mesorhizobium sp. ESP7-2
CGCGAACAGATAGCGCAGGGTAAGCGAGCGCGTCTGCACCTCCTCGAACTCACGCAGATCGGCGCGGAAGAAGGATCGGCCCAGTTGCACTTCCGCCCGCGTATAGGCCGGGAGATGGCCCTGGCTCACGAGGCCGCCGATGGCGCCGTCATGGCCGGATGGGCTCACGGGGCCCCAGATCGCAAGGGAGCTGTCACGCGATAAGGGCATGACCGTCGTCTTCGTGACAGGAAGCCCTGACCAAAGTCCGCCTGACTACGCCGGCGTGATCGGCGCATCACGAAGCCTTGGTCTCCCGAGGCGCTGGGAGCAGGTAGTGTTCCTGGTGCGCACACAGGGCGGGACAAGCCGACACCTGCAATTCTGAAATTCCAACAAATCGGCCCCAAAGGAGTAGTCACTCTCTTGAACAGAAAATAGGCGCTTCCAATATTTTTCACATAAAAGCGCTCAAAAGGGCCGGGGCAGGAATATTCCGTCTCCGTTTGCGGTTGTTCCCGTCCGACGGGATCGCTGACATGCTCTGACGCGCTCCACGGTGAGAAGGGAGGTTGCTATGGAAAGTGGAACGTTCAAGCAGCCGATTTTGGTAAGGGACGATGGCTTCGTTCTCCGAAAGATCGAGTGTGTTATGGATGCCATAGAGTTCTTGGAAGAATGGCCCATCGAAAGGCGTGGCCTTCTTCACGCGGCGGCATGTGAAACGTGCTGTTCCGCCTACGACGGCCGGAAGTCTGTCGAGGCGGCGCACAAAATCTTTACGACTTGGGCTCGCAGAGTCGGGCTGATCGAGGATGTCCCCGTGGCGGCGCCTTGGATGACGGGACCGAAGATCGGCGGCCTAGACCACTTGGAAGCTGGTGCTTGAATTCGCTGCGACGGCCTCCGTACCGCCGCAGCACCAGTCGATAGCGGAAAGAGGCTCGGTACAGAGCTGCCGGAGAGCGACATGGTCTCCGGTCATCTGGAACCACGACGAAGCGTAAGTCCTTGGAGCGTTGGCTGGGAATGCGAGTTGGCAAGGGAGAAGTTGCCCCCGCCAGACAGGGCTTCCTGCCGACGCGGATGGTGACCGGACTACCAGCCGCTATCGGCAGCGCTCGCGTCCGGCCGTTTCGCAATGACCAATGACGGGTTGGATCCAGGCTCGCGCTTGGTCACAGTCACTGGAGAAGCAACTTGGCAACTGCATATCAGGCGTCGTGGTTCTGTTGCAAACTCTGAATTTGGTACGTGGCTCCGGCGGGTCCGACCGTTGTTCCGATCGCGGTGGCCAGGAACGGCCGCGCTGGCAAAGGATTTGAAGCCGAGCATCGATCGCACACGGCGCTTGATGCGCCGATAATCCTGCTCGATGCGATTGTTCAAGTATCGACTTTTCCGGATTGTGATCGGCTTCAACCGGTCCCGGGAGCGTTCCTTCAAGCGATTTGTCGTGTCGCAGGACACGATCGCCTCGTGGTTGGTCTGGCTGCCGTCGATGACGACGCGATCGGGACGGCCATGGCGGTCCAGCGCCTTGCTGAAGAAGCGCTTGGCCGCAGGCAAGTCCCGGTTCTCGCTGAAATAGAATTCAACCGTGTCGCCCACGCTGTCGATGGCACGATAGAGATACATCCACCCCCGCGGACCTTGATGTAGGTCTCGTCGGCATGCCATTTGCCGGTCACGGCGCGCATGCGCTGATTGAAGCGCTCCAGCAGCACCGGCGAGAAGTGAACGGCCCAGCGATGGATCGTGGAATGATCGACGCTGATGCCGCGCTCGGCCATCATTTCCTTGAGGTCTCGCAGGCTCAGATTGTAGGCCAGATACCAACGAACGCACAGCAGGATGACAGATTGGTCGAAATGGCGGCCCTTGAACATCGAAACTCCCGCAATGAAAAAGGGGAGGCTCGATACCACAGCCTTCATTGCCAGAAAGTTTGCAACAGAACCCTATCCGGCGATTCGCCGCTGATGCGATAGGGTCAAGCGCATCAAGGGATTTACCGATGTCGGGCGTATTCCCGGCGGGACCGGGCAAGGTCGCCGCATAGACATTTCTGATCACAAGATGCCGGAACACAGCCTTGGCAGGCAAATTTTGGGGAGAGAGAAAAAATGAAAACCCGCGCCGCTGTCGCAGTCGCCGCCGGAAAGCCGCTGGAGATCATGGAGGTCGACCTCGAAGGACCGCGCGACGGCGAGGTGCTGGTCGAGATCAAGGCGACCGGCATCTGCCACACCGATGAATTCACGCTGTCGGGCGCCGATCCCGAAGGCATCTT
>NZ_JAIUGQ010000097.1:0-2186 GCF_020164715.1 Mesorhizobium sp. ESP7-2
CGCACCATCTGCGCGCCCATGTTCTCGAACTTGTCCTCGAGCTCGATCTCCTTGGCGACGGTGACGCCGTCCTTGGTAATGCGCGGCGCGCCGAACGACTTGTCGATGACCACATTGCGTCCCTTGGGGCCGAGCGTCACCTTCACCGCATTGGCCAGGATATCGACGCCGCGCAACATCTTCTCGCGCGCTTCGGTATGGAATTTTACCTCTTTGGCAGCCATTGGATCACTCCTCTATCTAGGCAGCATTCGTTGACTGGTGGATTTTCGAAGAAGCCGTCAGGCGGCCTTCTTCACTTGCGCGGTTTGGTCGATAACCCCCATCACGTCGCTTTCCTTCATGATGAGTAGGTCCTCGCCATTGAGCTTGATCTCCGTGCCGGACCATTTGCCGAACAGGACACGGTCACCGACCCTGACATCCAGTTCGGTCAGCTTGCCGCTGTCGTCGCGCGCGCCGGGACCGACGGCGATCACTTCGCCTTCCTGCGGTTTTTCCTTGGCGGTATCGGGAATGATGATACCGCCGGAGGTCTTTTCCTCGGCCTCGATGCGGCGGACCAGGATACGGTCATGCAATGGGCGGAACGCCATGTCGTTCTCCTCTTGGGACAAACAGGTTTGAGGTTCCTCCGCACCGACCGGCAATTCGGAACGGTGCGGGGTGCGGCGACCCTTCGTCAGGCATCGCGCGCGCATATCGAGCTAGTTTTGCCTTTTTTCGGTTTCAAGAGGTCGGCCAAAAAATTTTGGCACTCACCCATAGAGAGTGCCAACCAGCTGTTATCGCGTGGTTATTCTGCCGCGTGCCGGGAGCTGCCGCTTGAAGTTCCGCCGCGATCCAACAAAATATCCGCAGCCGGCGCAATCGCGGGCGCCGGAACCGCTCACCCTCGCAGGGAGTTGATTGCAGACCGCCGCCGGAAAGGAGACATGAATGGTTGAAAATGTCAGCAAGGACTTCCGCCTCCAGATGGAGGGATACGGCCTGACCACTGCGCAGATCCATTATCGTCTGCCCGACCATCCGAGCCTGCTGCAGCTTTATGTCTGGCAGGACTATGACCTGGCGCCGGAGTTCCCCGAACTAAAGGGGTTCCTCTCCTACTGGGAGCGCGAACTCGAGGGGCCGCTTCACTCCGTCCGAGTCGCCCACCACCGGCTCATCACCCCATCGGAATGGCGGGCGATCGACGGTATCATCACGCTCCAGTAAAGGGGCGCCCGCAGTCGCACGGTGCCGCACTCACCGAAAAGATAAGCGACCGCGCCCCGGCCAGTCTTGTCAGGATGCCTGCCTGATCAGACCGAGGTTGAACGCTTCATAGCCACATCACAGCGCCAGGCTCCCCTGCTCGGCCCCCTCGGCGTCGGGGTCGCCCCGTGCGGTGGCCCAGTCGCCCATCGAGAAACGCGATCAACTTCGCTGTACAAATCGAGCCCTCAGCCCGCGTCAGGTGGATGTCGATCGGGTGCACGTCTCCGACGACCAATTCCATCGGGTGCATGCGATAGAGCGCCGACCGCGCGGGCGGCTGTCCTCGTAGGCTTTGCGGTTGGTGCGGAACTGGTGGACTTTCCGATAGTGTAGCTCTTCCGAAACGAGCGTCCACGGGATCGAACAAGCTTGCTCGAAACTCGAAAAATCACTAAGGCGGAACCCCCATGACCTGGTCGTCTCGACCAGGAAGTTACGGGCCAATAGCTTGACGTGTCCCCAAGCTGCGCCGGATGCCAAAAGCCCTCGGATTTCCTGTTTTAGGTCCTCTGCAATTTTGGCCTTTGTGCAACCGAGACATTGTTTCGCGGGCAGGCTTCATGAAGCCTCGCGCAGGGCGTCGAGATCGAAGATGGAAAGGCGTTGGCCTTTGCTTGCCGCTTCACTGATCTGGCTAACCGCCGGCGAAAAGGGGGGCGAGCGATGAAAATTCAATTTATGCCGACCTGTGCCTCATGTCGGCTTGCCCACCAGCCGCCTCTTTCTTGTCGGCGCCTTCTAGGCATTCACCACCCTGACGACAGCAGCATCGACCGTGACGGGAACGCCCAGGTTCACCGTGATGCGGTTTTTCTCGAATAGGTGGGTAATGTTGCCGTTCAGCTCGATGTGCTGCCCCTTCCGCACCTCAGTTGTTCGATCGACAAGCGAATTCGGCTGGCCAAAGGAGGGGATGGAAACGCTCA
>NZ_JAIUGQ010000098.1:0-2079 GCF_020164715.1 Mesorhizobium sp. ESP7-2
AAAGCGAATGCCGCGGCGTGCTGAAGCCGCTGCTGGCGAGACTGCTCGACACGGCCGAAGCCGCCGGCTGGAAACGGCGGACCGCCGCCTCGGCGCTGATGTTCCTGGCCGCGCAGCAAGTGTCGGCAACGGCGGCCGCCAAGGGCTGAACTGGAGGCTGGGCTCAGTCCCGACGGGGGTCAGGACAAGAGCTGTTCAAAATCTTGCGCTAAGGGCGAACGGATCGTGAACTCTATGCTGCTCGACGGATTGGGGTCGGAAGTCTTAGCGATCGGAATCCTTCAGGCATTTGACGTTCCGCGTCCCAGGTGTAGATGCCGGTCAGGTTGATGTGCTCCCAACTCAACGGCGAGATGTGCTTCAGCAAAGGATCCGGAATCTCGCGACGGCAAGGCGGCAGAAAAGGGGCACGCTCAGGCCCAAAGCCAGTTGGGGAATTTGTATTGGCAAGGTGACGGTGTCGCGCCTGACAATCGGCTGGCATTCAGCTGGTGGTCGAAGGCCGCAGCGGCGGGTGTCGCTGAAGCTCAGTACAATGTTGCCGCTTCCTATGCTGCGGGACGGGGCGTTGCCAAAGACGACAACCAAGCGTTCGTATGGTTCAGCAAGGCGGCGAGCCAAGGCTATGCTCCTGCTCAGTATGAGCTAGGTGTGATGTATTCAATGGGCATTGCCGTGGCTGTGGATGAAGTCAAAGCGGCTGCCTGGCAAGCAAAGCAGCCGAGCAAGGATACGCGATTGCACAAACGGTGTTGGGCGCTAGGTACGCGCAAGGCGCCGGGGTGGCTCAAAGTGGCCCGATGCGATCATCTGGTGGCTCAAAGCCGCAAATCAGGGAAATGTCGATGCCCAACTGAGTTTGGGATGCGGTTGCCTTCATTGCTACTGGCTCCGCCTCTAATGTCCGCGAGCATTTGCTGGAGCGCAATTGCTGGACAATCCGGAAAGCCGTTCTTCTCGAGGGCCACTGCACCGGCCAGGTAGTCGCCGGCCCACTGGTTCAGATTTCCAACCTTCACCAGCCTCAGCCCGGCTTGTTCGAGAACCTCTTGCTTCGTCATCGCCGCCTCATAAATAAATGCTTACTTACTTTATAGCGCGCGACGAATTGGAGTGCTGCCGGTTCGTCGCGGGAAAGATCGTGCGGCACACGCTGAGGCTGTGGCTTCCATGCATCACCGGGAGGAAATAGTCCCGCCTTCGGATTTGGCAGCGTTGACAACGGAAGGCGTTCAGCGACAACGGTATCTCCACTCGGATAGGTAGTCCTTGGGGCATTCATCCGAACTAAGCAGGCAACAAAGGGTCATCCCGTGAAACAGCTTCTTCTCGCAACCGCTCTCGTCCTTGGTACCAGCACCGCCTATGCGGCTGACGTTCTGCAGGAGGCACCGGTTGCTGCTTCCTATGACTGGACCGGCGCATATATCGGCGTGAACGCCGGCGGCGGTTTCGGCACGTTTAATCTTTCTCCTTCGGGCGGCGGCCCTGGTGGTTTCGACCTCAGTGCGAGTGGCTTCCTGGGGGGCGTTCAGGCCGGTTACAACTGGCAGGTTGGCCAATTCGTCTACGGCGTGGAAGCCGACTTCCAGGGTTCCGACATTAAGGCCGACTTGTCGCTCGGCGGCCCCTCTCTCGAAACAAAGGTTGACTGGTTCGGCACGGTGCGTGCTCGCCTTGGTTATACGCCCGTCGATCGCTTCATGGTCTATGGCACTGGCGGCTTGGCCTATGGTCACGAAAAGATCTCTGCCCCAGGCATCGACTTGTCCAAGACCAAGGTCGGCTGGACCGTTGGCGCGGGCGCTGAATACGCCATCACTACGAATTGGTCGCTCAAGTCTGAGTATCTTTACACGGACCTGGGTAAAGCGTCGTTCACAGCCGGAGGGGGCGGTGTCGACGCCAAGGTCCCCTTCCACACCGTTCGCATCGGCCTGAATTACAAATTCTAGTTTTCGGCGGACCTCTACAGAATGAACTGACCCCCGAAAGTTGGACACAACCTTCGGGGGTTTTGCATGTCCAGATTCAGCGAGCTTGAGAAGCGCTCGATTGTTGAGCGCTACTTGAGCGGGG
>NZ_JAIUGQ010000099.1:0-1631 GCF_020164715.1 Mesorhizobium sp. ESP7-2
GATTGCCGCCCGTAATCGGGGCGGGCACTTGGCCGAGAGGAAAAGCGGTGCGTCGGCCGCAGCTCAACTGGCGACCGTCGGCGACTCGGCGGCAAAATCTGCGCCTGTGAAGCAACGCAGGAGGCGAACCATGGAATTCTTTTGTGGATTGGACGTAGCGATGGACGAGACGGCGGTGTGTGTCGTCGACGATCAGGGCGTCGTGCATCTTGAAGCGACGGCGGTGACGGATCCCGATGCACTGTTTGCGGTGCTGAAGCCGTTTCTGCCGCGCCTGCGCCGCGTCGGCCACGAGGCGGGGTCGCTGTCGCCCTGGCTGCATCCCGAGCTCAAGAAACTCGGCCTGCCGGCCATCTGCCTTGAAACGCTGCATGTGCGCGCGGCGCTGTCGGCGCAGCGCAACAAGACCGACAAGGCCGATGCTCTGGGGATCGCCCATATCATGCGCACGGGCTGGTTCCGACAGGCCTACATCAAGTCGGAAAGCTGCTACCGGACGCGGCTTCTGCTGACCCACCGGCGCAATCTGAAGGCCAAGTTCCTCGACTTGGAAAACGCCGTCCGCCATTCGCTGAAGGCATTCGGCATCCGACTGGGCAAGGTCGGGCGAGGGGCTTTCGAGCAGGCGGTGCGCACCGCGATGGCGGACGATCCGCTGTCGTCCGAGCTGATGGACGCCATGCTGTCGGCGCGCGCAGCGCTGTGGCGACAGTACTGCCGGCTGCACGATCTCGTCGTCAAGATGGTGGCGCGCAGCGAGCTGTGCCGGCGCTTCATGGCGATCCCTGGCGTCGGCCCGGTGACAGCACTTTCGTTCATGACGGCGATCGACGATCCGTCACGCTTCCGCCGCTCGCGTGATGTCGCCGCCTACTTCGGGCTGACCTCGCGACGCTGGCAGTCGGGCACCTCGATCGACGTCCAGGGCCGCATCTCGAAGGCCGGCGACGCGGACGTGCGCCGGTCGCTCTACGAGGCGGCGTCGGGGTTGATGACGCGCTTCAAGGGCAGGGACAAGGTCAAGAGCTGGGGCCAGGCGATCGCCAAACGGTCCTGCCACCGCAAGGCCTGTGTGGCCGTGGCGCGCAAGCTTGCGGTGATCATGCATGCCATGTGGAGCGACGGCACGTTCTATGTCGGCGATGCGACCGCGACTGACACCGAGGCCGCGCAACGCGCCCACATCAAGGACCGGCGCCTGCTCGGAGCGCATCGATGAGGGGCGGGACGGAAGTTGAAACGCATGGCGGCCACACGGTGACGGGCGTCATCTGACACAAGGGATCCGCCCCGGCGGATGAGGACCGATGCAGACCAGGAACGACGGAACGCACGTTATCTTGCCTGCGGCCGCGCCGATCGACAGACGGCCGGACCGCGCTCGATTGCCTGTGACGATGCTCCGTCAGTCCGATGGAAAAGTGCGCCACGACGGTTCGAGCGCTGCTTTCGTGCAGCCGATTAACCCCGTCGCAGAGCGCGGAAGATTGCACGGCGCATCGGAACTCGACGCTAGGACGCGGTATCGTATCATAGAGAATAAATTCGTATATTATCGCACCAAAAGAGAGGAACGACGATGTCGAAAAGCTCACCGGAAGCACAACCGATTAAGATGGCAAGATAAAAGG